>JANPGJ010000128.1:0-33133 GCA_031423955.1 Burkholderiales bacterium
GCAGGCGCAATGGAATTCGGTGCACGCCTACGTCGAGTCCGGCGTGGCCGAAGGTTGCAACGTGCTCACCGGTGGAGCGCGACCGGCGGGCCTGGCCCAGGGTGCCTATTACGCCCCAACCATATTGACCCATGCCCACAACGCCATGCGCGTCGCCCAGGAAGAGATTTTCGGCCCGGTGGTGGTGGTGATTCCGTTCGACAGCGAAGCCGAGGTCGTGCGTCTGGCCAACGACAGCCCGTACGGCTTGAATGCCTCGGTGTGGACACGCGATATCGGCCGCGCCATGCGCGTGGCAAAAGCCCTGAAGAGCGGCATGGTCAGCGTAAACTCTCACGGCAGCGCCAGCCGCTATGGCTATCTGGCGCCATTCGGCGGCGCCAAGAAATCCGGGCTCGGTCGCGAACTCGGCATGCACGCCCTGGCGCTCTACACCGAAGTCAAAAACGTCTTCATCGATCTGGAGGATTGAACCCGTGGCGACCCTGGCAATCACCGGTGGCACCCTGATCGATGGCAGCGGGCGCGATCCGATTCGCAACGCCACGGTGCTCATCGATGGCGAACGCATCGTGGCCGCCGGACCGGCATCCGCCATCAGCCTGCCCAAGGACACGCAGGTGATCGATGCCGGCGGGCGCACCGTGCTGCCCGGCATCATCGATTGTCATGTGCACGGCACCTATCGCGCGCGTGACATGCGCCAGCACCTGCTCAACGCGCCGACCTACAACGTGCTGCGCTCGACCGCGGTGCTGAAGGAAACCTTGGCCTGCGGCGTCACCACCGCGCGCGACATGGGCGGCGCCGATGCCGGCTTTCGCGAGGCCATCGCCGAAGGCTACGTTGCCGGCCCGCGCCTGATGATCTCGATTGCGATGGTGTCGCAAACCGGTGGCCATGGAGACGCCTGGGTGCCGGCCGGCCTGCGCGTGCAAAAGCGCGCCTGGCTGCCCAGTCCGGTGGCCGATGGCGTCGATGAAGTGCGGCGCCTGGTGCGCCACATCCTGATGGCCGGCGCCGACTTCATCAAGATCTGCGCTACCGGCGGCATTACCTCGGTCACCGATTCCTGGGACGAACCGCAGTTCACCCATGACGAGATCCGCGTCGCGGTCACCGAAGCGGCGACGCGCCGCAAGACCGTGGCCGTGCATGCCGAGGGGGTCGACGGCATTCGCACCGCGCTCGGCGCCGGCATTCATTCCCTCGAGCACGGCTGGTTCATCGACGAGCAGTGCGTCGACAGCATGTTGCAACAAGGCACCTGGTGGGTGCCGACCCTGGCGCTGGTGCCGCTGTCGCTCGAGCACCGCAAGGCAAACACCGCGTGGGACAAGCAGCAACTGGCGAACGAGGCGGTCAAGGAACACGAGATTTTCGAGCGCATGCAAAAGCAGATCCCGCTTTGGAAAGATGCGGTGAAGCGTGGCGTGAAAGTGGCCTTCGGCACCGACCAGTCGCACCGCCTCTTGGTCGGTGAAAACATGGTCGAATTCCGCTTCATGGTCGACTGGCTGGGCATGACGCCGATGCAGGCGCTGGTGGCGGCGACCAGTCGCGCCGCCGAATGCATCGGCCGCGGCGATGTCGGCGTGCTCGAAGCCGGGCGCTATGCCGATCTGCTGGTGGTCGACGGCGATCCGCTGGCCAACATCCGTATTCTTGAGGAGCGCGCGCGCCTGAAACTGGTGATGCAGGCCGGCCGCGCGTTCACCAACACACTCTGAGGGTTTTCATGTTTTCCAAGGAACTGCTGGAAAAGGCCGCGCGGGCGCTGAGCGCTGCCCAGGCCGCAAATGTGCGCATCGCCACCGCTGAAACCTGCACCGCAGGCCTGGTGTCGGGATGCATCACCTCGGTCTCCGGCGCCTCGAAAACCTTCGAGCGCGGCTTCGTGCTGTATCACGACTCGGCCAAGGCCACCGGCCTGGGCGTGTCCGAAGAAGTGTCACGCGCGCACGGCGCGGTCAGTGCGGAGGTCACCCAGGGCCTGGCCGAAGGT
The DNA here is from genome assembly GCA_031423955.1 of Burkholderiales bacterium. Taxonomy (GTDB): domain Bacteria; phylum Pseudomonadota; class Gammaproteobacteria; order Burkholderiales; family JAEUOS01; genus JAEUOS01. The sequence continues at coordinate 2,006 of JANPGJ010000128.1, forward strand.
GCGCTGAAAAACTCCGGCGCGGGTGTCGCGGTGGCGGTGACCGGCTATGCCGGCCCGGGCGGCGGCAATGAGAAGAACCCGGTCGGCACCTGCTACATCGCCGCCGCACGCCATGGCGCCCCGACCCTGGTCGAGCGCCATGTGTTTGCCGGCGATCGCGACGGCGTGCGCCTGGCCGCGGTGGGTGCCGCGCTCGACCTGATCGTCAAGCGCCTGGCCTGAGCGCCGTGACTTCCCGGCCCGCGCAACACAAGGGCGAACGGCGCGCACCGATTCCGGTGACCGTGCTGTGCGGCGCGCTGGGCGCTGGCAAGACCACGCTCCTCAACGCCGCACTGCGCGGCGTGCTGACCAATGTGGCGGTGGTGGTCAACGAGTTCGGTGTCATCGGCATCGACAACGAGCTGATCGAAGCGGCCAGCGAGGACGTGGTGCTGCTGCCGGGCGGCTGCATCTGCTGCCAGGTACGCGCCGATCTGGCGGTGGCCTTGCTGCAACTGGAGCGCGGCGCCGCCCTGGGCGAGCACCCGGGGTTCGAGCGGGTGATCGTCGAAACCAGCGGCCTGGCCGAGCCTGGTCCGATCCTGCAATTGTTCGCCGAATCGCCGGCACTGACCGGGCGCTTTCGTCTCGATGCGTTGGTCACGGTGGTCGATGCGCAATTCGGCGTGGCCGCACTCACCGACGAAAGTCCGGCCTACAGGCAAGCCTTGCTGGCCGACCGCCTGATCGTCAGCAAAGGCGAACTGGTGGGGACGGAGTCGCTCGCACAACTGGAGACCCGGCTCGCGATCATCAACCCGGGCGCCGAGCGATTGGTCGCGCCACGTGGGGTGGCGCATGCGGCATGGTTTGACCCGGCGCCGCTTGCGGCCGGCCGCATCATTCCGGCAACATCGCTGCGCGCGGCACATGACGACGCGATCGAATCGTTCACCTTGCAATGGGATCGAGCCCAGCCGCTGGCCGCGCTCGGCGAGTGGCTGCACGGCCTGGCCGAGCGCCACGGCGCGCGCCTGCTGCGTGTCAAGGGCATTGTCGGCGTGCTCGAAGAGCGCAACGCGGTGGCGCTCCATGTTGTTCAGCACATCGTCGCACCACCGGAATTTCTTGCCGTAGCCGCGGCAGCAAGCCGCGTGGTGTTCATCACCCGCGGGCTGGAACCGGGCGATGTAGCGCCAGGGTGGCGCTTTGAAGTGGCTTGCGCGGCGCCTGCGCGCCCTGCGCCAGCAGCGCCCACACTGCTTCGGCCGCTTCCGGCAGGCGCCGCTTGCGGCGCAACAGTTCAACCGTGAGCGGAATATCCCAGTCGCCGCTGCCGATGCGCGTCAGGCTGCCGTCGCCCAGGTTGCGCTCGATGGTCGACAGCGGCAGCCAGGCCACGCCCATCCCCTGCAGCGCCAGTTCCTTGAGCACGAAAATCAGCGGGTCTTCAAACAGCTTGTGCACCCGCACCTGCGCCACCCGGCGCGCGACCTCGTCGTCGACCGCGCGGCCGATGAACGACGAACGGCCATACGGCAAATACGCCAGCGGCGTTCCTGGCGTGGCCGGCAGCAGGTAGCCCGGGGTGCCGTGGCGCTGCGGCGCGCACACCGGAATCATCGGCTCGTCACCGATTTCAATCGCTTCGAGGTCTTCGATGCCGGCCGGGCGCGGCAATGCCGGATGGCGGTATGACAAGGCCAGGTCAGCCTCACCGGCGGCATAACGCTCGGCAAGCTCGTCGATCGGCCGCACCGAACCGCGCCCGACCAGCGGACCGATTTCGCGATTCAGGCGCGCCAGCAATGCCGGAAAGAGTCCGGCCGAGCAGGCGGTAGGCATGAGGAATGAAACCGCCGGCGCCGCATCGGCCGAGTTGGAGCGGATCGAGGCGCGAAAGTCGAGCAGCGGTTCGACGCTGCCGACCGCGATCGGCAACATCTGCTGGCCGGCGGCGGTCAACTCGACCGGTCGCGCGCCTCGATCGAACAAGGGTGCGCCTACCCATTCTTCCAGTGCCTGGATGCGCCGGCTGAACGCCGACTGCGTGACATGCCGCTCGGTCGCCGCTTTCGAAAAGCTGCCGGTACGCACCAGGGCCAGAAAGTCCTGCAGCCAGTAGAGTTCCATGATCAGGCTGGGCGCGCGCTGCTGCGCGCCTGAGATGGGTTGCTTGAAGGTTCAGTCGACACGTGCACTGTGCGTCATGCCTTTGGCTTGAGTGCCGCCGCCCGCGCCGCGCGCGACTCCGGGCTCGCGGCCGCCAGAGCGATCTGGTCATGCGCCATGTAGCCGGTAGCGTGGTTGAGCGCGGTGGCCACCGCATTGGTCGACTCCTTGCTCATGCGCACCGCGGCCGCCGGCTTCGCCAGGGTTTGCGCCGCGACCGCCTGTGCCTTGGCCAGCGCCTGGCCCTTGGGCGCGATGTAGTCAACAAGGCCGATGGCCAAGGCATCGGCCGCGCTGAAACGTTCGCACAGAATGGTCAGGCGCTTGGCCCTGGCCGGTCCCAGCAGGTTGACCAGGCGCGGAATCGTGCCCCAGGTCAGCGGAATGCCGAGCGCGATCTCCGGCAGCGAGACAAAGGCATCGTCAGCCATCACCCGCCAGTCGCAGGCCAGCGACAGCGCCAGGCCGCCGCCGACGGCGAAACCTTCGATCGCGACAATCGTGATCTGCGGCATCTCCTCCCAGGCCTTGCACATGCGAAAGCCGGTGCCGGTCAGTTCGCGCCGTTCCACTGTCGACAGCGTGTCGTCGCCCCAGGCATTGGCGTCCTTCAGGTCGGCGCCGGCGGAAAAACATTTTTCATCGCCGGTGAGAATCACCACATCGATATCGGTGCGCTCGGCCAGGTCGCGCGCGCAGGTGGTCAGCTCTCGCATCAATGCGCGCGACAGGGCGTTGCGCGCCGTCGGGCGGTTCAGGCGGACGATGGCCAAGCGGCCAGCGGTTTCGACACTCATGCTTTCATACATTCTGTTCACCCGGAAACAGTGAGAGGCTTGTTGAGCGTCCGTTCTTCGCAGTCAAGCGGCCCGTCGCATTGCCACATTTGCATCAGGAACTCGCCGGGTGTATCAAGCGCCACCAGCGGCCCATGCCAGACGCCGGCCCGGTAGACGATGCCCTGGGCGGCACTGCCGATGAAGGCATGCGCGGCATCGAAGTCCGGCTCGCCATCGGCACGCGCATCGAACACGTAGACCAGAAAGCGCCCGGCGCGATTGGGGAAAAACAGTTGAGGCGACAGCGGGTGACGCTCGATCACGCAGACTGAGAACGGCAGTTTGCTCGCCTCGATGCTGTAGATCGCGCTGACCAGGCGATGCGCGCACGGGTCGGCGGCTGCGAGGTCGAGCGCGAGCTCAAAGCGCCGGCCGCGCCCCTGGTTGACCGCCGCCACTTCGCCGCCCGCCTCGATGATACTGCCGAAGCGGGCGAACGTGGCCTGCGTCAGCGGGGCGGCGGTGAGTGTTGTCATCGACCCTCAGGCTTGCGCCTTGAGCGCTTTTTCGCGCAGGGCCTCGATCGTGGTTTGCGTGGTGATCGCGTTGGGGTCGATCACCACCTCGATCAAGGCCGGCTTGCCGGCGGCAATCGAGCGTTCGAGCGCGGCGCCAAACTGCGCGGTTTCGGTCACCGTTTCGCCATGCGCACCATAGGCGCGCGCCAGCGCGGCGAAATCGGGGTTGGTGAACGAGGTGCCGTACACACGGCCCGGGTAGTCGCGTTCCTGGTGCATGCGGATGGTGCCGTAGATGCCGTTGTTGACGATGATGAAGATGATGTTCAGCTTGTGATGCACCGCAGTGGCCAGTTCCTGGCCATTCATCATGTAGCAGCCGTCACCGTTGAAGGACACCACGGTGCGTGTGCGGTCCGCCACCTTTGCGCCAACCGCCGCCGGCACGCCATAGCCCATCGAGCCGGAAGTCGGTGCGAGTTGGGTGCGGAACTTGCCGTAGCGATGGAAGCGGTGCAGCCAGCCGGAGAAGTTGCCGGCGCCATTGGTGAAGATGGTGTCTTCCGGCAGGGTCTTTTCCAGCTGCAGAATGACTTCGCGCAGGTCGACATCGCCGGGCATGCCCTTGTAGGCGGTGGTCTGCCAGGCGGTGTAGGAATCGTGCGCCGTCCTGGCCTGGCCCGCGTACTTGATCGCACGCGGCTTGCCCAGTGCGCGGGCGCAAGCGGCGAACTCATTCATGCCGGAGGCGATGAGCAGCTCGCCCTGGTACACCCGGCCCAATTCGCATGGGTCGTTGTGCACGTGAACCAGTTTCTGCTTTGCCAGCGGCGGGGTGAGCAGGGTGTAGCCGGAGGTGGTCATCTCGCCCAGGCGTGCGCCGATGGCGATGATGAGGTCCGATTCGCGGATGCGGGTGGCCAGTTCCGGATTCAGGCCAATGCCGATGTCGCCCGCGTAGTTGGGCGCGCGGTTGTCATAGAGGTCCTGGAAGCGGAAGGAGCAGCCGGCCGGCAGGTCGAAGGCCTCTATGAAGCTACGCAGGTCGGCAATGCCTTGCGGCGTCCAGCCGGCGCCGCCCAGGATCACCACCGGGCGAAGGGCGGCTTCCAGAAGCGTCTGCAGGCGCGCCATGTCGGCCGCCGCGGGCGAGGCCTGCACCACCTTGTAGGGGCCGGGGTCGGCCACGGTGGCAAGGGTAGTGAGCATGTCCTCGGGCAATGCCAGCACCACCGGACCTGGCCGGCCGGAGGTGGCGCAATGGAAGGCGTGGCTCACGTATTCCGGAATCCGGTCGGCGCGGTCGATCTGCGCGACCCACTTGGCCATTTGCCCGAACATGCGCCGGAAGTCGACTTCCTGGAAGGCCTCGCGCTCGACCTGGTCGGAGGCCACCTGGCCGACGAACAGGATCATCGGGTCGGAGTCCTGAAATGCGGTGTGCACCGCGATCGAGGCATTGGTGGCACCCGGGCCGCGAGTGACAAAGCAGATGCCCGGTTTGCCGGTCAGCTTGCCGTAGGCGCCCGCCATGAAGCCGGCGCCGCCATCCTGGCGCGCAACGATCAGCTCGATCGTGTCGCGCGCGCCGTACAGGGCGTCGAGTACGGCGAGATAGGACTCGCCGGGCACACAAAAGGCGTGGCGCACGCCGTGAAGCTTCAGTTGGTCGACGAGGATCTCGCCGCCGGTACGGGCTCTGGGTTCGGTGTTCATGGGGACAGGGAGTGGGTTGGCGGCGATCTGTCACGTCCGGTTTGTGGGCTTGTCCGCAACCCCGGCAAGCACATGGCGAATGGAACTTCCGCTATGGCAGCCAGGCGGCAGCATCATCACCTGAGACTACGCTTCGGACCTTCGAGGGAGGCGGCAGAATACACCGGATCAGGACCGAATCCGAACCAGGCCTGGCTCGCGAGAGCGGCCGGCAATTGATCATCGATGTCGACGCGGGTGGCAGTGCGGAAAAGCCGGCTGGAGCCCGGACCACAAATGGCTCAAGTCGAGGCGATGCCGGCAGCTGCGGAGTTGATGCGGCCACGGCGGACAGTTGGCCGCAGTGACCATTGCGCGCAAGCCTACAATTCCGCCTTTGGACTGAGCAAACTGCACATGAACACCAACCCGCGTCCACTGGACGGCATCACTGTCATCGCCCTCGAACACGCGATCGCCGCGCCGTTCGCCACCCGCCAATTGGCCGACATGGGCGCGCGGGTGATCAAGATCGAGCGCCCCGGCGTCGGCGACTTCGCGCGTGCCTACGATACCCGTGCCAACGGCCTGGCCTCGCATTTCGTCTGGACCAACCGTTCCAAGGAGAGCCTGGCACTCGACCTCAAGCACCCTGAATCGGCCGCCATCCTGGACAATCTGATGGCGCGTGCCGACGTACTGATCCAGAACCTGGCGCCGGGCGCCACCGTGCGCATGGGCCTGGATTACGCAAGCCTGAAGGAGCGGCATCCGCGCTTGATCGTGTGCGGTATTTCCGGCTATGGCGCCGATGGCCCGCAGCGCGACAAGAAGGCCTACGATCTGCTGATCCAGAGCGAGGCCGGTTTTCTCTCGACCACCGGTTCTGCCGACGATCCCGCCAAGGCCGGCATCTCGATCGCCGACATCGCCGCCGGCATGTATGCCTACACCTCGATACTCAACGCGCTGATCCTGCGCGGCAAGACCGGGGTCGGGTCGAACATCGATGTCTCGATGCTCGAGGCGATGGCCGAATGGATGAGCTTTCCTCTTTACTACGCCTATGAAGGCGCCGCACCGCCACCGCGCGCCGGCGCCAGCCACGCGACGATTTATCCCTATGGCCCGTTTCGTACCGGCGATGGCAAGAGCGTGGTGCTGGGCCTGCAGAATGAACGTGAATGGGCTGCGTTTTGCAAGGGCGTGTTGCTACAGCCCGCACTGGCCGCCGATCCGGCCTACGATTCGGTGAGCAAACGCTCGAGCGCGCGCGTGGCCTTGCGTGCACTGATCGAGACGGTGTTTGCCGACCTCACGGTAGAGCAAGTGACAGCGCGGCTGGACGAAGCCGGCATCGGCTACGGGCAGATGAACGACATGGCCGCCTTGTGGGCCCACCCGCAACTGCAGGCACGCCAGCGCTGGAGCGAAGTCGACACGCCCAACGGGCCGCTCACCTCGCTCAAGCCGCCCGGAGTCTCCAGCGCGTTCGAAGCGCGCATGGATGCGGTGCCGGCGCTGGGTGCGCACACCGTGGCGATCCTGCGCGAAATCGGCTATTCCGAGGATGCGATTGCGCGCCTGGCCGGAGGGGCTGGCGCGACATAGTTGCAAAGCCCTCGGCTCGTCACATTGAACTGTATGCAAAGAATCACCACACCACGCCACGCTCGCGCTATGCTCCTGATGATGAACACCTCTCAATCCCCGCACCTGCACTGGTTCGCCGTCCGGGCCCTCTCCTGGACCCTTGCCGCCACCCTCCTGGCCGGCTGCGCGGTCAACAACGTCAAGCGCGACACCGACACCGCCGACCTCATGCTCGACGGCCACGACCCGGTGTCCTACTTCAACGCGCCGGCACCGCTGCGCGGCTCCGCGGCGCGACAATTCCAGTACGCCCACGGTACCTACCGCTTTGCCAGCGACGCCAACCTGGCTGCGTTTCGCGCCGCTCCCGAACGCTACGCCCCGCAATACGGCGGGTTCTGCGCCAAGGGCGTGGGCTATGCGATCCGTTCCGGTGGCGACCCGACGGTGTTCGAGGTGCGCGACGGGCGCCTCTACATTTTCGCGGTGCCTTACGCGCGCGACTACTGGCGCACCGACCCGGCCGACTTCATCGCCAAGGCCGACGGTTACTGGAAGACCGAGCTGGCCGACACCCCGGCGCGCTGGACCAACCTCAAGCGCTGGATCTTCCGCGTGCCGCACTACAAGACCTACCCCGAAGAGTTCGACGAGTACACGCGCCGTACCGGCAAGCCGGCGCCGCGCTGAACCGGCCGCCGCGGCCGCGCGCGAGCCCGCCGCGCGCCGTGCCCGGACGCAATCAGCCCGCCTGTCTGCGCTCCGCAGATCTGCCGAAGCGGCGCTCGAGTTCTTCGATCACACCATCAATGGCTTCGACATCGCCGAATTTCATATCGATGTCGAACAGGTTGGCTCGGTGCGCGCTCGCCGAGCGATCGCCACAGGCTTCCTCGACGACGGTGACGCGAAAATTGTGCGAGAACGCATCAACCGCCGCCTGGCGCACGCAACCGCTGGTGGAGACACCGATCATGATCACGGTGTCGACCCGGTCATAGCGCAGGAAGCCTTCCAGATTGGTGCCGAAAAACGCCGAGGGCTTGTTCTTGTAGACGATCACGTCTTCCTTGCGCGGCGCGTATTCCGGCGGCCATTCGTCGGCACGCGGGTCTTCACCGTAGATGAAGGTGTCGGCATTGCCGAGTTTCAAGTTCCACATGCCGCGCCGCGTCGGATGGCTGCGATCATCGCGCCGGCTGTAGTAGATCGGCAAGCCGAGTCGCCGAAACGTATCGGTGATCCGGATGATCGCCGCGATCATCTGCGGCAGCGCACCACCGCATTGCGGAAACTCCGGGTCGACGAACATGCGCGTGGTATCGATGTTGAGCAGCGCCGGGCGCTCGCCGATGCCAAGCTTGTTGGCGAACGCGCCCTTGGCATAGGTCGCGAGTTCGGCGTCGGGCACGTAGCCGCGCCACTTGTCGAGTTTGCTAAGGCCTGCCATGTGCATTTCCCTCTGTGCGTGACCGGATCTTCACTGCGGCTTGACGCCCGCATCGTTCAACAGCTTGGCGAACTTGGCGATCTCGTCCTTGAGCTCGCGCGCGAGCTCCGCCGGCGTGCTTGGTTGCGCCTCGAGTCCCTGTGCGGCAAGCAGCGCCTGAACATCGGCCATGCGCAGGATCTTGCCGATCTCGGCGTTGAGCCGATTGATGATTTCGGTCGGCGTGCCCGCCGGCGCGATCACGCCATACCACGCGCTCAGGTCGAAATCCGGGTAACCCTCCTCGATCATGGTCGGCAACGCCGGCAGATTCGCATAGCGCTTGGCGGTGGTCACGGCAAGGGCGCGAATGCGCCCGCTTGCCATGTGCGGTGTGATGCTGGTGGGGTTGGAAAACGACAAGGCGACCTGCCCGCCCAGGAGGTCGGTCATCGCCGGCGCGCCACCCTTGTAGGGCACGTGCAGCATCCTGATGCCGGCCAGGCTGGAAAACAGCTCGGCACACAGATGAGGACTGCTGCCGGCGCCGGTGCTGGCGTAGGCGAGCTTGCCGGGGTTGGCGCGGGCATAAGCAACCAGTTCGCGCACGTTGTTGGCCGGCACCGAGGGGTGCACCACCAGGATGCTGGGCGAAATCACCACCTTCGAGACCGGCGCGAAGTCGCGCACCGGGTCGTAGGGCAGGTTCCTGAACAGGCTCACGCTCACCGCGTTGATCGTGGTGCCCATGTAGATCGTGTAGCCGTCGGGCGCCGCCTTGGTCAAGGCTTCGGCCGCGATATTGCCGGTGGCGCCCGTCCGGTTCTCCACCAGCACGGTCTGGCCCAGCGCCGGCCCCAGGCGCTCGGCCAGGATGCGCGCCGAGGCATCCACCGAACCGCCGGGCGGGTAGCCGACCAGCATGCGGATGGGCCGGTTCGGATAGGTTTGCGCCACGGCAGTCACCGCGGCAACCCCCAGCACCGCACATAGCAGATTGGCAATCAGGCGCATCCCGGCAGTCCTTTGGTGAGGCCGGTCACAGCGCGCGCGCTGCAGGCAAGGGGCCTCATGGTCCCGTTTCCGCCTTCTACCTGGCGCCGGCCAGGAACTGCGCCATGCCGGACAGGTTGCACGCCTTGATCAAGCGGTTCTCCTGCGACTCGATCATGTCGACGGTGGCCGCCAGATAGGCCGGCCATTCCGGATCCGCGTCGCGGGCGGCACGGCGCACGTCGAAATCCGAAATGCTGTCGTAGGCATAGAGGTGGATGAACTGGTTGAGCGGGCCGACATCGGTGGTGTAGAGGCCGACCGGCACGCCCAGGTGGCGTACCTGTACCGGCAGGCCGAGACGGTTGAACGCGTCGAGAAACTGCGGCATCTTGCGTACCGTGATGGTGTAGATGCGCAGGTCGATGATGGGCTTGTTGGTCAGCATGGGGGATTCCATGAAAGGCGCCGCGAGGCGCGAGGTTGAAGTGCGGCCAATGTAACCGACGCTGGGGGTTGCGGCAACATTTGCGCGGCGAACGTAAGTGATGGCCGCAGGCCGAATCTCGCATTGACAGCGGGCACGGCATTTGAAACACTGCATGCCACAAGGATTTAACCAAATCGATACAAACGAGGAGACCGCGATGTTGAAACCCCTGATCGCAGCTGCAGCCGCCCTGATGCTCGCTGCCGCGCCGGTTGCGGCGCAACAAAAAGAAATCAGGATCGGCGTGATCTATGACCTGACCGGCCCGTTCGCCGGCGGCGGCTCGGAGGCCAATCACATCGGCACCAAGGCCGCGATCGACATGTTCAATGAAAAGGGCGGGGTCGAGGGCTACCGAATCGTGCCGGTGTATGTGGACGCGCAATCCAAGGTCGATGTGGCGATCAACGAGGCCGAGCGCCTGATCAACCAGGAAAAGGTCGACATGCTGCTGGGCGTGTATTCCAGCGCGCAGTGCGTGCCGATGGTCGGCAAGGTCGACGCCGCCAAGAAATTCATGTGGGCCACCGTTTGCGTGTCCTCGGCGGTGTTCAAGAACAAGAACCTGCAATACGTGTTCCGCCCGCAGCCGCACAGCGACCAATATGGCCAGGCCTCCTGCGACTACATCAAGGAGCATGCGGTCAAGAAGTTCGGCACCGCGGTCGACAAGATGAAGGTTGCGATCATCTATGAAGACGGTCCTTACGGCGCCGGGGTTGCCGCCGGCAACGAGACGCAATGCAAGGCCAATGGCATCCAGATCGTGTTGAAGGAAGGCTATGCCGCCACCGCGCCCGACTTGTCGTCACTGGTCACCAAGCTGCGCCGCGCCGCGCCCGATGTGATCCTGCACACCGGCTACAACCCGGACATCACCTTGTTCCTGCGCCAGGCCAAGGAGCAGAACCTCAAGTTCAAGGCCTTGATCGGCCATGGCGCCGGCCACAGCCAGATCGACAAGCTGCGCGCCACCTTCGGCGACGATGTCAACTATTTCCACTCGATCGACCCGGTGGCGTCGCAGATCCTCGACCCCAAGACGCTCAAGCCCGGCATGGGCGACCTGGCGAAGGAAATGGTCAAGCGCTACCAGGCGGTCAAGGGGCCGGTCGAGGTGCCGCCGCATGCGTCGATGGGCTTCACCAATACCTGGATCTTCCTCACCGACGTGCTGCCGCGCGCGCTCAAGAAACCTGGCGGGATTTCGTCCGAGGCCTTGCGCAAGGCGGCCCAGGAAACCGACATCCCGGCCGGCGGCACGCCATCGGGCTACGGGGTGAAGTTCTTTCCGCCGGGCCACATCATGTCGGGCCAGAACGAGCGCTCGCAACTGGTGGTGATGCAGTTCGTCAACGGCCGCACCTACATCGCCTGGCCGACGGCGATTCGCACCACCGATCCGCTGCTGCCCTTCCCCAAGGGACACGCTTACGCGAAGTGAAGCGACGCGACCTTGACGCGTCGCTGTCGCCTTCCCGGTCCCGCGCCAGCGGGACTGCGCAAGATTGCCCGGGCGAAACCTGTCGCGCCGGGCAGGCAATGACCAACCCGGCTCACGCATGCTCAGCGTAAGAAACCTGACCAAGAAGTTCGGCGGCTTCACCGCGGTCTCATCGATCTCGTTCGATCTGGCGCAAGGTGAAATCCTCGGCCTGATCGGCCCCAACGGCTCGGGCAAGAGCACCACCTTCAACCTGATCGCCGGCCTGTATGCGCCGACCGCGGGCGCGATCATGTTCGAGGGGCGCGATATCGGCGGCCTCAATTCGGCGCAGGTGTGCCACGCCGGCATCGGCCGCACCTTCCAGATTCCGCGCCCGTTCAAGAAGCTGACGATTCTTGAAAACGTCACCCTGGCCGCGTACTACGGCGGCGACGGCAAGGTCAGCGAGAATGAAGCCAAGCGGATGGCGGCCGACGCGCTCGACCTGATCGGCCTGCCGCATGCGCATGGCGCGCGCATCGACGGCCTCGGCGCGGCGGCCTTGAAGAAGCTCGAAATGGCGCGCGCCCTGGCGACCCAGCCGAAGCTGCTGTTGGCCGATGAATCCCTCGGCGGCTTAGACGAGCACGAAATGGAACAGGCGGCTGACACCCTGAAGATGATCCGCAAGGAACGCGGCATCACCATCATCTGGGTCGAGCACATCATGGGGGTGCTGATGCGCGTGGTCGATCGCTGCATCGTGCTCGACCACGGCGAGATCATCGCCGCCGGACTGCCGCGCGAAGTGGCCGCCGACCCCAGGGTGGTCGAGGTGTATCTGGGCACCGACGCCGCCGAAGTGCAGGCGCAGGCGCGCGAAGGCGAAGTCGCCCGGCAAGGCGCAACCGCAGAACAAGGCGCAACCGCGCAAAACACCGGGGCCACCCCGCCATGAGCGCGATGCTCGAGCTATCCAATGTGTCGGCCGGTTACGGCACCTTCCAGGCCTTGTTCAATGTCTCGCTCGAGGTCAAGGCCGGCGAAGCGGTGGCGGTGATCGGCCCTAACGGCGCCGGCAAGACCACCCTGCTGCGCGCGATCTCCAAACTGGTTGACGTCACCACCGGCGAGATCCGGCTCGAAGGTCGACTGCTCGCCGACGTGCCGGCGCACCGGATCATCGATCTCGGCCTGTCGCAGGTGCCGGAGCATCGGCGCCTGTTTCCCCGCCTGACGGTCGAGGAAAACCTGCGCATGGGCGCCTACCCGGCCGCCGCGCGCGCGAAGTTCGGGCAGCGCCTGGAGATGGTTTATGCGCTCTTTCCGCGCATGAAGGAGCGCCGGCATCAGGCGGCGGGCACCATGTCGGGCGGCGAGCAGCAGATGTGCGCGATCGGTCGCGCCCTGATGAGCGGTCCCAAACTGCTGTTGCTTGACGAGCCCTCGGCCGGGTTGGCGCCGGTGATCGTGCAGTCGATATTCGACCTGGTGAAGAAAATCCGCAGCGAAGGCTATACGGTGATGATCGTCGAGCAGAACGTGCGCCAGGTGCTCAAGGTGGTCGACCGCGCCTACCTGCTCGAGGTCGGGCGCATCAAGCTTGCCGGTTCGGCGGCCGAATTGCTGGCCAGCAAGGAGATCCGGAAAGCCTATGTCGGGCTTTGATGTCGTTGCGCGCGATCGTGTCGTGCGGTCGTGGCGGTTTTGTTGCAGGGCCGTGGATGCTGAGCGGCATGATGACCGGCGCCGTCATGAACGCCGGATCGGATCAAGCGGCACTTGAGGATAGGCTACGCGATGGAATTCTTCGATATTTTTCTGCTGGAAACCGTTCTCAACGGCATCCTGTTCGGCGGCGTGCTGGCGCTGCTGGCGCTTGGCCTGAACCTGATTTTCGGCGTCATCGACGTGGTGTGGATCTGCTACGCCGAGTTGATGATGCTGGGCATGTACTGCGTATTCTTCCTGCACAAGGTGCATGGCCTGCCGCTGTTCGTTGCCTTCGGTGCCGCCATCGTGGTGGTCTCGGCGCTGGGTGTGCTGTTGCATGTGCTGGTGATCAGGCCGGTGCTGGGTGGCGAGCCGATCAACCAGTTGCTGGTCACCGGTGGCGTGTTGACCCTGTTGCAGGCGGCGGCCACGCTGGTGTTCGGCATCGATTTCCGCAACCTGGGCGTGTCGATGCCCAGCCTGGTGTTAGGCGAGATCTCGCTGCCCTGGTCGCGCATCGCCGCGGCCATCACCGCGCTGGTGGCGATGACCGGCTTGTACCTGTTCCTCAAGAAAACCTATCTCGGCACCGCGATCCGGGCGATTAGCCAGGATCGCGCGATCATGCCGCTGATGGGCGTGAACCCGGCAAGGATCTATCTGGTCACCTCGGCGATCGGCGGTGGCCTGGCGGGCCTCGGCGCCTGCCTCCTGGTGCTGCAGTACGACGTGCATCCGGCGATCGGCCTCACCTTCGGGCCGCTGACCTTCATGGTCTGCGTGCTGGGCGGCCTGGGCAACATGCTGGGCGGCTTCATTGCCGCCTTCATCTTCGCGCAACTGATCTCGGTGGGTGGCTTCTATTTCCATCTGGAGTGGGGCTATGTGATGGCCTTCGGCTTTTTCATCATCATGATGTTCGCGCGGCCGCAGGGCCTGCTCGGCAGCAAGTAGGGGCTGCCATGGATCGTCGCTGGTGGCCCTCGCTCCTGCTGCTCGCGGTATTGCCGTGGGTCGTGCCGTCGTCGTACATCGTGCACCTGATGGTGCAGGTGCTGCTGTGGTCGTTCATCTATACCGGCTGGTCGCTGATGGGGCGCTTCGGCCTGGTGTCGTTCGGTCACGGCGCCTTCATGGGCATCGGCGCCTACGTGGTGGTGCTGCTGTGGAACCTGTACGGCCTGTCGCCCTGGTTCGGCATTCCGATCGGCATTGTGCTGGCGGTGGCCTGCGCGGTGCTGATCGGCTATCCCTGCTTTCGCTTCGGTATCGCCGGCCACTACTTCGCGCTGGTGACCCTGGCGCTCACCGAGGTGGTGCGTTCGCTGATTGTCGCGCTGCGCGATACCACCGGCGGCTCGCTCGGCATCACGCCCACCAATGTGCTGACCGACGGCACCACCTGGTCGCTTGTGGCCATGCAGTTCGCCGACAAGAAGGTGTTCTTCTACATCGCGCTCGTCGCCTGGGCGTTCGGCATCTGGGTCTGGAACCGCATCGACCGCAGCATGATGCGCTATGCGATGGAAGCCATCGGCAGCGACGAGCAGGCTTCCGCCAGCGTCGGCGTAAACGTCACGCGCACCAAGCTCACCATCACCATCATTTCCGCGGCACTCACCGCCCTCGGCGGTGCGCTGTTCGCCCAGTACCAGCAGTACGTGAACCCGGAAACCGTGGCCGGCATCGGGGTGTCGCTGCAGATCGTGTTCGCCGTGATCGCCGGCGGCATGTTCGTGCGCTTCGGGCCCACAGTGGGTGCGGTATTCACGCTGCTACTCACCGAGGGCCTGCGGGTGGGCATCGGCAACAAGATCAACGCGCTCGACTCCACCATCTACGGCCTGATGCTGGTGCTGTTCATCATCTACATGCCCTCCGGCATCCTGGGCAAGCTGTTCGAGAAGATGCGCGGCGCCCGGGCGTAACGGCTGCGGCTTTTCCGACCCCACTCGCACGCACCCGCACCCGATCCGGCCCGACAAGCTGCCGACGCCGTACCGTGGTCCAAGGCCTCGCTACTGCGGCTGGATGCCGATGCTGCGAATCAGCTCCAGCCAGCGTATCTGGTCGCGTTGCATGCGCCGGCCGAGTTCATCGGAGGTCACCGGCTCGACCTCGGTCGACAGTGCGGCATAACTCTGTTTGAGCTCGGGTGTGGCCAGCACGTTTACGATCGCCGCATGGAGCCGGGCGACCACCGGCGCGGGCGTGCCGGCCGGCGCCACCAGGCCGATCCAGGTGACCAGGTCCGAATTCGAATAGGTCTCCGAGAGGGTCGGCACATCAGGCGCCGAAACGCTGCGCGCGGCGCCGGTGATTGCCAGTGCCGTCAGCCGCCCGCCCGGCTTGATGTGCGGTACCGCGCTGCCGACATCGATGGCGGCCATCGGCACTGCGCCGCCGAGCAGGTCGGTCAGCACCTGCGGCGTGCCCTTGTAAGGCACTGGCAGGAAGTTGAGCCCGGCCGCGCGCGACAGGATCGCCAGCGCCACCTGGCCGCTGGATGAACCGAAGGCGGTCGGCGTCGGCGCCGGCTGGCTGCGCACCAGTGCGATCAGTCCTTTCAGGTCCCTGGCCGGCGAATCGGCACGCACCAGGAACATCATCGAGGTATAGCCCAGCCCGGCGATCGGCTGGAAGTCCTTCAATGGGTCATAGGGCAGGTTCTTGAACAGCCCGACATTGGCCGCCAGGGTGGTGCTGGAGCCGGCCAGCAGGGTGTAGCCGTCGGGCTTGGCGCGGGCCACCAGTTGCGAGCCGATCACGCCCTGCGCACCGGCCTTGTTGTCGACCACCACCGGCTGGCCAAGCAGGCGGGCCAGCTCGCCGGTCAGCGGGCGGATCAGGTTGTCGACCGCGGCGCCGGCGGGGAACGGGACGACGATGGTGATAGTGCGTGATGGGTAGTCCTGGGCCAGCGCCGCCGGCGGCGCCAGCAGATGCGCGACCAGCCCTGCCGCGAGCAGGGCCAAGCCTTGCAGGTTTGATTTCGCCGTCTTCATGCTGCCTCCCCGCCGGGTGTTGCCTGGAGTCGCCGCTGTTGCGCTTTCATCCGTGACCCGGTGTTGTGCGCGCCGCCGGATCGATGGTCAGGCGTTGCGTTGCGTCAGAAATGGCAGGATCTGCTCGATCGCGATCTCGGCCTTGGCGCGCAGCGCCGCATCATCGTCATTGGCGATCGGGTGCTCGATCACCGCGAACGGATAGGCCGGCAGGCCGTTGACCTCGGCGACCGCCTGCGCGCTCTTCCTGAACGGCGCGGTCATGATGGCCACCGCCGGAATCCCGAGGCGCTCGGCTTCAATGGCGTCGTGCAGACTGCACGACGAGCAACTGCCTCAGTCGCCGATGCCGGACAGGATGGCATCGGCACCGCGCATCTGTGCCAGCATGGCTTCGGGCACCGGCCGGCTGGCGTCGGGCTTGCGGCGGCGAATCAGCTCGCTCACGCCATAACGCGATTGCAGGATCTCGGCCACATGATCATAGAAACGTTCGGTGCCGATCTTG
This sequence comes from Burkholderiales bacterium, assembly GCA_031423955.1. Lineage (GTDB taxonomy): Bacteria > Pseudomonadota > Gammaproteobacteria > Burkholderiales > JAEUOS01 > JAEUOS01. The sequence continues at coordinate 18,309 of JANPGJ010000128.1, forward strand.
GCGTTGTCGAGCAGACCGACAACCCGGCCTTTGAGCGAACCGATTGCCGGCGCCATCCGCAACGCCTCGCCGGCGGCCGATAAACGTGGATCAAGAACTGTCAACATGGTCGTGCTCCCTGGGTCAGATTGATTTCAAGACTCGATTGCCACGGTCACCGCCATCGACTTGTTGCCGATCCACGGCGGCACCACCATGCCGAAGCCGCCGGCCGAGCCGCCGGCGGCCACCACCAGCAGGTCTTCCGGCGCGTTGAACGCGCGGTAGACCTGCTCTTCGTCCTTGCGCCCGGCCACCGCCGACTTGCCGACCGTGCGCCACTCCTTGCGCCGGACCCAGCATTTCTCGAACATGTAGTCGCGAATATCCTGTTTGCTCCAGTTGGCGCGGCTGAACACTTCGCGATTCTGCCGGGCGATGAAAATCGCGTAATTGCCGTGCCAGATCGAATAGGTGAGCATGTTGGCGCGCACGGCCGCCGCGTAGGTATCGAGCAGTTCCTCCGGATCATGGGTCCACTCGTTCAACACCTGGTGCGGCGATTCGGCGGCCATCACGGTCACCGCCGAGGTGCCGGCCGGGATGCCGCGTTCCACCGACAGGGGCAGCCAGGGGCTGTCCTCTTCGTCCTCGGCGATGCAAAAGGTGAACTTGCCCGGGTGCCCGAAAGTCGAACGGTCGAGCTGCCCGGGATGACCGCCCAGAACATTGAGGATGAATAGGCGCAGGCTGCGGCCGATGGTCGCGTTGGCGCGGCTGGCGTTGCCGAAGGCGTTGTGGGTGGCATTCATCGCCAGTGCGCCTCGCACCGGGCCGTTGACCACGATCATCGGCGCGCTGCCGCCGGTGCTGGCGGTGCTGCCGTGCAGGTTGAACTGCGGCACGCACATCGCCTTGATGATCGCCAGCACCGTCGGCATGTATTCGGGCAGGCAGCCGGCCATCAGTGCCGCGATCGCGACTTTCTCGGCGCTGATGCGGCGCCGGCGCACCGGTTCAACGCCGACCAGGTCGTCGGGTTCGCAAGCGCCGGCGTCGAGAAATGCGCGCACACCGGCCGGGGTGGGCGGCACGATCGGCAGGCCGTCGGTCCAGCCATTGCGCTGGAACAACTCGTTGGCGGCGAAGGCGTCCTCGACTTCATGGGTGCCGCTCGCAAGCCCTGTATCTGCCATTGTCGCCTCGCTCGATTTGTCATGCAGGTGCGGTTGGTCGAAGAATCTACCACGCGCGCCGTGCGCGGCCAAGGCTTGTTGCCGGCAGGATTGCGCGGCCGACCCCTTCCGCACCCCATGCCTTGCATCGGCGGCGGCCCTGGGTTAACTTGGGTTCCCCCTTCACGCGAGGCAGGAGCATCATGAGCCAGCACGTCACGCGTACTCCCGGCATCGCCGGGCTCGATCATGCGGTGATCGCAGTGCGCGACCTCGATGCCGCACGGGATACGTTCACGCGCATGGGGTTCACATTGGCGCCGCGCGGGCTGCACAGTACCGGTTCGTCGAACCACAACATCATGCTCGGGCAGGACTACTTCGAACTGCTGCAGGTGCCGCAGCCCAATCCGCTGCAGGCCTATTACCACCAGTTCCTGCGCCGGCAGGAAGGCCTGGCCGCACTGGCCTTGACCGGCACCGACTCGCAAGCGGCGTTGCCAACCCTGACCCGCCAGGGCTTCGAGCCTTCCGCGCCGCGCGATTTTTCACGCAAGGTCGCAAGCGGCAGCCGCACCGGCACCGCGCGCTTTCGCCTGACCAATCTGGCGGGCCACACCACGCCCGGCGCACTGGTATTCATTTGCCAGCATTTCACCCGTGAACTGGTGTGGTTGCCGGAACTGCAGCAACATGCCAACGGCGCCGCCGCGGTGGCCGCGGTGGCTTTCGTGGCCGACAAGGTGGCCTACCTCGCGGATGTTTACGGGCGGATTTTCGGTGTCTGGCCGGAGCGCATCGACGAGGGCCTGAAAGTCGAAACCGGCACCGCGCCGCTGGCCTTTTGCACCCGTCAAGCCTTGCAACAGCGCCTGCGCGAGGTGATCCTTCCCGAGCGCGCCGCGCCGCACGCAGCGGCTTTGTTCATCCGGGTGGCAGATCGTGCGCGAGCCGGGCGGGTGTTGCGTGATGGCGGCCTCCACCCGAAGCGCATGAATGATGGCTCCTGGGCGATCGACGCGCCGGCCGCGCATGGCGTGGCGATGGTGTTCGGTTAGCCGTGACCCGGAGGGCGGGCGCTGCGCGCCCTGCGGTCGGTGGCCGCGTTACTTGCGCTCCTTGAGAAACGCGTCGATCACCGCCGCCAGTTCCTTCTCGCGGCCGGCGTAAAAGTGGTCGGCGCCGGGAATCATCACCTGGCGTGAACCATTGGCCTCCCTGAGCGCGAACTTGCGGCGCCCGGCCGCGCCCAGCACCGGCGTGATGTCCGCCTCGCCATACACATCGAGGATCGGCAACGCGTAGCGCCGCATGCCCCAGGAATAGCCGCCGGTCAATCCCATCACCACCCAGGCGCGGTACGGGGTGGTTTCGTGCGCCTGGTCGAGGTACACGTTGGCCATCCAGGCGCCCATGCTGTGCGACAGCAAGACGACGTTGGTGTGACCACGGCCGCGCAGCCACTCCGCGGCCTTCGCCATGCGATCGGCGGCATCCGGAAACACCTTGGGGAAATAGTCGTCGACCTGCGCATTCTTGTCCTGCACCGGCAACTGGATCGAAGTGGTGGTGTAGCCCAGGTCGTTGAGGCTGGCGCGCAGAATGCCGATGATGCTGTGATCGGGATGCACGCCCACGCTGTGCGCCAGCACGATGGCCGGCATGCCGGGCTTGCCCTCGGCGTGCAGGGCGAGGAACTCGCGGCCCGACGCGGCCTTGATGCGCACCGCTTCGCCGACCACCACGCCGGGCGTGATTTCGTCGGCCCAGCGTTTCTCGCGCTCGTAATCCTGGGCCCCGGCGAAACCACTGGCGAGCGCGATGAGGAGCAAACCGGTCGCCGTGCGCATATTCACGTTGATTGCCTTTACCGACACCAGAGCCCCCATCATATTGAAAAATGCAGTGTTGGTGACAAGAACATGCCGCTGGCGAGGCAATCATGTACTTGGCAACCATCATTGGCCCGCAACCTGGTCGCCGGGGCAGTGGCGCGACGCGGCATTCGACCCTCGCCAACGCCTACCTGCCGCCGCCCGGCAACAGGCGCCGGATGAAGCTGGCGATGGCCTGGTTGAGCGGCGCGATGTCGATGCGCAAGGAGTCGATATACGCCTGCTGCCGCACCATGACCCAGTTCCCCAGCTGCATTCCCCGGGCGGACAGGTCATGGACCGCGCCTTCATCCGGGCCTGCAAGCGGCAGCACCCACGGGTCATCGGTGGCGGACACCGCGCCAACGCGCGCGCCGACAAGATGGCTGCCGGTGCGCAAGGTGGCGATGCGGTCGCCGCCGGTATCGACCACCAGTACCGGTTCATTCAACACCACCACCACGAAGCGGCCGGCCGCAGCTTCGGGCCGCAGGATCGCGAGGCGCGACCCGGTGCCGAGAACCAGGGCCAGGTCGGCGGCAAGTGCGATTTGCACCAGCGGCCCGTCGACCGCAAGCACTTCGTCGAGCAGGGTGGCGGCGGGCGCCTGCGCCAGCGCAGCCGCGCCGAACATGAGGCGAGGAAACACTTCCGGCGGCGGTTCGGCGGCCGGCGCCGCCGCCATCGCGGTCGCCAGGATGACGCAGGCCGACAGGCGGATCACCATTCCCTCCGCAATTCGAGCAGCACCTGTCGCCGCCGGAACGCGACGACCGGAATTGTCGAGGCATTCTCTTCGATCGACAGCTTCGGCGTCAAACTCCAGCCGCCGCCCAGGCCATGGCGGTACCAGGCCGCCAGTTCAGAGGTCTTGTCGAGCCGCTGCGCCAGGAACAGCGGGCTGGGCGCAAGGTAACGCGAACGCCCGGCGCCGATGCGCGCGGCCAGGGTGTCGCCGTTGCCCCGTTTGAACGACCAGTCGAGCATCAGGCTGTCGAAATCACGGTCGAGATCCTTCTGCGGCCCGATCGCACGCTCGTGACCGGAGGCGGCGGTTGCGGTCAGGCCGCTGCCCGCGTGACCCAGTTGCAGACCGACAGACTGTTCGCGGGTATCGATCGCGTTGAACAAGGGGTAGCGATTGCTTGCCGCCGACAACTGCACCGACAGGCGCCAGCCCGGCATTGGCGCGAAGCCGAGGCTTGCGCCATGCTGCCAGCGGTCGATCACGCGAAACCGCCCGAGGCGCCGCTGCAGGTAGACCGCCTCGCTGGCCAGGCGCACCTGCGCCCACCATTTCTCGGCGGCCAGGCCGCCAAGGTAGCCGTGCGGCAGATAGGTCGACTCGCCGGCGTTCAAGCGCGCCGAAGCCTGCACGATCAGGCTCGCGCTGGCGGTCGGCGACAACTGCCGGTTGCTCACCAGGCCGGCGTCGATGCCGGCGAAGCCGCTGGCGCGCGCGACCAGCACCGGATTGAGCGCCAGACTGCGGTAGTTGAGCAGCGGCAGGTCGATGCTGCCCAGGCGCGTGGCGCTGTTGATGTTGGAGTCGTGGCCGGCTTCAAGCGCGACCCACGCGCCGGGGCGCCATGCCGCCAGCGCGCGGCTGAGCCAGGGCCGTCCGCCAAGGTCCGCGGCGGCGGGCAATTCGTGGGCGGCGGCGTCGCCACCGAGGTCCTTGAGCAATGCCAGCAGCGCTTCGCGCGCGGCGCAGTCCTGCGGCGCCAGCGCCAGCCTACGCTGCAGCAACAGCAGGGCGGCCGCGCGCCTGCCCGCGGCGGCGAGTCGTCGTGCCTGTTCCACCTGCTCATCCGGCGCCGCGGCAACGGCCACGCAATCGCCACCGGCATCGGCGGCCGCCGCGGCGCCGCTGCCGATCAGCGAAGCCAGCACGCATGAGGCGGCTGCCGCAACGCGTCGCCGCACCTGCAGCAGGGGTCCTGATCGACGCGCGGCGGCAGCGAGGATTCGCATTTGACGAAGCCCGGAAAACGACATGCGCATATCAATACACGATGCCAGCGTCATGCACACTCATCAATACTGCGTAGATCGCGCCGGAAAATCCGGTTTGCCCGTTATTCGAGCATTGAAGTCGCAGTTCGATTGGAGTAACTTCGGCATCGCGCGCGTGGTGTGATCCTGTTGTGATCGTGTTGTGATGAGACCGAGCGCGATGTTACCCGCGATGCGGCGGCAGGCAACGCCAAGCGGCGGCCTATGACAAACGCATTGCCCTATCGACACTCCGGAAGCAAGCCATGACCATCTTGAGCGGCAGCATCAGCGGCACCCAGAGCACGCAGTTGAGCAACTTCGCGGCAGGCCTGGGCGGCATCACGCTGCCGCGCACCGAGCTGACGGCGTTTGCCGACGGTCTCGACTTCGGCACCCTGGAAGAAGTCTCGCTTACCTCCTCGCTCTATGAACTCGATGTCTTCAAGCCCGGTCACCAGTTCGTCGGCAAGATCATCTACAGCGGCAGCGGCTTCATCACCAGCGGCTGGGACGGCAATCCGGCGACCCTGACCGCCGGCACCATCGGCATCGGCACGGTGATCAACAGCTTCCGGCTGGTCGACCCGGCCGGCCGCGACCTGCTGGTGTACGGCGGCAACATCAACAGCCTGCAGATCGTCGCCGACAGCACCAATGCCGGCAGCTTCGGCATGACCCAGTTGCAGCTTGGCAGTGTCGCGGTCGGCGCGATGGTCAGGCTCAACGGCAATCTCACGGTCGGCGTGGCCACCGCCGGCAGCACCACCGGCGCGTTGTCGGGCAGCGTCAGCGAATTCACCTTTTACGCACGGCGCGGCGCCGAGGCCTACCAGATCACGGTGGCCGGCAACCTGATGCCCTCGGCCAGTTTTCTCGAAACGGCAAGCGGCGACATCGTCAAGACCGCATCGAGCCTGGCCGGTGAAATCAACGCCGTCAGCTTCACCCGCATCGGCTATGTCGACGCCACCTCGCAAACCGAAACCGGGCAGACCACGCTTTTGAGCGCCAGCGAGCTGCACCTCGACAGCAGCGATCTGGGCGCCCTGCTGGTGGCCGCCGGCAGCCCCTATGGCCCGGACAACGGTTTCGGCACCGGCGGCCATGTGACCACGGCGCTGAGCACCGGCAACGATGTGGCATCGGCGATCGCGCTGCAAGCCGACGGCCGGATCGTGGTGGCCGGCAACACCGCGCCGGATTCGGTCAATTTCAGTCTCGCGGTGGCGCGCTACAACGCCGACGGCACGCCCGACACCAGCTTCGACGGCGATGGCCGCTACGTTCTGCCCGGCATCACCGGCACCACTGCCCAGGTGCATGACATCGTGATCCGCGGCGATGGCTCGATTCTGGTCAGCGCTGCGGTATTTGCCACCGCCACCGGCAGTCGCGACGTGCTGATGCGCTTTTCCAGCAACGGCACGCCCGACAACAGTTTCAGCGGCGACGGCCTGCAGGTGGTCAACGCGGCCAGTTTCGCGCGCGCGATGGTGCTGCAGGGCAGCGGCAACAGCGAGCGCATTCTGGTCGCGCACGACAACTTCAGCCTGACCCGTTTCAACAGCGATGGCAGTGTCGATACCGGCTTCGGCAACGCCGGGTCCGTCAACCCGGGCATTTTCGGCACGGTGGCCGATATGCAGTTGCAGGCCGACGGCAAGATCGTGGTGTTCGGCACCACCACCCAGAATTCCGGCGTCAACTACGCCCTGGTGCGCTTCAATTCCGACGGCAGCCTCGATACCTCGTTCGACTTCGACGGCCAGGCCTCGATTGCCATCGCGCCGACCGGCAATTCCGCTTCCCTCAGCACACTCGCCCGTTCACTGCTGGTGTTGCCCGACGGCCGGCTGTTCGTGACAGGCAGTTCACTGGTCTCTGGCGCCCCGCCGACCACCAATGTGGTGGCGGCGGTGTTCGCCGCCAACGGTTCGCTCAGCGCGCCGTTTTTCGTGCGCTCGGTCAACCTCGATCGCGAGGACATCGGCCTGGCCGCCACCTACGACCCGGCCACCGGCCTGGTGCTGGTGGATGCGCGCGGCGATTCGAGCGCCGCCGTGCTGCGCTTCAACCCGAACACCGGGCTCGATTCGAGCACCATCACCAACGTTCCTTCGATCGGGTCCTCCGGCGCCATGGTGCGCGGGCCTGGCGGGGAACTCTACCTGGTGGCCAACGACTCGTTGGCCGCTTCCGGCCGCGACTGGGTGCTCGGCAAGCTGATCGATTCGGAGGCCAGCCTCAAGCAGATCCTGCTCGGCGGCAACGACCAGATCAGCCTGTCATCCGAAACCGGCGTCAACATCGACGGCTTCAGCGGCAACGACAGCATCACCGGCGGCGCCGGCCCGGACACGCTTACCGGCGGCCTGGGCAATGACACCCTCAACGGCGGCAACGGCCACGACATCCTGAGCTACACCGCCAGCGGCGGCGCGGTCAACGTCACCTTCAGCGGCCCCGGCGCCGGCAGCGCCAGCGACGGCAGCGGTGGCACCGACAGCTTCAGCAACATCGAGGAGATCCGCGGCTCCGGCTTCGCCGACACCCTGACCGGGGCTGCCGGCAACCAGGTGTTCGTCGGCAACGGCGGCAACGACAGCATCGACGGCGGTGCCGGCAACGACATCGCCGTGTTCAGCGGCAACCGCGCCGCCTACGTGATCACCAACACCGGCACCAAGACCTATACCGTGACCGGCCCTGACGGCAGCGACACGGTCAGCAATGTCGAGACCCTGCGCTTTGCCGACCAGTTGCAGCCGCTGACCGCGGGCCTGGTGTTCAGCTACTCATTGATCGCCAACGGCACCATCCTGCAGTTCGACCCGGGCACCGACGTGCTCAATGTCGATGGCGGGGTATCGGCATTCAACCTGCGGGTGCGTGCGGCGACCACCGGCCCGTTCGCCGGGCGGGCGATCACGCTCGAGCAACTCGATTCCGAAACCGCGGTCATCAAGACCCTCCACCTGGTGTTTCCGGGGCCTGCCGACGCGGCTAATCCGTACAAGCTCAGCGCCAGCAATATTCTGTTCGCTGACGGCAGCACACTGCAAGTCGGCGACACCTTGGCCGGCACCAATGGCGACGACAGCACCACCGACGCGCTCACCGGCGGCGCCGGCGCCGACCGCCTGATCAGCTACGGCGGCGGCCAGGTCGTCGACGGTGGCGCCGGCAACGACGTGCTGATCAGCATCGGCGGCGCCAATGGCGCGTCCGGCGGCAGCGGCAGCGACGTCTTCATCGGCGGCAGCGGTTCCGACATCCTGTCCCTGGGTGCGGTCGCCGGTCTCACCGGCTACAGCGTCAACCTGCTCACCGGCGCCGGCGCGGTTGCCGGCAGCAATCCATCGACCTTCAGCGTCTCCGAAATCGAGAGCGTGATCGGCTCGGCGGGCGCCGACACCCTGACCGGCGGCTTCATCAGCGGCCTGGTGGTGGGCAAGCGCAGCGACCCGTTCCAGAGTTTCGAAGGCTCCGGCGGCAATGACACCATCAACGGCGGCTCGGCCAATGTCGACGAGTTCGTGACCGCCAGCTATGCGCGATCGCCCGGCGCGGTCAACGTCAACCTCGGCGCCGGCAACGCCAGCGACGGCTGGGGTGGCAGCGACACACTGACCAACATCGACGGCGTGGTCGGCAGCGCCTTCAACGACATCCTGACTGGCGGTGGTGGCGGCACCCAGATTTTCGCCGCCACCGGCCTGTTCGAATCCTTCGAAGGCGGCCTGGGCGACGACACTATCGACGGCGGTATCGGCAACGACCGCGTCAGCTACCAGAACGCCAGTGGCGCAGTCACCGTCAATCTCGCCACCCGCAGCGCCAGCGGCGCCGACGGCAACGATACCCTACTCAATATCGAGCAAATCCGCGGCTCGGCCTTTGCCGACACCCTGATTGGCGACGTCGACAACAATCAGTTCGAGGGCCTGGCCGGCAACGACACAGTCGACGGCGGCAACGGTTTCGACAGCCTGCGCTACAGCCGCTCGACTTCAAGCGTCACTGTCACCTTCAACGGCGCCGGGTCGGGCATCGCATTCGACGGCCTCGGCGGCATCGACACCTTCCTCAACATCGAGGAAATCTGGGGCTCCGACCAAGCCGACTTCCTCACCGGCAGTGTCGGCAGCGAAACCTTCGTCGGCAATGCCGGCGACGACACCATCAACGGCGGCAGCGGCTTCGACCGCGTCAGCTACAACAACTCGCGCAACAACACCGGCGTCACCGTCGACCTCTTGGCCGGCACCGGCACCGACTCCTGGGGCGACAGCGATCGCCTTTTCAACATCGACGCGGTCACCGGCTCGGTGTTCAACGACACCCTGACCGGCGACAACTTCAACAACAGCCTCAACGGCAACTTCGGCGACGACACCCTGATCGGCGGGCTGGGCAACGACAATCTGTTCGGCGACGCCGGCAGCGACACCGCGGTCTACGCCGGCAGCCAGGCCGGCTTCACCGTCACCGCGCTGGGCAACAAGTCCTTCAGCGTGGTCGACATCAACCTGGCCGACGGCAACGAGGGCACCGATACGCTGTTCGGCATCGAGACCCTGCGCTTCGGCGGCAGCAACGGCGTGCAGACCCAGGCGCTCAGTACCGGCACTTTCTTCACTTACTCGCAACTGGGCAACGGCACCATCCTGCAATTCGATCCCGCCATTGATGTGCTCAATGTCGATGCCGGCGTGGCGGCCGGCAGCCTGCGGGTACGCGCGGAAACCAGCGGCCCGCTGGCCGGCCGCGCCATAGTGCTCGAGCAAATTGACAGCGAAGTGACGGTGATCAAGACCATTCGCCTGGTGTTCACCGCGAGCGCCGACGCCACCAATCCGTACAAGCTCTCGGCCGGCAACATTATATTTTTCGATGGCAGCAAGCTGCTGGCGGGCGATACCCAGACCGCCAGCGCCGGCGATGACGGCAGCACCGTGGCGCTCGCCGGCGGCAACGGCAACGACCGTCTGATCAGCTACGGCGGCAGCCAGACCGTCGACGGCGGCGCCGGCAATGATGTGCTGATCACCGTCGGCGGCGCCAATGGCACCGCCGGCGGCAGCGGCAGCGATGCCTTCGTCGGCGGCACCGGCACCGACACCCTGGTGCTGGGCGCGGTCGCCGGCCTCACCGGCTACAGCGTCAACCTGCTGTTGGGCACCGGCTCGGTTGCGGGCGGCAACCCGTCCACCTTCACCGTCTCCGGCATCGAGCGGGTGATCGGCTCGGCCGAGGCAGACACCCTGACCGGTGGCTTCGCGCCCGGCCAGTTCGTGGGCCTGCGCAGCGACCCGTTCCAGAGCTTCGAAGGCTATGGCGGCAACGACAGCATCAACGGCGGTTCGTCGAATGTCGACGAGTTCGTGTTTGCCAGCTATGCGCATTCCCCGGGGGCGGTCAATGTCAACCTCGGCAGCGGCGTCGCGTCTGACGGCTGGGGTGGCACCGATACCTTGTCCAATATCGATGCGGTGGTCGGCAGCGCCTTCAACGATGTGTTGACCGGCGGCAGTGGCAGCACCGTGATATTTGCCGCCACCAGCCTGTTCGAAGCTTTTGAAGGCGGCCTGGGCGACGACACCATCGACGGCGGCATCGGCGGCGATCGCGTGAGCTACGAGAATGCCGCTGGCAGTGTCACCGTCAACCTCGCATTGGGCAGCGCCAGCGGCGCCGACGGCAACGACACCCTGATCAGCATCGACAACGCGCGCGGCAGCGCGTTCAACGACACCCTGATCGGCGACGCCAACAACAACCAGTTGCAGGGCATGGCCGGCAATGACACCATGGACGGCGCCGGCGGCTACGACAACCTGAACTACCAGCGCTCCACCGCAGGGATCAGCGTCACCTTCACCGGGGCCGGTTCGGGTACCGCCAGTGACGGCTTGGGCGGTACCGACACCTTCACCGGTATCGAGGAAATCCAGGGCTCGGACCAGGCCGATACGCTTACCGGCGGCACCGGCAACGAAACCTTCATCGGCAATGCCGGCAACGACATCATCGATGGCGGCAGTGGCTTCGACACCCTGAGCTACAACACCATGCGCGCCGCCTCGAGCGTCGGCGGCGCCGGTGTCACCGTCAACCTGGCCAACGGCACGGCGCTGGATCCATGGGGCAACACCGACACCTTTTCCAACATCGACGCCGTCACCGGTACGCTATTCAACGACAGCCTGACCGGCGACAGTTTCAACAACAACCTGAACGGCGGGTTCGGCAACGACACCCTGACCGGCGGGCTCGGCAACGACAACCTCAGCGGCAGCGTCGGCACCGACATCGCCGTCTACGCCGGCAACCAGGCCGACTTCACTGTCACCCCGCTGGGCAACAAGTCGTTCAGCGTGGTCGACAACAACACGGCCGACGGCGACGAGGGCACCGATACGCTGTTCGGCGTCGAGACCCTGCGATTCGGCGGCATCAACGGCGTGCAGACCCAGGCCCTCGGTACCGGCGCCTTCTTCATCTACTCGCAACTCGGTAACGGCACCATCCTGCAGTTCGATCCCAGCATCGACGTGCTCAATGTCGATGGCGGCGTGTCAGCATTCAATCTGCGGGTACGTGCGGAAACCAGCGGTCCGCTGGCCGGCCGTACCATGGTGCTGGAACAACTCGACGCCGAACTGTCGGTGATCAAGACCGTTCGCCTGGCGTTCACAGCGAGCGGCGACGCCACCAATCCCTACAAGCTGTCCGCCACCAACATCGTGTTCGCCGATGGCAGCAAGCTGCTGGCCGGCGACACCCTGACCAGTACCACGGGCGACGACAGCAGCGGCACCACGCTCACCGGCGGCGCCGGCGGCGACCGCCTGATCAGCTACGGCGGTGGCCAGACCGTCGACGGCGGCGCCGGCAACGATGTGCTGATCAGCAGCGGCGGCGCCAATGGCGCATCTGGCGGCAGTGGCAGCGATGTCTTCATCGGCGGCAGCGGCAGCGACACCCTGGTGCTCGGCGCGGTCGCCGGCCTCACCGGCTACAGCGTCAACCTGCTGGCCGGCAGCGGGTCGGTGGCCGGCAGCAATCCCTCTTCCTTCACCGTCTCCGGCATCGAGAGCGTGATCGGCTCGGCCGCCGCCGACACCCTGACCGGCGGCTTCGCTGCGGGCCAGTATGTCGGCCTGCGCAGCGACCCGTTCCAGAGCTTCGAAGGTTATGGCGGCAACGACAGCATCAACGGCGGCACCTCCAACGTCGACGAGACGGTGGGTGTCAGCTATGCGCATTCCCCGGCGGCGGTCAATGTCAACCTCGGCACCGGCATCGCCGCCGACGGCTGGGGCGGCACCGATACCCTGACCAATATTGATGCGGTGACCGGCAGCGCCTTCAACGACGTGTTGACCGGCGGCAGTGGCAGCACCCAGGTGTTCGCCGCTACCAACCTGGTCGAGTTTTTCGAGGGCGGCCTGGGCGACGACACCATCGACGGCGGTATCGGCGGCGATCGCGTGAGCTATGAGCATGCCGCCGGCAGCGTCGTTGTCAATCTCGCGCTAGGCGCCGCCAGCGGCGCCGACGGCAATGACACCCTGATCGGCATCGAGCACGTGCGCGGATCGGCGTTCAACGACACCCTGATCGGCGACGCCAACAACAACCAGCTGCAGGGCATGGCCGGCAATGACACCATCGACGGTGCGCTCGGCTACGACAACCTCACCTACCAGCGCTCCACCGGCGCGATCAATGTCACCTTCACCGGCAGCGGTGCGGGCACCGTCAGCGACGGCCTGGGCGGCACCGACAGCTTCAGCAACATCGAGGAAATCCAGGGCTCGGACCAGGCCGATACGTTCACCGGCGGCGCCAGCAACGAGACCTTCGTCGGCAATGCCGGCGACGACACCATCGACGGCGGCAGCGGCGGCTTCGACCGCGTCGCCTACACCAACTCGCGCAACAACACCGGTGTCACCGTCAACCTTTTGGCCGGCACCGCGATCGATTCCTGGGGCAACACCGACCGCCTGTTCAACATCGACGCGGTCACCGGTTCGGTGTTCAACGACAGCCTGACCGGCGACAGCTTCAACAACAACCTGAACGGCAACTTCGGCAACGACACCCTGATCGGCGGCTTGGGCAACGACACCCTTTCCGGCGATGCCGGCATCGACACCGCGGTTTACGCCGGCAACCAGGCCGACTTCAGCGTCACCGCGCTGGGCAACAAATCCTACAGCGTGGTCGACAACAACCCGGCCGACGGCAACGAAGGCAGCGACACCCTGTTCGGCATCGAGACCCTGCGTTTCGGCGGCCTCAACGGCGTGCAGACCCAGGCGCTCGGCACCGGCACCTTCTTCACCTGGTCGTTTCTCGGCAACGGCACCATCCTGCAGTTCGACCCCAGCATCGACGTGCTCAATGTCGACGTCGGGGTGGCGGCGGCGTCGATCGATGTTTCGCAGATCAAGTCGGGGCCGCTCAACGGGCGCGGACTGCAGCTTGAACAGTTCGCGGCCGAAGGCGTTGTCGTCAAGACGATCTACCTGATCTTCAGCGCGAATGCCGATAGCAGCAATCCCTACAAGCTTTCCAGCGGCAACATCATCTTCGCCGACGGCAGCAAGCTTCTGGTCGGCGATACGCTGGCCACCGCCAGCGGCGACGACACCAGCAGCGCCACCCTGACCGGTGGCGCCGGCGCCGACGTGCTGGCCAGTGCGGGCGGCAGCCAGACGCTCGATGGCGGGCCGGGCAATGATTTCCTGTTTAGCGTCGGCGGCGCCGCGGGAACCGTCGGCGGCGCGGGCAGCGACGTGTTCAACGGCGGCACCGGCTTCGACACCCTGAAGTTCGGCACGGTGGCGGGTTCGACCGGGGTCACCGTCAACCTGCTGACAGGCACTGGCGCGGTGGCCGGCAGCAACCCGTCCACCTTCACCGTGTCGGGGATCGAAAGCATTCTCGGTTCGTCCGGCAATGACTCGCTCACCGGCGGCTATGCGGCCGGCCAGTTCCAGGGCCTGCGCAGCGACCCGTTCCAGACCTTCGAGGGCCGGGATGGCAACGACACCATCGACGGCGGCTCCGCCAACGTCGACGAGTTGACCATCCTGAGCTACCTGTATTCGCCCGGTGCGGTCAACGTCAACCTCGGCGCCGGCAGCGCCAGCGACGGCTGGGGCGGCACCGACACCCTGTTCAATATCGATCTGGTGGTCGGCAGCGCCTTCAACGACGTGCTGACCGGCGGCAGCGGCAGCACCCAGATTCTCGCCGGCACCGGCCTGTTCGAATCCTTCGAAGGCGGTCTCGGCAACGACACCATCGACGGCGGCATCGGCAACGATCGCGTCAGTTACCAGAACGCGAGCGGCGCGGTCACCGTCAACCTCGCCACCCATAGCGCCAGCGGCGCCGACGGCAACGACACGCTACTCAACATCGAACAGATCCGCGGCTCGGCCTTCGGCGACACCCTGACCGGCGACGCCGACAACAACCAGTTCGAGGGCATGGCCGGCGACGACACCGTCGACGGCGGCGCCGGCTTCGACAGCCTGCGCTACCAGCGCTCCACCGGCGCGGTCAGCGTGGCCTTCAACGGTATCGGCAGCGGCACCGCCAGCGACGGTTTCGGCAACCTCGACAGCTTCAGCAACATCGAGGAAATCTGGGGTTCGGACCAGGCCGACAACCTAACCGGCAGCTTCGGCAACGAGACCTTCGTCGGCAACGCCGGCGACGACACCATCGACGGCGGCAGCGGCTTCGACCGCGCCAGCTACAACAACTCGCGCAACAACAG
>JANPGJ010000129.1:0-71620 GCA_031423955.1 Burkholderiales bacterium
AACATCAAGATGATCGTGACCCTGATTGCGCCGATTGCGATGGAGCAGGGACTGCGTTTTGCGATTCGTGAGGGTGGCCGGACCGTCGGCGCCGGTGTCGTCGCCAAAGTCATCCTGTAATTGAAATAGAAGGTAGCTGTCGGCGCACGAGCGCCGGCCTGTTCATGGCTTGAGTGTCTAAGCGGTCAATTCGCGCCGACGGAGTTGCGGTTGGTGGTCGCGGTTGGTTGGCAAATGGGCAGGTAGCTTGTGTTGCGGCGTATTGGTCGCAGTTGGGGTCGGGATTCGCCGGGTTTTGCCCGCGATTCTCGGCACGATAATGCAACCGGAGGCTAAGTCTTATCTTCGGGTGTTTGATTTAGGGGCGTAGCTCAATTGGCAGAGCGACGGTCTCCAAAACCGTAGGTTGGGGGTTCGATTCCCTCCGCCCCTGCCAGATTCGGGAAATCGTCCGAATCCGGCGCCAAGTAGAAGACAGGCTGTGGATAAAGCAAAGCTGGGTTTGGCCATACTGCTGGTGATCGCCGGAGTGGGTGGTTTCTACTACTTCGGCGAGCACGCGCTTGTGCTGCGCGTCTTGTACGTGATTGGCGGTGTACTCGCGGGCGTCGCCGTGGGTTGGTTCACCGCACCCGGACAGGAATTTTTTGCTTTCGCCCGTGATTCATGGGGTGAGACCAGGAAGGTGGTGTGGCCGACTCGCAAGGAAGCCATCCAGACTACTGCTGCTGTGTTCGGCTTTGTCGTCGTGATGGCGGTGTTCCTCTGGTTGACCGACAAGGGCCTGGAGTGGGTGTTGTACGACCTGGTACTGGGATGGAAAAAATCATGACAGCAACGACTCCGCAAGTGGCCGCAGGTAAACGTTGGTATGTGGTGCACGCATATTCCGGGTTCGAAAAGAGTGTTCAGCGCGCCTTAGAAGAGCGGATCAATCGTGCGGGCATGCAGGAAAGATTCGGGCGGATCATGGTGCCGGTCGAGGAAGTCGTCGAGCTCAAAGGCGGGCAGAAGAGCATTTCCGAACGCAAATTCTTCCCGGGGTATCTGCTGGTCGAAATGGAAATGAATGACGAAACCTGGCATTTGGTGAAGAACACCAACAAGGTTACGGGTTTCGTGGGCGGAAGCGGCAATCGTCCGACGCCGATCTCGCAGAAAGAGGTCGAGAAGATCATGGCGCAGATGCAGGAAGGCGCGGAGAAGCCGCGCCCGAAGGTTCTCTTCGAGGTCGGCGAGATGGTGCGCGTCAAGGACGGCCCGTTCACCGACTTCAACGGCAATGTCGAGGAAGTCAATTACGAAAAAAACAAACTGAAGGTGACGGTGACCATATTTGGGCGTGCCACTCCGGTCGAACTGGATTTTGCGCAGGTCGAAAAGCAGTAACCGGGTCTGGACCAGGAGGTTGAAGAGCCCTCCGTAGTTGATGCTCTTCAGGTCTTAAAGCGGATACCTTGAATTCGTCAAGAGGAGCGCAAGTAGGCGACGATGCAGATGATCGTGTCGAACGCGCGCTGGTACTCAATCTTTCAGGAGCCAAATCATGGCCAAGAAAATCGTCGGTTATGTAAAGTTGCAGGTGCCTGCGGGCAAAGCCAATCCGTCGCCGCCCATCGGGCCAGCGTTGGGCCAACGCGGCCTAAACATCATGGAGTTCTGCAAGGCCTTCAATGCGGCCACGCAAAAGCTTGAGCCCGGCCTGCCGATCCCGGTGGTTATCACCGCGTATGCGGACAAGAGCTTCACCTTCATCACCAAGACGCCGCCGGCATCGATACTGATCAAGAAAGCCGCGAAGATCGAGAAGGGGTCTTCCAAGCCGCATTCCGACAAAGTCGGAAAGATCACTCGCGCGCAAGCCGAGGAAATTGCCAAAACCAAAATGCCGGATCTGACCGCCTCCGACCTGGACGCGGCCGTACGCACGGTTGCCGGCTCCGCCCGCAGTATGGGCATCATTGTGGAAGGAGTCTGACATGGCCAGCCAAACCAAGCGCCTGAAGGCGCTCAAGCCCAAGGTCGACCGCGCGAAGAATTATCCCCTGGCCGATGCGCTTGCGCTCGCCAAGGACACTGCGACGGCGAAGTTCAATGAATCCATCGATGTCGCGGTGATGCTCGGCGTCGATGCGAAAAAATCCGACCAGACAGTCCGTGGCTCTGTCGTGATGCCCTCCGGCACCGGCAAGTCCGTACGAGTCGCGGTTTTCGCACAGGGTGAAAAGGCGGAGCAGGCCAAGGCGGCGGGTGCCGATATTGTCGGTCTCGAAGACTTGGCAGAGCGGATCAAGGGCGGACAACTTGATTTCGATGTCGTGATCGCCACGCCTGACACGATGCGGATCGTAGGTACGCTCGGGCAGATTCTCGGACCGCGTGGCCTGATGCCCAACCCGAAGGTCGGGACGGTCACGCCGAACGTTGGTGAAGCAGTCAAAAATGCGAAGGCAGGTCAGGTGCAGTACCGCACCGACAAGAACGGCATCATTCAATGCACCGTCGGGCGCGCCAATTTTTCGGTCGATCAGTTGAAAGTCAATGTACTCGCGTTGGTTGACGCGCTCAACAAGTCAAAGCCGGCGGCGTCCAAAGGCGTCTATCTGAGGAAAATTTCGGTGTCGAGCACCATGGGTGTCGGTATTCGTGTGGACTCCCAGACCCTGGTTGCGTAGTACCGGTTTGAATTCGTGCTTGCGCAAGCGCATGCACAACCATCTTTGGGCTGGTGCGCAATACCGATCCGGATCACCGGATCGGTCGGGCGCACCAGGTTATCAAAGACCGTAGGGATGGTGGGCCGGCAGTGTGAACGCCAGGAACGCGGAAGTCAGGGCAGGCGAATCAGGCCCGACTTGCGCCTTTGCGGCGGTGCCGGAGTGACCGTTTAATCGACTCGCGAGGGTCGCTCTACGCAGATGGCGTACCCGATAAGTTTTCGGTCGCCGTGTTGTCAACGGCGGGATGGGTTCCGGTTTTGCGGATACCTGACCCGCCAGCCTCCAGAAGGGCCATCGGCCTGGACGGCGGTTTTAACAAGGAGCAGGACCGTGGGTCTCAAGTTGTCGGAAAAACAGGCGGTCGTGTCGGAGATCGCCGGCGTTGTAGCCGGTGCCTCCGTCATCGTGCTTGCCGAGTACCGTGGTCTGGAAGTGGGCAACATTACGGTTTTGCGCAAGCAGGCGCGCGAGTCCGGCGTGTATTTGCGTGTGCTCAAGAACACTCTGGCGCGGCGTGCGGTTGAAGGCACGTCGTTTGCCTTGCTGGCAGACAAGATGGTTGGGCCCCTGATTTACGGGATGTCCACCGATCCGGTCGCCGCAGCCAAGGTGTTGAACGGCTTCGCCAAAGATAACGACAAACTTGTTATCAAGGCGGGTGCGATGGCCAATTACCTGATGGACGTGAACGGCGTGAAAGCGCTGGCCACCATGCCGTCACGTGAGGAACTGCTGTCGCGATTGCTGGGCACGATGCAGGCGCCGATCGCGCAGTTCGTCCGTACGTTGAACGAGGTTCCGACCAAGTTCGTGCGCGGATTGGCTGCAGTGCGTGATGCCAGGGAAAAAGCCGGCGCGTGATCCCCGGAAGTGGGTGGAATCCGGGGTCAAACCGGCCCTGATTCCCGCCTACCGGTCATCATGCAAGGCTTTCCCAACCATTTTCGGAATCATTTAAACCTTTACAGAAATCTGGAGTCAATCATGGCAGTGAGCAAAGCAGAAATTCTCGACGCAATCGCAGGCATGACCGTTCTTGACCTCTCCGCGCTGATCAAGGAGATGGAAGAGAAGTTCGGCGTGTCCGCCGCCGCGGCCGCCGTTGCGGTCGCAGCACCGGCCGCGGCCACCGCCGCTGCTGCTGAAGTCCAAACCGAGTTCACCGTGACTCTCCTCGCCGCCGGCGAGAAGAAAGTCGAGGCGATCAAGGTGGTTCGTGCCGCGACCGGCCTTGGTTTGAAAGAAGCCAAGGACCTGGTTGACGGTGCGCCGAAGGCCGTGAAGGAAGGGATCAGCAAGGCTGATGCCGATGCGCTCAAGAAGCAGCTTGAAGACGCGGGTGCGAAGGTCGAAGTCAAGTAATTGCAAGGCAGGGCCATTGACCGGTGTTAGCCGGTCAATGGCCCGGATTCACAGATGTCGCAATCAAGCGTGTTTGACCATAAGCTCGCTTGATTGTGTCTTCTGAACCGACTGCAGAAGACCGGCCAGGCCGGGCTGCGCGCAATGCGCAGCCGTCCGCCATAGGTTGGTAGTGGCCAACCGCCTGACCAGGAAGTTCCCGTGCAACGGGATGTCCGCCACAGTCGCAGTGTTTCCCTGGCGTTCGGTTCCATCGGGATCCGGCGCCGCGCGATTCGAAAGAGGCTTATGTCTTATTCGTTCACCGAAAAAAAGCGCATCCGCAAGAGTTTCGCCAAACGGGCCAGCGTGCAGACAGTCCCGTTCCTGCTGGCCACCCAGCTTGACTCTTACACCCAGTTTCTGCAATCCGACGCGCCCGGCACGGCGCGCAAGAGCGAGGGCCTGCAAGCGGCGTTCAGTTCGATTTTTCCGATTGTCAGCCACAATGAATACGCCCGGCTCGAGTTCTTGAGCTACCAGCTCGGCCAGCCGCCGTTCGACGTCAAGGAATGTCAGCAGCGCGGCTTGACCTTCGCGTCGCCGCTGCGCGCCAAGGTGCGCATGATTCTCCTCGACAAGGAAGACACGACCAAGAAGAAGGTCAAGGAGATCAAGGAGCAGGAGGTCTACATGGGCGAAATTCCGCTGATGACGACCACCGGATCATTCGTCATCAACGGGACCGAGCGCGTGATCGTCTCGCAGCTGCACCGTTCGCCTGGCGTGTTTTTCGAGCATGACCGCGGCAAGACCCATTCCTCGGGCAAGCTGCTGTTTTCGGCGCGCATCATTCCGTATCGAGGGTCGTGGCTCGATTTCGAGTTTGATCCGAAGGACATCCTGTTTTTCCGGGTTGATCGTCGTCGCAAGATGCCGGTGACGATTCTGCTCAAGGCCTTGGGCTATTCGCCGGAGCAAATTCTCGAATCGTTCTTCCAGTTCGATACGTTTCATGTGCTCAAGGAAGGGGCGCAGTTCGAAGTCGTGCCGGAACGCATGCGCGGCGAGATCGCCCGTTTCGATATTTCTGACAAGTCCGGCAAGACGATTGTTGCCAAGGACAAGCGGATCACCGCCAAGCACATTCGTGACTTCGAGGCAGCCGGTCTGAAACGCATTTCCGTGCCGGATGATTTCCTGTTCGGTCGCACCCTCGCTGCGAATATTGTCGACACCGATTCCGGTGAGATCATCGCCAATGCCAACGACGAGATCACCGACACCTTGCTGGTCTCGCTGCGCACCGCCGGCATCAAGGATATTCGCACCCTGTATACCAACGATCTCGACCAGGGCTCGTATATTTCATCCACCCTGCGCGCTGACGATATCCCCGACCAGCATGCCGCCCGCATCGCCATTTATCGCATGATGCGGCCCGGCGAACCGCCGACCGAGGACGCGGTGGAGTCATTGTTCAACAGCCTGTTCTTCGACTCCGATCGCTATGATCTGTCGTTCGTCGGCCGGATGAAGTTCAACCGCCGCGTCGGCCGCAACGAGCTTGAAGGCTCCGGCACCCTGTCCAACGAAGACATCGTCGCGGTGATCAAGATTCTGGTCGATCTGCGTAACGGTCGCGGCGAGATTGACGATATTGACCACCTGGGGAATCGCCGTGTCCGTTGTGTCGGCGAACTGGCGGAAAACCAGTTTCGTGCCGGATTGGTTCGCGTCGAACGCGCTGTCAAGGAGCGGCTTGGCCAAGCCGAGACGGAGAACTTGATGCCGCATGACCTGATAAACGCGAAACCGATTTCGGCAGCAATCCGCGAGTTCTTTGGTTCCAGCCAGTTGTCGCAGTTCATGGATCAGACTAACCCGCTGTCCGAGATCACGCACAAGCGTCGCGTTTCCGCGCTCGGACCGGGTGGACTGACACGCGAGCGTGCCGGATTCGAGGTACGCGATGTGCACCCTACCCACTACGGCAGGGTCTGCCCGATTGAAACGCCGGAAGGTCCGAATATCGGCCTGATCAACTCGCTGGCACTGTATGCGCGCCTGAATCACTACGGTTTCCTGGAGACACCGTATCGCAAGGTGGTGAACAACCGTGTTACCAACGAGATCGACTACCTTTCTGCCATTGAAGAGGGGCGGTTCACGATCGCCCAGGCCAATGCTGGCCTCGACAAGTCGGGGAAGCTGACCGACGAACTGGTGACTGCGCGCAACAAGGGCGAGACCATATTGTCGACCGCCGATCGCATCGAGTACATGGATGTGGCGCCCGGGCAGATTGTGTCGGTCGCCGCGTCGCTGATCCCGTTTCTCGAGCACGATGATGCCAACCGCGCCTTGATGGGTTCGAACATGCAGCGTCAGGCGGTGCCGTGTCTGCGTGCGGAAAAGCCGGTTGTTGGTACCGGCATTGAGCGCACCGTTGCGGTCGACTCCGGTACGACTGTTCAGGCCCTGCGTGGCGGCCGGGTTGATTACGTTGACGCCGGTCGTATCGTCATCCGTGTCAATGACGACGAGACAGTCGCCGGCGAGGCGGGTGTCGACATCTACAATCTGACCAAGTACACGCGGTCCAACCAGAACACCAATATCAACCAGCGGCCGATCGTCAAGGCCGGTGATCGCGTGGCCAAGGGTGATGTGGTTGCCGATGGGGCGTCGACCGATCTGGGCGAGTTGGCGCTGGGCCAGAACATGCTGGTCGCCTTCATGCCCTGGAATGGTTACAACTTCGAGGACTCGATCCTGATCTCCGAGCGGGTGGTCGCCGAAGACCGCTATACCTCGATCCATATCGAGGAATTGAGCGTCGTCGCACGCGACACCAAGCTCGGCTCGGAGGAAATCACGCGGGATATCTCGAACCTGTCTGAAGGCCAGCTTGCGCGCCTTGATGAATCCGGGATCGTTTACATCGGTGCCGAGGTGCAGGCCGGCGATGTACTGGTTGGCAAGGTCACCCCCAAGGGCGAGACCCAGCTGACTCCCGAGGAAAAGCTGTTGCGCGCGATTTTTGGCGAGAAAGCCTCGGACGTGAAGGACACCGGGTTGCGCGTTCCGTCCGGGATTGCGGGTACGGTGATCGACGTGCAGGTCTTCACCCGTGAAGGCATCGAGCGCGACAAGCGTGCCCAGTCGATCATTGACGACATGCTCAAGAGCTACAAGCAGGACTTGGCCGACCAGATGCGGATTGTCGAGAACGATACATTCTCGCGAATCGAGCGCATGCTGACCGGAAAGGTGGCCAACGGCGGGCCGAAGAAGCTTGCCAAGGGGGTCAAGATCTCAGCGGAGTATCTGGCCGATCTGGACCGCTACCATTGGTTCGACATCCGGCTTGCCGATGAAGAGGCAGCCCAGCAACTCGAGCAACTCAAGGACAGCCTGACGCAGAAGCGTCATCAGTTCGACCTGGCGTTCGAGGAAAAGCGCAAGAAGCTCACCCAAGGGGACGAACTGCCGCCGGGCGTGATCAAGATGGTCAAGGTCTATCTGGCGGTCAAGCGGCGCCTGCAACCGGGTGACAAGATGGCCGGGCGACATGGCAACAAGGGTGTCGTGTCGCGTATCGTGCCGGTTGAAGACATGCCGTATATGGCTGACGGAACGCCTGCCGATATTGTGCTCAATCCGCTGGGTGTGCCGTCGCGGATGAACGTCGGCCAGATCCTGGAAACGCATCTGGGCTGGGCCGCCAAGGGCTTGGGGCAGCGCATCAACGAGATGCTGGTGCAACAGAAAAAGGCCGCGGAGGTGCGCAAGTTCCTCGAGAAGATCTACAACGCCAGCGGCAAGCAGGAGAATCTGGCTGATTTCAATGACGACGAGATCATCCACCTCGCGCACAACCTGCGCAACGGCGTGCCGTTCGCCACGCCGGTGTTCGACGGCGCGACCGAGGAAGAGATCACGTCGATGCTCAATCTCGCCTATCCCGATGAAATGGCGAAGAAGAACGGATTCACGCCGACCAAGACGCAAGTCACGCTGTACGATGGTCGTACCGGTGAGGCGTTCGAGCGGCCCGTAACCCTGGGCTATATGCATATCCTCAAGCTGCATCATCTGGTCGACGACAAGATGCATGCGCGTTCGACCGGGCCGTACAGCCTGGTGACCCAGCAACCGCTGGGCGGCAAGGCGCAATTTGGCGGTCAGCGATTCGGCGAGATGGAGGTATGGGCGCTGGAGGCTTATGGCGCCGCCTACACGCTGCAGGAAATGCTCACGGTCAAATCGGACGACGTCAATGGCCGTACCAAGATCTACGAAAGCATTGTCAAGGGCGACCACAAGATCGAGGCCGGCATGCCGGAGTCGTTCAATGTGCTGGTCAAGGAAATCCGCTCGCTCGCGATCGACATCGATCTTGAACGTCATTGAGATGTTTGGAGGACCGGATCTCCGGCACGCCGCAGGGGTGCTTGAAATCCGGCCCCAACTGACTAGAAGGAGTAATGCATGAAAGCTCTACTCGATCTGTTTAAGCAAGTTACCCAAGAAGAAGAGTTCGACTCGATTCGCATCGGGCTTGCTTCTCCCGAAAAAATCCGTTCCTGGTCGTACGGTGAAGTCAAGAAGCCGGAGACGATCAATTACCGCACATTCAAGCCCGAGCGCGACGGTTTGTTCTGCGCCAAGATCTTTGGCCCGATCAAGGACTATGAGTGCCTTTGCGTAAAGTACAAGCGACTCAAGCACCGCGGCGTGATCTGCGAGAAGTGCGGTGTCGAGGTAACCCTGCAGAAGGTGCGTCGCGAGCGCATGGGGCACATCGAACTGGCGTCGCCCACCGCGCATATCTGGTTCCTCAAATCGCTTCCGTCAAGGCTGGGCATGGTGCTTGACATGACGCTCCGCGACATCGAGCGCGTGCTCTATTTCGAAGCCTATGTCGTGACCGATCCCGGCATGACGCCCCTGAAGCGCTGCCAGTTGCTCACCGAGGACGACTATCTGTCGAAGGTCGAGGAATTCGGCGATGATTTTCAGGCAAGCATGGGCGCGGAGGGCATTCGCGACCTGCTGCGGGCGATCGATCTGGTCCATGAAACCGAGACCATCCGCAAGGAGCTTGAAGCCACCGGCTCGGAGGCGAAAGTAAAGAAGTACGCCAAACGCCTTAAGATCATGGAGGCGTTTCAGAAGTCCGGCATCAAGCCGCACTGGATGGTACTCGAGGTGTTGCCGGTATTGCCGCCGGATCTGCGCCCGCTGGTCCCGCTTGACGGTGGGCGCTTTGCGACCTCGGACCTCAACGATCTTTATCGTCGCGTCATCAACCGCAACAACCGCCTGAAGCGGCTGCTTGAGTTGAAGGCGCCGGAGATCATCGTGCGCAACGAAAAGCGCATGCTCCAGGAAGCTGTGGATTCGCTGCTCGACAACGGTCGCCGCGGCAAGGCGATGACCGGTGCCAACAAGCGGCCGTTGAAGTCGCTGGCAGACATGATCAAGGGCAAGGGCGGGCGGTTCCGTCAGAACCTGCTTGGCAAGCGCGTCGACTACTCCGGTCGCTCGGTCATCGTGGTCGGGCCGCAGCTCAAGCTGCATCAGTGCGGACTGCCGAAGAAAATGGCACTGGAGTTGTTCAAGCCGTTCATCTTCAACAAGCTCGAGCTGCAAGGATCCGCCACCACGATCAAGGCGGCAAAGAAGCGGGTCGAACAGGAAGGCCCCGAGGTGTGGGACATTCTCGAGGAAGTCATTCGCGAACATCCGGTGATGCTCAACCGGGCCCCGACCCTGCATCGCCTCGGCATTCAGGCCTTTGAGCCGGTGCTGATCGAAGGCAAGGCGATCCAGCTGCATCCTCTGGTGTGTGCGGCCTTCAACGCCGACTTCGATGGCGACCAGATGGCGGTTCACGTCCCGCTTTCGCTCGAAGCGCAGCTCGAGGCGCGCGCCCTGATGCTGGCGTCGAACAACATACTTTTCCCGGCCAATGGCGAGCCGTCGATCGTGCCGTCGCAGGATATCGTACTCGGGCTGTATTACGCCACGCGCGAGCGGATCAACGGCATCGGCGAAGGCATCGTGTTTTCGAACGTCTGCGAGGCCAAGCGAGCGCTCGACAACCGTCAGGTAGAGCTGCAGTCGCGGGTGGTGGTACGCATTCCGGAGTTCGAGCTTGACAAGGCCAGTGGTGAGTTCATCGAGAAGATCGTCCGCCAGCAGACCACGGTTGGGCGTGCCCTGCTGTCGGAAATCCTGCCGCGCGGCCTGCCTTTTTCGGTGATCAACAAGGCGCTGAAGAAGAAGGAGATCTCCAAGCTGATCAACGTGTCGTTCCGCAAGTGCGGGCTGCGCGAGACGGTGATCTTCGCCGACAAGTTGATGCAATCCGGCTTCACTCTCGCGACTCGCGCCGGAATCTCCATTGCGATGGATGACATGCTGGTGCCACCGGTGAAGCACGACATCATTCGCAAGGCCGAAACCGAGGTCAAGGAGATCGAGCAGCAGTACACCTCCGGCCTGGTTACCCAGGGCGAGCGGTACAACAAGGTGGTCGACATCTGGGGCCGTGCCGGCGATCAGGTCGGCAAGGCGATGATGGAGCAGTTGGGTCACGAGATGACCACCGATCGGCACGGCAAGCAGGTGAAGCAGGAGTCGTTCAACTCGATCTACATGATGGCGGACTCGGGTGCCCGTGGCTCGGCCGCGCAGATTCGCCAGCTCGCCGGGATGCGCGGCCTGATGGCAAAGCCGGATGGATCGATCATCGAAACGCCGATCACCGCGAATTTCCGTGAAGGCCTGAACGTTCTGCAGTACTTCATTTCCACCCATGGCGCGCGCAAAGGCCTGGCGGATACGGCGCTCAAGACCGCCAATTCCGGCTACCTGACCCGCAGGCTGGTTGATGTGACCCAGGATCTGGTGGTGACCGAGGACGATTGCGGTACTGCCAACGGCGTTACCATGAAGGCGCTGGTCGAAGGCGGCGAGGTCATCGAGCCGTTGCGTGACCGGATTCTCGGGCGTGTCACGATCAGCGAGGTGCTGCATCCGGAATCGCAGAATGTGTTGTTCGAGATCGGCTTCCTGCTTGACGAGGATGCGGTCGAACTGATCGAGGCCCTGGGTATCGACGAGGTGCGCGTGCGCACCCCGCTTACTTGCGATACGCGTTATGGCCTGTGCGGCAAATGCTATGGCCGTGACCTCGGGCGCGGCTCTCCGGTCAATGTCGGTGAAGCCGTCGGAGTCATCGCGGCGCAGTCGATCGGCGAACCCGGCACACAGTTGACCATGCGTACCTTCCACATCGGCGGCGCGGCCTCCCGTGCTGCGGCGGCTTCCGGCGTCGAGGCCAAGTCGACAGGAATAATCCGCTTTACGCCGACGATGCGCTATGTCACCAATGCCAAGGCCGAGAAGATCGTGATCTCGCGTTCCGGCGAGGTGCTGGTTACCGAAGACAACGGCCGCGAGCGCGAGCGTCACAAGGTGCCCTACGGTGCGACCCTGATCGTGGCTGACGGCAACTCGGTCAAGGCGGGTGGCATGCTGGCATCCTGGGATCCGCATACCCGGCCGATCATCACCGAGTATGCGGGCACGATCAAGTTCGAGAACGTCGAAGAAGGCGCCACTGTGGCCAAGCAGATGGACGAAGTCACCGGTCTGTCCACGCTGGTTGTGATCGACCCGAAGCGTTCCATGTCCTCATCCAAAGCCAAGGGCGTTCGGCCGCAGGTCAAGCTGATGAACGATCGTGGCGAAGAGGTCAAGATCGCGGGCACCGATCACTCGGTGACGATCTCGTTCCAGGTCGGGTCGCTGATTACCGTCAAGGACGGGCAACAGGTCGGTGTGGGCGAGGTGCTGGCGCGTATTCCGCAGGAATCGTCGAAAACGCGCGACATCACCGGTGGTCTACCGCGGGTTGCCGAACTGTTCGAGGCGCGTGCGCCGAAAGACGCCGGGATGATGGCCGAAGTCACCGGCACCGTCTCCTTCGGCAAGGACACCAAGGGAAAACAGCGTCTTGTCATCACCGATCTTGAAGGATTGGCACACGAATTCCTGATCGCCAAGGACAAGCAGGTCCTGGTGCACGATGGCCAGGTGGTCAACAAGGGCGAGCTATTGGTCGACGGACCGGCGGATCCGCATGACATTCTGCACCTTCAGGGCGTCGAAGCGCTGGCGCGCTACATCACGGACGAGGTGCAGGACGTATACCGTCTGCAGGGTGTCAAGATCAACGACAAGCACATCGAGGTGATCGTACGTCAGATGCTGCGCAGGGTGCAGATCGTTGAACCTGGCGGTACGCGCTTCATCCTTGGGGAGCAGGTCGAGCGTTCGGACCTGCTCGACGAGAATGACCGCGTTATGTCGGAAGGAAAGGCGCCGGCCAGCTATGAACACGTGCTGCTGGGTATTACCAAGGCATCGCTGTCGACCGATTCCTTCATTTCGGCAGCCTCGTTCCAGGAAACCACTCGCGTACTGACGGAAGCTGCGATCATGGGCAAGAAAGATGATCTCCGCGGCCTGAAGGAAAACGTGATCGTCGGTCGTCTTATACCGGCCGGCAGCGGCTTGGCATTTCATACCGCGCGGCGCAACAAGGAAGCGGAGTCGGCCGAGACGGTGTTTGAGTCGACGCCACCGGCAGATGTGGCAGCGACCGAACCGGTCGATGCATAAACGGTTGTTCGCCGGCGCGCTTTTGCGCGCCGGCGATATTGTTGACGATGGTTCGAATCCTGCGTTATAATCTTCGGTCTTTGTTTTCTGCTTTACTTCAATTCTCTCCCGGCCGGCCAATCGTAGTCGGACGAACATCATAATTATCGGATAAGCGACATGCCTACCATTAATCAGCTCGTACGTAGCGGGCGCCAGGCGCCGGCGGTCAAGAGCAAAGTGCCCGCGATGCAACGCTGCCCGCAAAAGCGCGGGGTCTGCACGCGCGTGTACACGACGACTCCCAAAAAGCCGAATTCGGCGCTGCGCAAGGTCGCCAAAGTGCGGCTGACCAACGGTTTCGAGGTTATTTCCTACATTGGCGGCGAAGGCCACAATCTGCAGGAACACTCCGTGGTGTTGATTCGCGGTGGTCGGGTGAAGGATTTGCCGGGCGTGCGCTATCACATGGTGCGCGGCAGCCTGGACACCCAAGGCGTCAAGGACCGCAAGCAATCCCGATCGAAGTACGGTGCCAAGCGTCCCAAGGCCGCCTAAGGAAGGAATGAAGCATGCCACGTCGTAGAGAAGTTCCAAAACGCGATATCCTGCCCGATCCCAAGTACGGCAGTGTCGATCTTTCCAAGTTCGTCAATGTCGTGATGATCGAGGGGAAGAAAGCAGTAGCCGAACGCATTATTTATGGCGCCCTGGACCAGATCGGCAAGAAGTCCGGCAAGAATGCGCTGGAAGTGTTCACCCAGGCCCTCAGCAACGCCAAGCCGACTGTCGAGGTAAAGTCGCGCCGGGTTGGTGGTGCCAACTACCAGGTGCCGGTCGAGGTCAGGCCGATTCGTCGCATGGCGCTGGCAATGCGCTGGTTGCGCGAGGCTGCGCACAAGCGAAGCGAGAAATCAATGGGGCAACGCCTGGCAAACGAACTCATTGAGGCTTCGGAAGGCCGCGGCGGCGCTGTGAAAAAGCGTGATGAAGTGCATCGGATGGCTGAAGCCAACAAGGCATTCGCCCATTTCCGGTTCTAGGTTGAAGACCGCACAGTAAGGTGCGGTTTGGCCGGTCCGGAGCGCCTCCACCCCAGGGGCGCTCTTTTGTTTCAAGGGACCGGGTGTGATGCAGGCAGACCAATGCGCCGGTGCGCACGTTCCCGGCTTGATCTTTAAGCGAAAGAGGTAATCAAAGTGGCTCGCAAGACTCCGATCGAACGCTATCGAAATATCGGCATTTCCGCCCACATCGACGCCGGCAAGACCACCACGACTGAACGCATCCTGTTCTACACAGGCGTCTCGCACAAGATTGGCGAGGTGCATGACGGTGCCGCAACCATGGACTGGATGGAGCAGGAACGCGAGCGTGGCATCACGATCACTTCGGCGGCGACAACCTGCTTCTGGAAGGGCATGGACGATTCCTATCCGGAGCATCGAATCAATATCATCGATACTCCCGGCCACGTGGACTTCACCATTGAAGTCGAGCGATCGATGCGGGTTCTTGACGGCGCATGCATGGTGTATTGCGCTGTCGGCGGCGTGCAGCCGCAATCGGAAACCGTGTGGCGGCAGGCCAACAAGTATCGCGTGCCCCGCTTGGCGTTTGTCAACAAGATGGATCGGACAGGCGCGAATTTTTTCAAGGTGCATGAGCAAATGCGCGCGCGCCTCAAAGCCAACCCGATTCCGCTGCAGATCCCGATCGGGGCAGAGGAGAGCTTTCAAGGGGTCATCGACTTGATCCGCATGAAGGCGATCTTTTGGGACGAGTCTTCGCAGGGAATGAAG
This sequence comes from Burkholderiales bacterium, assembly GCA_031423955.1. GTDB lineage: Bacteria > Pseudomonadota > Gammaproteobacteria > Burkholderiales > JAEUOS01 > JAEUOS01. Next base: position 14,540 of record JANPGJ010000129.1, read on the forward strand.
TTCGAACTCCGGGATATTCCTGCGGAACTGCAGGAGGAGGCCGAAACCTGGCGCGAGAAAATGATCGAAGCGGCCGCCGAGGCCTCCGAAGAATTGATGAACAAGTATCTCGAAGGCACCGCGCTCACCCTTGAGGAAATCAAGCTTGGCCTGCGCACTCGCACCATCGCCAACGAGATTGTGCCGATGCTGTGCGGTTCCGCGTTCAAGAACAAGGGCGTGCAAGCGATGCTTGATGCGGTTCTTGATTTTCTGCCCGCACCCACCGACATTCCGCCAGTCAAGGGCGAACTCGAGAATGGCAACGGCACCGAGCGTGCGGCGACCGACAAGGAGTCATTCTCGGCCTTGGCTTTCAAGATCATGACCGACCCGTTCGTGGGGCAACTGACATTCTTCAGGGTTTACTCGGGCGTGGTCAACTCCGGCGACACGATCTACAACTCGATCAAGGGCAAGAAGGACCGTCTGGGTCGAATCCTGTTGATGCATGCGAATCAGCGCGAAGAGATCAAGGAGGTCCATGCCGGCGACATCGCCGCGGCGGTGGGATTGAAGGATGCCACCACCGGCGACACGTTGTGCGATCCGGACAAGATCATCATTCTTGAGCGCATGATTTTTCCCGAGCCGGTCATTTCGCAGGCGGTCGAACCGAAAACCAAGGTCGACCAGGAAAAAATGGGTATTGCGCTCAACCGCCTCGCCCAGGAAGACCCGTCGTTTCGCGTTCGGACCGACGAGGAATCCGGCCAGACCATTATTGCCGGTATGGGTGAACTTCACTTGGAGATCATTGTCGACCGGATGAAACGTGAATTCGGCGTCGAAGCCAGTGTAGGCAAGCCGCAAGTGGCTTATCGCGAAACCATTCGCAAGACTGTTGACAATGCGGAAGGCAAGTTCATCAAGCAATCCGGCGGTCGCGGCCAGTATGGCCATGTAGTGCTCAAGGTCGAGCCGCAGGAAGCCGGCAAGGGATTCCAGTTTGTCGACGCGATCAAGGGTGGGGTCGTGCCGCGCGAATACATCCCTGCGGTTGAGAAAGGCGTCCTCGAAACATTGCCGGCAGGGGTGCTTGCCGGTTATCCGGTGGTCGACGTCAAGGTGACCCTGCATTTCGGTTCTTATCACGACGTCGACTCGAACGAAAATGCGTTCAAGATGGCGGCTTCGATGGCGTTCAAGGACGGCATGCGGGCTGCGGCGCCTGTATTACTTGAGCCGATGATGTCGGTCGAGGTCGAAACGCCGGAAGACTATGCAGGCACGGTGATGGGCGACCTTTCGTCGCGTCGCGGCATGGTCCAGGGCATGGAGGATCTCGCGGGCGGTGGGGGGAAGGTGATCAAGGCTGAAGTTCCGCTGTCTGAAATGTTCGGTTATTCGACCTCCTTGCGTTCAGCCACGCAGGGTCGCGCAACCTACACGATGGAGTTCAAGCACTACTCCGAGGCGCCTAAGAATGTCGCCGAAGCAATCATCAGTGCAAAGAAATAGTTGTTCTTCAGTTTCAACCCTTATTGTTCTTTAGAGGAGATTAGCAATGGCCAAGGGCAAGTTTGAGAGAACCAAGCCGCACGTGAACGTTGGGACGATTGGACACGTGGATCACGGGAAGACGACGTTGACGGCGGCGATCACGACAGTGCTGTCGGCGAAGTTTGGCGGAGAAGCGAAGGCGTACGACCAGATTGACGCGGCGCCGGAAGAGAAGGCGCGCGGGATCACGATCAACACGGCGCACGTGGAATACGAGACGAAGAACCGGCACTACGCGCACGTGGACTGCCCGGGGCACGCGGACTACATCAAGAACATGATCACCGGAGCGGCGCAGATGGACGGCGCGATCCTGGTGGTGTCGTCGGCGGACGGACCGATGCCGCAGACGCGGGAGCACATACTGCTGGCGCGGCAGGTAGGTGTGCCGTACATCATCGTGTTCATGAACAAGGCCGACATGGTGGACGACAAGGAGTTGCTGGAACTTGTCGAGATGGAAGTGCGGGAATTGCTGTCGAAGTACGAATTTCCGGGCGACGACACGCCGATCATCATTGGCTCGGCGAAGCTGGCGCTGGAAGGCGACAAGGGAGAGATGGGCGAAGGCGCGATCATGAAGCTGGCCGATGCGCTGGATGCGTACATTCCGGAGCCCAAGCGAGCGATTGACGGCGCGTTCCTGCTGCCGATCGAAGACGTATTTTCGATCTCCGGGCGCGGCACGGTGGTGACCGGTCGGGTGGAGCGCGGGATTGTGAAGGTCGGGGAAGAACTCGAGATCGTCGGGCTGAAGGCGACGGTGAAGACGGTATGCACGGGCGTGGAGATGTTCAGGAAGCTGCTGGACCAGGGCCAGGCGGGCGACAACGTGGGTGTGCTGCTGCGCGGCACCAAGCGGGATGATGTGGAGCGGGGCCAAGTGCTGGCCAAGCCGGGCTCGATCACGCCGCACACCAAGTTTGAATGCGAAGTGTATGTCCTGTCGAAGGAAGAGGGCGGTCGTCATACGCCGTTTTTCAACAACTACAGGCCGCAGTTTTACTTCCGGACAACGGACGTGACGGGGTCGGTGGAATTGCCGGAAGGCACCGAGATGGTGATGCCGGGGGACAACATCAAGATGATCGTGACCCTGATTGCGCCGATTGCGATGGAGCAGGGACTGCGTTTTGCGATTCGTGAGGGTGGCCGGACCGTCGGCGCCGGTGTCGTCGCCAAAGTCATCCTGTAGAAATCGGTTACCCAACCGCCGGATCGGTCGTTGATCGCCGCGTATCGCAAGGCGACCATCGACCGCCGGCTGCCAGTGAATTACTCCACTCTTCAGGAAGCATTCAATCTGGCTGACGCAATTGTCGTCAGTCTTGCTCTTTAAGGAATTCCCATGCAAAGCCAAAAGATTCGTATTCGCTTGAAGGCGTTCGATTACCGTCTGATCGACCAGTCGGCGCTGGAGATCGTCGAAACCGCCAAGCGTACCGGTGCGGTGGTGCGCGGTCCGGTGCCATTGCCGACCAAGATTCAACGTTATGACGTATTGCGTTCGCCGCACGTCAACAAGACATCAAGGGACCAGTTCGAGATTCGGACCCACATGCGCCTGATGGATATCGTTGACCCAACTGACAAGACTGTAGACGCATTGATGAAGCTCGACCTGCCGGCTGGTGTCGATGTCGAAATCAAGTTGCAATAGCGCAAAAGCTATCGCGTAGTTTGCAGGCGCACGAAAAATGCGCTTGCAAATCGCCCGCCATCGAAGTAAACTAATTGGCTGTCCTGGAATTGAGCATTTGCTTTGGCGAATGTGGTTCCCGGAAACCATTCAATCTGGCCAATCGCAGCCGGAGTAGGAGAAAAAAGTGACCACGTCAACAAGGTTAGGCCTTGTTGGGCGCAAGGTCGGCATGACTCGAATTTTTACCGCGGACGGCGATGCCGTGCCGGTAACGGTTCTTGACGTGTCGAACAACCGTGTGACCCAAATCAAGACACCGGAATCCGATGGCTACTCCGCTATTCAGGTGGCTTATGGAGTTCGTCGCGCGTCACGGGTAAGCAAACCCGTGGCCGGGCATCTCGCCAAAGCCGGAGTCGAAGCTGGCTCGATTCTCAAAGAATTCCGTGTTGCGCCGGATCAGCTTTCCGCATATCAAGTGGGCGGGAAAATTGGTGTTGAGCTATTCAAGGAAGGCCAAAAGGTCGACGTTCAGGGAACTTCGATCGGCAAAGGCTTCTCCGGTGTCATCAAGCGCCATCACTTTTCGTCGAATCGAGCGTCGCACGGTAATTCACGATCGCATAATGTGCCGGGCTCGATCGGTATGGCGCAGGACCCGGGACGTGTTTTTCCCGGCAAGCGTATGGCGGGCCATCTTGGTGCCGTTACCCGCACAACCCAGAATCTGACGATTGCGCGCGTTGATGTCGAGCGCGGCTTGGTGTTGGTCAAGGGCGCTGTTCCGGGCCATGATACGGGCCATATCGTCGTCACCCCCGCTGTGAGAGGTGCCTGACGATGGAACTCAAACTATTGGATGCTCAGGGCCAGGCAGCGGGCAATGTCAGCGCGCCGGATACCGTGTTTGCACGTGACTACAACGAGGCTTTGGTGCATCAGGTGGTTGTGGCCTACCAAGCCAATGCGCGTAGCGGCAATCGCAAGCAAAAAGATCGCGAAGAAGTCAAGCATTCAACCAAGAAACCTTGGCGCCAAAAGGGCACGGGTCGCGCCCGCTCGGGTATGACTTCCAGTCCGCTGTGGCGTGGCGGCGGCAGGATTTTCCCCAACTCGCCTGACGAGAACTTCACACACAAGGTCAACCGCAAGATGTACCGCGCGGGCATTTGCTCGATCCTCTCGCAACTGGCTCGCGAGGATCGTCTGGCGGTGGTGGACACGTTCACCCTTGATGCGCCCAAAACCAAGCTTTTCGCACAGAAAATCAAAGGCATGGGGCTCGAATCCGTGCTGCTGATTACCGACGTGGTTGACGATAATCTGTATCTCGCTTCGCGCAACCTGATCCATGCCGCGGTCGTTGATGTGGCGCGTGCTGATCCTGTGTCACTGGTGCATTTTGACAAGGTTTTGATCACCAAGGCTGCGGTTGAAAAGGTGAAGGAGATCTTTGCATGAACAATTACAGCAAGGACCGGTTGCCGCTGGTATTGCTCGCGCCAATCGTCTCTGAAAAGAGCACGATGATCGCTGACAAATTGCGGCAGATCGCTTTTCGTGTGGCTGCCGATGCGACCAAGGCGGACGTAAAGGATGCGGTCGAGACCATGTTCAAGGAACAAAAGGTCGAAGTGGCGGCGGTGCAGATTCTCAATGTCCGTGGCAAGGAAAAACGCTTTGGCCGTTTCATCGGACGTCGCCGCAACTGGAAGAAGGCTTATGTCTGCCTTAAAGAAGGTAGCGACCTGAATCTCGCGGAGGCTGCATAACATGCCACTGGTCAAACTAAAACCCACCTCGCCGGGGCGCCGTGGCGTTGTGCGTGTGGTCACGCCGAATCTGTTCAAGGGGCGTCCGATGGACGCGCTCGTCGAGAAGCAGACCAGGACTGCCGGCCGCAACAACAATGGTCACATCACCACCAGGCATCATGGCGGCGGGCACAAGCAGCACTATCGCCTGGTTGACTTTCGTCGCGACAAGGACGGGATTCCGGCAAATGTCGAACGCATCGAATACGACCCGAACCGGAGTGCGCACTTGGCTCTCCTCTGTTACGCCGACGGCGAACGGCGTTACATCATTGCGCCCAAAGGGATTTCCGCCGGGGCCATCCTGATTTCCGGATCAGAGGCGCCGATCAAGGCTGGGAACGCCTTGCCGATCCGCAATATCCCAGTGGGATCGACGATTCATTGCATCGAGATGCTTCCGGGTAAAGGCGCGCAGATTGCACGCTCCGCCGGTACGTCGGTTCAGTTGCTGGCCCGCGAAGGCACGTATGCCCAACTGCGACTGCGCTCTGGCGAAATTCGTCGCGTCCATATCGAATGCCGTGCAACGATTGGTGAAGTCGGGAACGAAGAGCATTCGTTGCGCCAGATCGGTAAGGCCGGTGCGCAACGCTGGCGCGGGATTCGCCCCACCGTTCGTGGTGTCGCGATGAACCCGATCGATCATCCACATGGCGGTGGCGAGGGCAAGACCGCTGCCGGCCGCGATCCAGTCAGTCCTTGGGGCCTCAAGACCAAGGGATACCGAACCCGCAAAAACAAGCGCACGACGGGCATGATCGTACAGCGCCGTCACAAGAAGTAAGAGGGCTAAGTCATGGCACGTTCAGTAAAAAAAGGACCCTTTGTCGACGCCCATCTCGTCAGGAAAATTGAGACTGCGCAGGCGACCAAGGACAAGAAGCCGATCAAGACGTGGTCGCGCCGTTCGACCATCCTGCCGGACTTTATAGGGCTGACCGTTGCCGTGCACAACGGCAAACAGCACATCCCGGTGTACATCTCTGAAAACATGGTCGGCCACAAGCTTGGTGAATTCGCGCTGACCCGGACGTTCAAGGGTCATACCGGCGACAAGAAGGCCAATATGGCCGGGAAGAAATAGCGAGGTATGACGATGGAAACTTCCGCATCCCTGCGCGGCGCGCATCTGTCGGCTCAAAAGGGCCGGCTGGTGGCTGACCAGATCCGCGGCCTGCCGGTGGAAAAGGCCCTCAATCTGCTGGCTTTCAGCCCGAAAAAGGGCGCGGTCATCATCAAGAAAGTGCTCGAGTCGGCAATCGCCAATGCCGAGCACAATGACGGTGCCGACATTGATGAACTCAAGGTGCGCACGATCTATGTTGAAAAAGGTGCTGTCCTTAAGCGGTTCACCGCGCGCGCCAAGGGTCGAGGCAATCGCATCAGCAAACAAACCTGCCACGTCTACGTGACGGTCGGCGACGGTAAAAGGTAGGGGGCGACGATGGGTCAAAAAATTCATCCAATCGGGTTTCGCTTAAGCGTTACCCGCGATTGGGGCTCACGTTGGTATGCGGGCAACCGTGATTTCGCCAACATGCTTGGCGAAGATATCAAGGTGCGGGAGTACCTCAAACGCAAACTGGCGCACGCGTCCGTAGGTCGGGTGCTGATCGAGCGGCCGGCGAAGACGGCCCGAATCACGGTTTTTTCCGCGCGTCCAGGTGTAGTCATCGGCAAGAAGGGCGAGGACATCGAGGTTCTCAAGAGCGACCTGCATCGCATGCTCGGCGTGCCTGTTCACGTCAACATCGAGGAAATTCGCAAGCCGGAGCTTGATTCCCAGCTGATCGCGGATTCAATCGCCCAACAGCTTGAAAAGCGCATCATGTTTCGTCGCGCCATGAAGCGTGCGATGCAAAACGCAATGCGCCTCGGCGCGCAGGGCATCAAGATCATGTCTTCAGGCCGCCTCAACGGTGCGGAGATCGCCCGTCGCGAGTGGTACCGCGAAGGGCGGGTGCCGCTTCATACCCTGCGCGCCAACATTGACTACGGTTTCGGCGAGGCGCATACGACCTACGGCGTGATCGGGATCAAGGTCTGGGTCTACAAGGGCGACATGCTCGGGAAGAACGAACAGCCCGTAGCGCAGCCCGCCGCAGACATGGACCCCGCGCCTGACCGCAAGCCGCGCCGAGCGCCGGCGCGTCCTGCGGTTGACGCCAAGCCCGCTTCCAAGGCCCCGCGCAAACGAGTTGCGCGCGCCGGGGAGGATGTCAAACCCGAGCCGATGCCGGAAGGCATCAAGCCTGCCGAGGAGGGCGTCAAGGCGCCCGCCAAGCGCGTGCGCAAGGCCGCCCCGGCTGCGACCGAAGGCAACAAGGAGTAATTGAGCATGCTGCAACCTGCACGCCGGAAGTACCGCAAAGAACAAAAAGGACGCAACAAGGGGATTGCCACGCGTGGCACCAAGGTTTCATTCGGCGAGTTCGGCCTCAAGGCGATCGGGCGCGGGCGACTGACCGCGCGCCAAATCGAGGCCGCGCGCCGTGCGATGACCCGACACATTAAACGTGGTGGCCGAATATGGATTCGAATTTTCCCGGACAAGCCGATTTCATCGAAGCCGGCTGAAGTGCGGATGGGCAACGGCAAGGGCAACCCCGAGTTTTACGTGGCCGAAATTCAGCCAGGAAAAGTGTTGTACGAGATGGACGGCGTAGATGAAACTTTGGCGCGGGAAGCTTTCCGCCTCGCCTCGGCAAAGCTGCCGATTGCCACTACATTCGTGAGCCGCCAGGTCGGCTCTTGAACCAGGAGTCTGTGTAATGAAAGCCAGTGAGCTGCGCGTCAAGGATGACGGCGCCATGACCAAGGAATTGCAAGATTTGCTCAAAGCCCAGTTTTCCCTTCGGATGCAGGCGGCGACCCAGCAACTAACCAACACCAGTCAGATCAAGAAAACCCGCCGCGATATCGCACGTGTCCGCACAGTGATGCGTGAAGCGCTGTCGAAGAAGGCCTGATAGGGAGTAACTCGCATGAATCAAGCTGCCCAGCCGTCCACCCCCGTCAAGGTTGCTCTCAAGCGCACTTTGGTTGGTCGCGTAGTGAGCGACAAGATGAACAAAACGGTAACCGTTCTGGTTGAACGCCGGGTCAAGCACCCGGTGATTGGCAAGTACATCACTCGCTCCAAGAAGTTTCATGCGCATAGCGAAGCCAACGAGTTCAAGCTTGGCGATACAGTTGAAATCGTGGAGACTGCGCCGGTTTCCAAGACCAAGGCATGGAAGGTCGCGCGCCTGATAACCAAGACAAGCGAAATTTGAATTAACTTGCAAGTGGCCGAATAAACGGCTACTATAGAAAGCTTCGCAGATTTTGTTGCCCAACCTCGGGCGCAGGGTCATCGGCGCGAGTCCCGACAAAAGGGCGAGCGTGAAATTCGCAACACAACGCCCGCACGGGCTCCAAAACTGACCAGCGCGTAGATCGCGCTGGGTAAAGTTGGATAAGGGTGAATCATGATCCAAATGCAGTCACGGCTGGACGTCGCCGATAACACTGGCGCGCGCTCTGTCATGTGTATCAAGGTTCTCGGCGGCTCGAAGCGGCGCTATGCATCGATTGGTGACATCATCAAGGTGTCAATCAAGGATGCCGCTCCGCGCGGGCGCGTCAAGAAAGGCGAAGTCTATAACGCGGTCGTGGTGCGCACTTCCAAGGGCGTGCGTCGCAACGACGGTTCCTTGATCAAATTCGACGGCAACGCTGCCGTCCTCCTCAACGCGAAACTCGAGCCGATTGGGACGCGCATCTTCGGCCCGGTGACCCGTGAACTGCGGACCGAGCGGTTCATGAAGATCGTATCCCTGGCCCCGGAGGTTCTGTGATGGAAAAGATCCGCAAAGGCGATGATGTGATCGTGCTAACCGGGCGCGACAAGGGCAAGCGGGGCACGGTTCTCAAGCGAGTCGATGACGCGCATGTCCTTGTCGAGGGCGTCAATATTGTCAAGAAGCACACCAAGCCGAACCCGATGAAGGGGCAAACCGGTGGTGTCAGCGACAAGACCATGCCGATTGATCTATCGAATGTGGCGCTGTTTAATCCGGCGACGCAAAAGGCTGATCGCGTTGGCTTCAAGACCCTCGACGACAAGCGCAAGGTCCGGATTTTCCGGTCCAGCGGCGCTCAAGTCGACATCAAGTAAGTACGCGAGGAGTATCCGCAATGGCGCGTTTGCAGCAACAGTACAAAGACCAGATCGTCCCAGATCTGATGGGCAAGTTCGGGTTCAAATCGGTCATGCAAGTGCCGCGTATCGCCAAAGTGACTCTCAATATGGGGGTTTCGGAGGCGGTCGCTGACAAAAAGGTGATGGATCACGCGGTTGGTGACATGACCAAAATCGCGGGCCAGAAGCCGGTGGTCACCAAATCTAAGAAGGCAATTGCAGGTTTCAAGATCCGCGAAGGCTATCCGATCGGCTGTATGGTGACCCTTCGTGGTGAGCGGATGTATGAGTTCATTGATCGGTTTGTAACGATTGCATTGCCGCGTGTTCGTGACTTCCGGGGCATCTCCGGGCGCTCTTTTGATGGGCGTGGCAATTACAACATCGGTGTGAAGGAACAGATCATCTTTCCGGAAATCGAGTACGACAAGATCGATGCGATCCGCGGAATGAATATCAGCATTACGACTACTGCGAAGAATGACGAGGAAGCGCGTGCGCTGCTCGCTGCCTTCAGGTTCCCGTTCAAGGTATAAGGCGTCAACTATGGCCAAACTCTCCCTCATCAATCGTCAAGTCAAGCGCGAACAGCTGGTCAAGAAATTTCAGCCAAAACGCAAGGCCCTGCAGGCGGTTATCAACGATATCAAGCGGTCCGACGAGGAGAGGATGGCGGCACGCCAGCAGCTGCAGCAGTTGCCACGCAATGCCAACCCGACGCGGTTGAGAAATCGCTGCGGCCTGACAGGGCGCCCGCGCGGCACGTTCAGGAAATTCGGGCTCGGGCGCAACAAATTGCGTGAATTTGCGATGCGTGGCGAGGTCCCTGGCCTCGTCAAGGCCAGTTGGTAAGGCGAACGGACAAGGTTAGGAGAATCAACTCATGAGCATGAGCGATCCCATCGCCGATATGTTGACGCGCATTCGCAATGCGCAGTCTGCGGAAAAGATCCACGTTGTGATGCCATCGTCGAAGCTGAAGATTTCGATTGCCAAGGTCTTGAAAGACGAGGGCTATATCGATGATTTCGCGATTCGCGACGAGAGCGGCAAGCCGGAGCTTTCCATTGCGCTGAAATACTACTCCGGGAAGCCGGTGATCGACCGCATCGAGCGGATCAGCAGGCCTGGTTTGCGGATCTACAAGGGCAAGGAAGACATTCCGCGCGTGATGAATGGTCTCGGCGTTGCCATACTGTCGACTTCCAAGGGTGTCATGACGGATCGCAAAGCGCGTGCCAGCGGGGTTGGCGGCGAAGTGTTGTGCGTGGTCGCCTAAAGGAGAATTTCCATGTCACGTGTAGGCAAGAACCCTGTTCCCATTCCCAAAGGTGTTGAAGCGACGCTTGCGGCCGAGCAAATTACTGTCAAAGGGCCGTTGGGCAGCCTGTCGCAGTCACTGAACGGGGCTATCTCTGTGGTGAGAGATGGCGACACCCTGAAAGTAGTGCCGTCGAATGACTCCCGCGAGGCCGACGCGATGTCCGGCACGTATCGTGCGCTGGTCAGCAACATGGTGCATGGTGTGACCCGTGGTTTCGAGAAAAAGCTCACCTTGGTTGGCGTTGGATATCGCGCCCAGGCACAGGGAGACAAACTCAACTTGTCGCTCGGTTTTTCCCATCCCGTGGTGCACCAGATGCCTGTTGGCGTCAAGTGCGAGACCCCGATACAGACTGAGATCCTGATCAAGGGGATCGACAAACAACAGGTTGGTCAGGTCGCGGCCGAGGTGCGCGCGTATCGTCCGCCGGAGCCTTACAAGGGCAAGGGTGTTCGCTATGCCGACGAACGCGTGGTAATCAAAGAGACCAAGAAGAAGTAAGAGGCACAAATGGACAAGACAATATCCCGCCTGCGTCGCGCCAAGCAGACTCGGCACAAGATTGCGGAGCTGAAGGTTAGTCGCCTGACAGTGCACCGTACGAACAGCCATATCTATGCCCAGATCATAGGGGCTGGCAAGGTTCTCGCATGCGCTTCGACGAATGAAGCGGAGCTTCGTAAAGAGCTGGCAAATGGTGGAAACACAAAGGCCGCTGCTTTGGTTGGCAAGCGGATTGCCGAGAAAGCAAAGGCTGCCGGCGTTTCGGAAGTGGCCTTTGATCGCTCAGGGTTTGCGTATCACGGTCGAGTGAAAGCCTTGGCCGAAGCGGCGCGCGAAGCCGGTCTCAAGTTCTAGGCGGAAAATTCATGGCGAAAATGCAAAAAGTGCAAGCGGGCGCCGAAGGGCGAGACGATGGCTTGCGGGAAAAGATGATCGCGGTCAATCGCGTGACCAAGGTCGTCAAAGGCGGACGGATTCTCGGCTTCGCCGCTCTTACCGTGGTTGGTGATGGTGACGGCCGAATCGGAATGGGCAAGGGCAAGTCACGCGAGGTGCCGGTTGCTGTTCAAAAGGCGATGGAAGAGGCGCGTCGCAAGATGGTTAAGGTATCGCTCAAGAACGGTACGTTGCAGCACGCGATTGTCGGCGTTCATGGTGCGGCCAAGGTGTTCATGCAGCCCGCGAGTGAGGGTACTGGGATCATTGCTGGCGGTCCGATGCGCGCGGTCTTTGAAGTCGTTGGCGTTACCAACGTCCTTGCGAAGTGCCAGGGATCGACCAATCCGTACAACGTGGTTCGGGCAACGCTCGACGGTCTGACCAAGATGACCACGCCCGCCGAAGTTGCCGCCAAACGCGGCAAGTCGGTGGAAGATATTCTCGCCGTCTGAGGGCAATCCATGGCTGAAAAGAAAACACTCAAGGTGACCCTCGTCAAGAGTCCGAACGGCACCAGCGAAAAGCATCGAGCCACCGTGCGGGGTCTGGGCTTGCGCAGAATGAATTCGACTCGCGTTCTCGAGGACACGCCAGCGGTGCGCGGCATGATCAATCGGGTGTACTACCTTGTCAAGGCGGAATGATCCGCCGCCGGCAATCACGGAAACAATCATGAAACTCAATACTATCAAGCCGGCTGCTGGTGCCAAACACGCCAAGCGCAGGGTGGGGCGCGGAATCGGCTCCGGAATCGGCAAGACCGCCGGCCGCGGCCACAAGGGTCAAAAGTCGAGGGCCGGCGGCTTTCACAAAGTCGGATTTGAGGGCGGGCAGATGCCGCTGCAACGGCGGTTGCCGAAGCGCGGTTTTGCGTCCCGCACGCGAGAATTCGTCGCTGAGATACGTTTGAATGAGTTGCAGGACATGGACGCGACAGAGATTAGCCTTGATCTGCTCAAGTCGACTGGTGTCGTGCCAAGCCTGACACTGCGTGCGAAAGTCATTTTGTCGGGAAAAATCGAGCGAAAAGTCACCCTGGTGGGGGACGGAATGACTGCAACCAAGGGCGCCAAAGCTGCCATTGAAGCGGTTGGCGGTTCGGTTGCGGCCGCAGCCTGATCACTTAACAGAAAATAGAAACAAGGAAGAGCGAGCAGTGGCAACTGAGGCGATGACCGTAGCCAAGTCGGCTAAGTTCGGCGATCTGAAACGCCGACTGACCTTCCTGGTGCTCGCCTTGGTTGTTTACAGGATCGGTGCGCATATACCAGTTCCTGGCATTGATCCAACGCAGTTGGCCGAGCTTTTCAAGCAGAACCAGGGCGGGATTCTGGGGATGTTCAACATGTTTTCGGGTGGCGCGCTTTCCCGCTTCACGATTTTTGCGCTTGGAATCATGCCCTACATCTCATCTTCAATCATCATGCAATTGATGACGGTTGTGTATCCGCCGTTCGAGGCGATGAAGAAAGAGGGTGAAGCAGGGCGCCGAAAAATCACCCAGTACACGCGCTACGCGACGGTCTTTTTGGCACTTTTTCAGGCAATCGGTATTTCGGTCGCGCTTGAAGCGCAGTCCGGGCTGGTGATCGATCCTGGTTTGATGTTTCGGTTCGTGACTGTTTCCACGCTTGTCACTGGCACGATGTTTTTGATGTGGTTGGGTGAACAGATTACCGAGCGTGGTTTGGGCAATGGAATATCGATGATCATTTTTGCAGGCATTGCCGCTGGCTTGCCCAACGCGATTGGCGGGCTGCTTGAACTTGTGCGTACTGGCGCGATGAACGCGTTGACGGCAATTTTTATCGTGCTCTTGGTTGGTTTGGTAACGTTTGCTGTCGTGTTTGTCGAGCGAGGCCAGCGCAAGATTCTCGTGAACTACGCGAAGCGGCAGGTAGGAAATCGCGTTTACGGGGGGCAGTCCTCGCATTTGCCCCTGAAACTCAACATGTCGGGTGTCATCCCACCGATCTTTGCGTCGTCAATCATCCTGTTCCCGGCAACCATCACAAGCTGGTTTTCGTCCGGGGATCAAATGCGTTGGCTGAAGGATATTGCCGGGACTTTATCCCCCGGGCAACCCGTGTATGTCATGTTGTACGCAGCTGCAATCGTGTTTTTCTGTTTTTTCTATACTGCTCTTGTTTTCAACAGCAAGGAGACAGCGGAAAACCTTAAGAAAAGCGGTGCTTTCGTGCCTGGTATTCGGCCAGGCGACCAGACCGCCAAGTACATCGACAAGATCCTGATGCGCCTCACACTGACCGGCGCTGTCTACGTAACGCTGGTTTGCCTGCTTCCTGAATTTCTCATTCTCAAGTGGAATGTGCCATTTTATTTTGGTGGAACTTCACTGCTGATCATCGTAGTCGTGACGATGGATTTCATGGCTCAAGTTCAGGCATACATCATGTCGCATCAATACGAGTCTTTGCTCAAGAAGGCGAATTTCAAAGGCGGTATGTTCTAGGACTGAACGGTAAACCTGGCTACCGTCCACCATTGAAGAATGTGGATCTTTTGATGGGGCTTCGACAGCCTCTAGCTGACAGGCAGTCCTGGCGGGCGATAATTTGAAGTGGGTATCAGCGGGCAATAGCTCTGTGGTTGGGTTGGTTCAGAAATCGAAGGATTGCGTTTCCCTCGAAATTGGGGGAACCCGGCATTGGTTGCAGGGCCAGAGAAGCAAATCCGGATGTTCCGGATTCTGCGGTCGATGCGGATTGAATAGAGATTCGAGGACGAAATGAAGGTACTGGCATCGGTAAAGAAAATCTGTCGCAATTGCAAGATCATCAAGCGCAAGGGCGTGGTACGCGTCATTTGCACAGATCCGCGACACAAACAACGTCAGGGCTAAGCCGACATCGGCGATAGCATCGGCAGCGCTCAAGATATTTAGTTGAAGGACACGACATGGCTCGTATCGCTGGCATCAACATTCCGAACCATCAGCATGCTCAAATCGCCTTGACCGCGATTTACGGCATAGGACGACCGCGCGCGCATGCAATCTGCGTGGCTGCAGGAGTGACCCCATCTTTCAAGATGAAAGATCTTACCGACGCTCAAGTGGACAAACTTCGGGAGCAGGTTGGCAAATTCATCGTGGAAGGTGACCTTCGTCGCGAAGTGACGATGAACATCAAGCGACTCATGGACCTCGGTTGTTATCGCGGAGTGCGCCATAAGCGTGGACTGCCAGTGCGCGGGCAACGCACCCGCACCAATGCACGAACCCGGAAGGGCCCGCGCAAGGCGCGCAACGCGATCGCTGGCAAATAGGCAAGGCTGCAGTCCCATCGCTGGTTAGGAAATAATTATGGCAACCAACAAGCAACAGGCAGCATCCACGAGGGTGCGCAAGAAGGTCAAGAAGAACGTCGCGGAGGGCATTGCCCATATCCACGCGTCGTTTAATAACACAATTATCACCATCACCGACCGCCAAGGCAACGCCCTGTCTTGGGCGACTTCCGGCGGCGCGGGTTTCAAGGGCTCGCGAAAGTCGACGCCTTTTGCCGCCCAGGTTGCTGCTGAGGCGGCAGGCAAGGTGGCCGTGGAATGTGGAGTGAAGAATCTCGAAGTGCGCATTAAGGGTCCGGGTCCTGGCCGCGAATCCTCGGTGCGCGCCTTGAACGCGCTGGGAATGAAAATTACCAGCATTACCGACGTGACGCCGGTACCGCACAACGGGTGCCGGCCTCCCAAAAGGCGGCGTATCTGAGTCTTGGATGCGATAAGCCGTCCTGCTACTTGACTGGGTGGGGCGGCTTCGCTCTTTTGGCGTCGAACCCCGTTGTGATTGTTTATTGGGGAAATTGATCAATGGCTCGTTATACCGGCCCTAAGTGCAAGCTCTCGCGCCGCGAGGGAACGGATTTGTTTCTCAAGAGTGCCCGCAAGGCATTCTCGGACAAATGTAAATCGGAAGTCGCTCCTGGCCAGCATGGTCTGAAGTCGGGGCAGCGGCTGTCGGATTACGGCAAGCAGTTGCGCGAAAAACAGAAAGTCCGCCGCATGTACGGGGTCCTTGAGCGGCAGTTTCGGCGATATTATGCCGAGGCTGTGCGTCGTAAAGGCAATACCGGCGAAAACCTGTTGCACCTCCTTGAGACGCGTCTGGACAATGTTGTATATCGCATGGGGTTCGGTTCCACTCGCGCCGAGGCTCGTCAGTTGGTAGGGCACAAGGCAATTGAAGTTAACGGCAAAACGATCAATATCGCTTCTGCGCAGATCAAGCCGGGCGACATCGTTGCCGTGCGTGAAAAATCGCGCGGTCAACTACGGATCAAGGATTCGGTCTCGCTGGCTGAGCAAGCCGGTCTCCCATCATGGGTCGAGGTTGATTCGGCGAAATTGCGGGGCACCTTCAAGTCGCTCCCGGATCGCGGAGAGATTGCTCAGGATGTCAACGAGAGTCTGGTGGTAGAGCTTTATTCGCGTTGATCGCGGGTTCCGGTGCAAACGCTGTTGAATATATTGATTGGAAGGATCACATGGCTAACACGGGTTTCTTGAAGCCGAAGATCGTCAACGTCGAAGGTGTAGGCCCTTCGCACGCTAAGGTCACGATGGAGCCGTTCGAGCGTGGATACGGGCATACACTCGGCAATGCGCTGCGCCGCGTGTTGTTGTCGTCGATGGATGGCTACGCGCCCACGGAAGTTACCATTGCAGGGGTGGTGCACGAGTATTCGACTCTCGAGGGTGTGCAGGAAGATGTCGTCGACATCCTGCTAAATCTCAAAGGCGTAGTGATGAAGCTTGAGGGGCGTGACGAAGTCATGCTTTTGCTCAAGAAATCCGGTGCCGGTGCAGTGACCGCGGCGGATATCGAGATTCCGCATGATGTGACGATCATCAACCGTGACCATCACATCGCACATCTCGCCGGAAACGGAAAACTGGACATGCAGATCAAGGTCGAGCGCGGCCGCGGTTATGTGCCAGGCAATGTTCGCATCGTTGGCGATGAGGAAACCAAGACTATTGGCAAGATTGTGCTGGATGCGTCATACAGTCCGGTCAGGCGCGTTTCGTATGCGGTGGAGTCCGCCCGCGTCGAACAGCGTACTGACCTTGATCGACTGGTCGTTGATATTGAAACCAACGGTGTGATCGAGCCGGAAGATGCGGTTCGCCAGGCTGCTCGCATCCTGGTCGAGCAGTTGTCTGTCTTCGCAGCACTTGAGGGTACCAAGCCGCCGCCGCCAGGGAATACACCGGTCAACATTGATCCGATTCTCCTTCGTCCAGTCGACGATCTCGAGCTGACTGTTCGTTCGGCAAATTGCCTCAAGGCCGAGAACATCTACTACATCGGCGATCTGATCCAGCGGACCGAGAATGAATTGCTCAAAACACCGAATCTTGGCCGCAAGTCGCTTAACGAAATCAAGGAAGTGCTCGCCTCGCGCGGCCTCACCCTCGGCATGAAGCTCGAGAACTGGCCGCCTGCGGGCCTCGAAAAAGCCTAACGGAAGGACGGGGCTACAACATGCGTCACGGACACGGACTCAGAAAACTCAATCGCACATCGGCGCATCGTATCGCGATGCTACGGAACATGACGGTTTCTCTGCTCAAGCACGAGGTTATCAAGACCACGTTGCCGAAGGCCAAGGAACTGCGCATGATGGCTGAACCTATCATCACCCTCGGGAAAAAACCCTCATTGGCGAACAGGCGATTGGCATTTAGCCGCTTGCGTGACCGTGACATGGTGGTCAAACTGTTCGGGGAGCTTGGGCCCCGCTATGCGACTCGCAACGGGGGCTATCTGCGGATTCTCAAGTATGGCTTTCGCAAGGGGGACAACGCTCCAATGGCCTTGGTTGAACTTTTGGATCGACCTGATGCCGCGGCGCAGCCGACACCCGGCAACTGAGTTTCTTCAACGAATGGAGAAAAACCGGGCTAGCCCGGTTTTTTTTCGCGAAATGATATTGACGTCCACATCGAACATGGTGGTACTTGATGCAGCGGAAACAGCGGATGCAAATCACAAGCAATGGTCTCAAGGCCGCGAATGCAGCAGGTCCTGGTCACCCGCCCGATAAAAGGCTATTCCCGGCCATAAGTAAGTTGGGCTCGCCACGTGCCGCGTTGGAGACAGGCTGTATTGCGGTGCGTACTCTCGCCGTATTATTTGTCTTCCGGGCGGTCGCGTCGAGCTTCAAGCCAACAACCTCCTGAAACGGCGCCAGGTTTGGGAACATCCCGGTCGCGACTGGCGATCGCACAGGATTCCAGGAGAAACCGGCATGGGAAATGTGTGGTTGGTTTTTTGCAACGTACCCGACATGGAGATTGCCAAGTCGATCGCCACTAAGCTGGTGGAATCCCGCGCAGCTGCGTGCGTTAGCATCGGTGCCCGAATCCAATCGATATATCGCTGGCAGGGAGCGCTTGAGGAGGCGGATGAGATTCAACTCACCATCAAGATCAATTCAGCCAATTTTGAGGCGGTCGAAACCATCATTCGCACAAATCATCCCTATCAACTCCCTGAAATCCTCGCCGTGCCGGTCGTTAAGGGATTGACAGCATATCTAGAGTGGGTCTCCGACGAATCGAATCCTTGAACCGCGATTCAGCCGATGCCATCCACCTCGAGGCAGATCCTCAACAAAAGTGCGATGAATCGGCGTTCCTTGGCAATCACCAGTTGCCTGAATCGCTACCCGTGGGTGTCATCACGCAGCCATCGGGCAGCATCCAGCGCAAAGTAGGTCAGGATACCGTCCGCAC
The DNA here is from genome assembly GCA_031423955.1 of Burkholderiales bacterium. Taxonomy (GTDB): domain Bacteria; phylum Pseudomonadota; class Gammaproteobacteria; order Burkholderiales; family JAEUOS01; genus JAEUOS01. The sequence goes on from JANPGJ010000129.1 coordinate 32,749, forward strand.
CGGCCCGCTTGAAGGCAAGCAATGCTTCCATCGCCACGCTCCGTTCATCCAGCCAGCCGTTCTGTGCCGCTGCTTTCAGCATAGCATACTCGCCACTGACCTGGTAGACAAACGTTGGAGCTCGGAACTCCTCCTTTACCCTGCGGACAATGTCGAGGTACGGCATGCCCGGCTTGACCATGATCATGTCCGCGCCCTCAGCCAGATCCAGCCCGGCCTCCCACAGGGCTTCGTCGGAGTTGCCTGGATTCATCTGGTAGGTCTTCTTGTTCGAGGCTCCAAGATTTCTCGCCGAGCCAACCGCATCGCGAAAAGGGCCGTAGAACGCAGAAGCATATTTCGCTGAATAGGCCATGATCTGGGTGAGTTCATGCCCAGCGGCGTCTAGCGCCCGCCGGATCGCGCCAATCCGGCCATCCATCATGTCGGAGGGCGCAACGATATCGACGCCTGCCGCCGCCTGTACCACGGCCTGCCGGCACAGAATCTCGACGGTGACCTCATTTCGAATATAGCCTTGCTGGTCGATCACCCCGTCCTGGCCGTGGGTTGTATATGGATCGAGCGCTATATCGCACAACACGCCAAGCTCCGGGAAATGCTTCTTGAGGGCGGTCACTGCGCGTGGTACCAAGCCGTCCGGATTCTCAGCTTCAATTCCATCGAGACTTTTCCTTGCCTGGTCGATCACCGGAAACAAGGCCATGCATGGCACGCCCAGCCGCAAGGTATGTTCGGCTCTAAGAAGAAGTTCATCGATCGTGCAGCGTGAAACCCCGGGCATTGACGCCACCGATTGGATCACCTTCGAGCCTACATCCCTGTCGTCCAGAACGAACACCGGATAGATGAGGTCGCTCGTGGTAAGTACATGCTCCTGAACCAGACGTCGCGCGAATTCAGTCCGCCGATTGCGCCGCATTCTCCGTTCCGGAAAACTGCCCAATATTTTCATTTGCTCAATTCCAAGGATTCATAAATGTTGCTTGAAACGCATCGTGTCGTGATGACAACACTGCAATCAGGTCCCAACCTCGCGTTGCATCGCGATCACAACTTACGAAGCACAAGTTTTCGGGCAACCGTCACGGCCCCGGATGCGCTACTCGTGCCGCCTCAAGCTCCTCCCCGGGCTTGGGAGGCAGTTTCGGCGCGCGTGCGCCCGGCAATTCAACCCCAAGCCACCTGCCGATAACAGATTCAACCTCCCTGGTGCCGGTTTTTTTCAGGCTCGAGAAAAGACTTGCGCTGTGTCCTGTGCCCCAACTGGAAAGTTCGTCGCGTACCGATTTCAGTGTCATTGCCTGCTCGCTGCGCCCAAGCTTGTCCGACTTCGTCAGCAACACATGGATCGGTCGCCCTCTGGGGGTAAACCATTCCAGCATTTGCAAGTCGAGTTCAGTAAACGGTCGTCGGGCATCCATGATCAGAATCAAGCCTGCCAAGGGTTCACGTGTTTCAAGGTAGGCGCCAAGAAAAATCCGCCATCGCTTCTGTTCGGTTTTTTGTACCTTGGCATAACCATAGCCCGGCAGATCAACCAAAAACTTGTCGTCGCCAATACCGAAGTAGTTTATCTGCTGGGTCCGGCCAGGCGTTTTGCTGGTGAAGGCCAAGCGGCGCTGGTTGGCCAAGGTATTGATCGCACTTGATTTGCCGGCGTTCGAACGGCCAGCGAAGGCTACTTCGCCAGCCGAATGAAAAGAAAGGTCTCGCATGGAAGCGGCGGTGGTGAAGAACGCAGCGCGGTGCAGGAATGACATGGATCCCGATTCGAGTTTGTCGTGTTAAAAAATGTGCCAGGGGCCCGGCTACGCCGGCCTGATGGCGGGCCGTGGACCACATTGCCGGAATGCACCATACCGGCGACGGATTGCACGCGCCGGGTGCGATACGGCAACTGTCATAGAGTTGGAGTTGCGATAGAATAACGGGTTTGATGAATTGATGTTCAGCGATCGACCAAGCCCATGAAATCCGCTCTCGCAACTGTCATTGTGTTACTCGTCGCATCGCACGCGGCTATTGCCGCAGACGCCAAATCGACGCCGAAGGCTGATTCGGCCCGTGGGGCGCAGGTTGCGACGCAGGTTTGCGCTGCCTGCCACAACCCGGACGGCAACAGCGCTGCTTCTGCGAACCCGAAACTTGCAGGCCAGCATCCAGAATATCTCGCCAAACAATTGGCCGATTTCAAGGCAAACAAGACGCGAAAGACCGCAGTCATGATGGGCTTCGCCGGCGGATTGTCGGATGCCGACATGCGCAACGTTGCTGCGTACTACGCCGAGCAGAAGCCAAAGGAAGGCGCGGCCCGCAATGTTGTCGCGGCCAAGCTAGGCGAGAAGATTTATCGAGGAGGCATTCCAGAGAAAGGCGTAGCAGCCTGCGCGGGCTGCCACGGGCCTGCCGGCACGGGTATTCCGGCACAATATCCGCGTCTCGCCGGCCAGTGGGCGGAATACACCAAGCTACAGTTGAACAATTTTCGGATCGGCGAGCGCTCGAACGACCCTGCCGGCATGATGAGAGGTGTCGCCGGAAAGATGTCCGACAAGGAGATCGATGCAGTAGCTGATTACGTGGCCGGACTCAAGTACGCCAACTGAACCGGCGGTAGTCGCCGCTGAGCGGTGCTCAGGCGTTAGCGGCACCGCTTCAACTGCGGGCAGAGGATGTGGCCGAGCGGTGCGGCTCGTAGGCTGGCCGCGCGCTGTGTGAGACTTGCTAAAACCCGATCAACAGCAAGGCGGCCCGCGGGCCGCCTTTTGCTTCAGTAGCCGGATCATTTTTTTGGAACTCGCGCGCGTTTTGGTCGGCGATGCCGCATCGTGCACCTCGATCGCTCAGGTAGGTATATGACCTCGACCGAGCCCGCCTTCCCTCCATTGGTCCGCGCAGATGGGCGTCTGAACTTTGGCTCCCGACCGCACACGGCAGGAACGTTTCAGCAGCCTCATTTGATGATCGTTGGTGTAACCGGAATGTCGTCGGTGTTCAACAGCGGCAGGGAAGTCATAGATGTCGCTATTTGATGTTGCCGTCATTGGCGCAGGTGCTGCGGGGATGATGTGTGCTGCGGTGGCTGGCCAGCGTGGCAAGCGCGTCGTCTTGATCGAGCACACCCGTTCGCCGGGTGAAAAAATCCGGATCTCCGGTGGGGGGCGGTCCAATTTCACAAACCTGGGTGCCGGCCCGGAAAACTTTCTTTCAGGCAATCCAAGCTTTTGCAGATCAGCTCTCGCCGGATATTCGCCACAGGATTTCGTTGCCTTGGTACGACGTCATGGCATCAAGTTTCATGAAAAGCATCTTGGCCAGTTGTTTTGCGATGAGTCGGCGACACAAATCGTCGACATGTTGCGAACGGAGTGCGACGTGGGTGGGGTTGACTGGCACCTTGCTTGCCCGATATCCGACATTGGTCAGGAGAACGGCGGTTACTTGATTGGCACGGCTGCTGGGTCCCTGGCCGCGCGCAAGCTGGTGGTGGCGACCGGCGGGCTTTCAATTCCGAAGATCGGCGCCTCGGATCTGGGCTATCGCATTGCCCGGCAATTTGGCATACGGGTCCTTGAGCCGCGACCGGGATTGGTCCCCCTTGTATTCGACACTGCCACCTGGGACCCATTGGTCGAGATGGCGGGCCTGTCGGTTGACGCCGAGATGGCGTGCCAGGGCGGTTTTGGGCGCGCACATTTTCGCGAGGATCTGCTCTTTACCCATCGTGGCTTTTCCGGCCCGGCGGCGCTTCAGGTTTCCAGCTACTGGCAGCCAGGCAAGCCGCTTGCGATAAACCTCACACCGGATGTCGATTGGGCGCAACTGGTGGAAAACAAGGGGGCGTATCGCGGCAGTGCTGCGAGTGTGCTCACGAAGTGGATGCCGCGGCGCCTGGCAGAGCATTTTGCGACAACGTCGCTGACCCCTGAGCTGATGAGTCGCCCGTTGGCGGACTTGCCCGACAAGGTGCTGCGCGCGCTGGCGTCGAAGGTGTCCGAATGGCAAATCATTCCGAGCGGAACGGAAGGGTTCCGCAAAGCGGAAGTCACCGTTGGTGGTGTCGATACGCGCGATCTTTCGTCGCAAACGATGGAAGCACGCAAGGTTCCGGGTCTGTACTTCATCGGCGAGGTGGTCGACGTTACTGGCTGGCTTGGCGGTTACAACTTTCAGTGGGCCTGGGCATCGGCGATCGCCTGCGCAAAATCACTGTGAAGAATCCCCGCTTCGAGCCTCAACCTGGGACACGCTCGAGCGCGTAAATGTCCTCTGTTTTTTCGCGCAACCGTACGACCGTGAATCGATCGCCATCGACCATTACTTCGGCCGCGCGCGGGCGTGTGTTGTAGTTTGATGCCATGACCATGCCATATGCGCCTGCCGACATCACGGCCAGCAGGTCACCTTCGTTGATCGCGAGATTCCGGCCTTTGCCAAGGAAGTCGCCGGATTCGCAGACGGGGCCCACCACATCGTATGTTGTGGCGGCACGATCCCTTCGATTCACCGCGAGGATCTCATGGTGTGCCGCATACAAAGCCGGGCGCAACAGATCATTCATCGCGGCGTCAACAACCGCGAAATTTTTTGCCGCCCCTGTTTTGAGGATTTCGACGCGGGTGAGCAGAACCCCGGCATTGCCTACCAGATTGCGGCCGGGCTCAAACATCAGTTTCAGTCGGCGTCCGCTGACGCGGCGCAGGACTTCCCGCATGTACGCCCCCGGATCGGGCGCGACTTCGTCGTTGTAGCGGATCCCGAGGCCGCCGCCGAGGTCGAGATGGCCCACCATGATCCCTTCGGTCGCCAGTGCGTCGATCAGCACCAGCATCTTGTCGAGGGCTTCATACAGGGGCGCGGGATCGGTGAGTTGGGAGCCGATATGGCAATCAATGCCGGCGATCCGGATGTTCGCCATTCCGGCTGCACGGCGATACAACTCGACCGCAGTGTGAAGTTCGACCCCGAATTTGCTCTCTTTCAGACCAGTGGAGATATAGGGATGTGTCCCGGCGTCAACATCAGGGTTGACTCGCAGCGAAATAGGCGCCCGCTGCCCGGTGACCGCGGCCATTCGGTTGACCCGATCAAGCTCGGAGCCGGACTCGATATTGAAGCAAAAGACATTGTGCATCAGCGCGAATGCAATTTCGCCATCGGTCTTGCCTACACCGGAGAAAATGACTTTCGTGGGATCACCGCCCGCGGCGATCACGCGTTTGAGCTCGCCACCGGAAACGATATCGAATCCAGCGCCCAGTCGGGCAAAGGTATTGAGGACGGCGAGATTTGAATTGGCCTTCATGGCATAGCAAACCAACGCGTCATGACCGACGAGTTCCGCGGTGAAATCAGACCAGGCGGCGGTCAACGCTGCGCGAGAATAAATATACGTCGGCGTTCCGTGCGCGGCCGCGATTTGCGCAAGTGGCACATCCTCGACGTGCAATTGGCCCTGGCGATACTCGAAAAATCGAAACGGCGTCATGGACCAGTATCCTCATCCGGCGCGGTCCGTCGAATCGGCTGTTGTGGAAGTGGCGGTCGCGTGGCGCCGGAGTCGCGATGCTGCCGGTCGAATGCCGGATCCCCCGGTTTGCCCGGCAGGTAAAGCGGGCCACGATGGCCGCAGGCGCCGAGCAGGCAAAAAACCAGGACAATGCCAATTGTGCGCACGTTGCGTGATTGATGAATGAAAGCAGGCAGGATTATGACCGAAACCGAGTTTCTGACACTGAGCGTCGCCCTGATTGACCAAATTGAAGACTCATTTGAATCCACCGGGATCGATCTGGATCTGGAGCGCAAGGCCGAAGGGCTGCTGGAGGTGGCGTTCGAAAACCAATCCAGGATCATCATCAACAGCCAGGCGCCGATGCGCCAGATATGGGTGGCTGCGAAGTCGGGGGGATTTCATTTCGCGCAAAGCGCTGGCGCCTGGCTTGATACCCGAACCGGCGAACCACTGATGGCGCTGCTATCAAGGCTGGCCAGCGAGCAAGCCGGCGCTCGCGTGGCACTGGGCTAGCACGCCGGGATCGTTCACGGTGCCATGGCGCGTCCGACTCGCGCAGTTTCAGAATAACTGGTTGCGGATTTCTTCAGCTTTCTTCTCGCCTTCCGGTGTGCCGTCCGACAAACCCAATGACTGCACACTCGTCTCGCCCGGCACAAATTCTCGGAAATACCATTCGCCACCGATATTGACCAGGCCTTCCGGCGGTTGCGGCATCGACTCCGGGATGCCTTTGAGCGCGCGCTGCATATATGAAATCCAGATCGGAAGGGCGGCCACCCCGCCAGTTTCCTGGCCACCCAGCTTTTTGGGTTGATCAAAACCGATCCAGGCGATGCCGACGAGGTTGGCCTGATAGCCGGCAAACCACGCGTCCACATGGTCATTGGTAGTGCCGGTCTTGCCGGCAAGATCGCTGCGTTTGAGAAGCGCGCCGGCTCGCGCGGCGGTGCCGAAGCGGGTGACATCGTTCATCATGCTATTCATGATGAACGCATTGCGTGCATCAATCACCCGGATGGCCTCATTGCCGGCACGCACAGGCTTGGCTTCCGCCAGCACGCGCCCTGAATCGTCGGTAATACGGCGGATGACATAGGGGTTGACACGGTATCCACCGTTGGAAAAGACAGCATAGGCTCCGACCATCTGCCAGGGGGTGACTGACCCTGCGCCGAGCGCCATGGTCAGATATGGTGGATGCTTTTCCGCGTCAAATCCGAATCGGGAGATGTAATCCTGGGCATACTTCGGAGTGATTTGCTGGAGAATCCTGATTGATACAAGGTTCTTGGATTTGGTCAAGGCAGCGCGCATTCGCATCGGGCCATCGTACTTGCCGTCGTAGTTCTTTGGCTCCCAAAGTTGACCGCCGGTCAAGGCCGGATCGATGTAGATGGGGGCATCGTTGATGACAGTTGACGGAGTGAGTCCGCGCTCGAGCGAGGCTGAGTAGATGAAGGGTTTGAAACTTGAACCGGGCTGACGCCAGGCCTGGGTGACATGGTTGAACTTGTTCACATTGAAATCGAATCCGCCCACCAGAGCCTTGACCGCACCATCGGTCGGGCCGGCCGAGACGAACGCAGCTTCCACTTCAGGAAGCTGCAGGATCTGCCAGGCGCCTTTGTCGTCGCGACTGACGCGAACGATCGCGCCACGCCGGATCCGGCGATTAAGCTGCGGTTTGTCAGTCAGCGCGGCCGCTGCAAACTTTAGGCCGTCGCCCGATATTTGTGCCGTCTCGCCGCTACGCAAATACGCGCGCACCCCCTTGGGAGAGGCATCCAGGACCACTGCGGCCAACAGATCTTCGCTGTCGGCCAAATCCTGCAGTGCATCTTCCAGTTCATCGTCATTGCCGGTCTTGAGCTCCACAAACGCTTCCGGGCCGCGATATCCGTGGCGCCGCTCATAGTCCATGACGGCCCGTCTGAGCGCCGCGTGTGCTGCCTCCTGATCGGCCTTGAGAATGGTTGTATGGACGCGAAGGCCTCGTGTGTAAGTGTCGTCCCCAAATCGCTCCAGGGCCAGTTGACGCGCCATTTCAGCCACAAATTCGGCTTTCAACGGAAAATCATTGACGTCTCGCTTGACGTTGAGGGTCTCCTTTGCGGCGCCGGCATGTTGCTCGGTAGTCAAATAACCTAACGATTTCATGCGATCGAGAATGTACAACTGGCGGGTTCTGGCGCGTTTCGGATTGACCACCGGGTTGAATGCAGAAGGGGCCTTCGGCAAACCCGCCAGCATGGCGGCTTCGGCTGGACTGATCTGCTTCAACTGCTTGCCGAAGTAAATCTGGGCTGCCGATGCGAAGCCGTAGGCGCGCTGCCCCAGAAAAATCTGGTTAATGTAAATCTCGAAGATTTTGTCCTTGCTCAGGGAAGCTTCGATCTTGAATGCAAGCAGCGCTTCGTAGAACTTTCGCGTATAGGTCTTTTCGCTGGAAATGAAGAAATTTCTTGCCACCTGCATGGTGATCGTCGACGCGCCCTGTTGCTTACCCGGACTCGTTACGTTGGACATGACGGCGCGCAGCACGCCAATGGTATCTACACCGCCGTGCTGGTAGAAACGGTCGTCTTCTGCCGCCAGGATCGCCTGTTTCATCAGCACCGGCACGTCTTCGAAACGCACTACGTTCCGGCGCTCTTCGCCAAATTCACCGATCAGCAGACCGTCGGCGCTAAATACTCGCAACGGGATCTTCGGTTGATAGTCCGTCAATGCATCAATCGAAGGCAGGCCGGGATAGGCCCACCCAACCGCAAACGCAAGGATCAGCACGCCGACTGCGACGGGGGCCAAAATTATGGCAAAAACCCCTGCAATCCATCGTGCTGATCTGGTTAGGGCCATGATTTAATTGAAAAAGTGGGAAGCGACCAATGTGATTGACCGCAATTAAAGCCTGCTTCGATTATAACTGCGCGCTATGTAGGACCGCTGATCGATGATGGCGAAGTACTGACTTCGTGTGTGGTAAATCTGCCACAACAGCCAAACACCCAAAAGGTGTTTGCTTGCTTTGCAGTTGCTGATAGGATTTAATGTAATTTGTGAGCATTGTCGCTAATCGCTTGTCCCGAAAGGACAAAGGCGGCATTGTCCGGAGTCTTTCGGGATTCAAACGCAATGCGTGATCCGATCGCAATTGACTCGGACTGTTTTCTTATCCAGGCGCAAGTCGGCTGTTGTCGGAGATGGGTCCGCGTCGGCATTTTCTTTTTTGGGGGACGACACTTTGGCGTTCGACATATTTAACCCGAAGGCGCAGCCACTGATCGGACTGGACATCAGCTCCTCGTCGGTCAAGATGGTCGAAGTTGCGGACGCAGGCAAGCAGGCGTATCGCATTGAGCGCTACGCGATCGAGCCGTTGCCCAAAGATGCAGTGCTGGACGGCAACATCACCAATCTTGAAGCGGTCGCCGAGGCGGTAAAACGCGCGTGGAAAAAAATGGCGACCCGCACGAAGAATGTCGCGATGGCCTTGCCAGCGGCGGCCGTAATCACCAAGAAGATCGTCGTGCCCGCCGGCCTGCGCGAGGAGGAACTGGAGATACAGGTCGAAACCGAGGCCAATCAATATATTCCGTTCGCGCTTGATGAAGTCAATCTCGACTTCCAGGTGGTTGGCCCGTCGCCGACCAGCAGCGAGGAGGTTGAGGTGATCATTGCAGCTTCGCGCAAGGAGAAAGTCGAGGACCGCGTTGCGGTGGCCGAGTCCGCCGGTTTGAAAGCCATGGTCATGGACGTCGAGTCGTATTCGATGCAGACGGCCTTCGAAATGATCGAAAAACAGTTGCCGGGCGGTGGTGTCGACCAGTCAATCGCGTTGATCGACGTCGGCGCCAACATGATGAACGTCACCGTGCTGCGCAACAATCAGGCGATTTACAACCGCGAGCAGGCGTTCGGCGGCAATAATTTGACGCAGGATATACAGCGCGCTTTTGGCATGACGCCCGAAGAGGCCGAAAGTGGCAAGAAATCCGGCGGACTGCCGGACAACTATGATGGTGACGTGTTGCGGCCGTTCATGGAAAACCTGGCGCAGGAAGTCACCCGGGCGATGCAGTTTTTCTTTACTTCCACTTCCTTCAATCAGATCGACCATATCGTGCTGGCGGGCGGTTGTGCCGTCATTCCTGGTCTCGACGAAGTGGTGGCCACCCGAACTCAGGTCAACACGATTGTCGCCAACCCGTTCGCCAACATGGCGCCGTCAACCCGAGTCAAGGCTAAGCAGCTAGCGACCGAGGCCCCGGCGCTGATGGTTGCCTGCGGCCTGGCGATGAGGAGGTTCGACGAATGATCAGAATCAACCTCCTCCCTCACCGGGAAATCAAGCGCCAGGCGCGGCGGCGCCAGTTCTATATCCTGTGCGGCGCTATTGCCGCGGTCGGTGCAGCCATCGTAGGGATGGTCGGTGTAGTCATCAGCCAGCAGATCTCTTCGCAGAACGCCACCAACGAGTACATCGAGAAGGCGAACAAGAAACTTGATGACGACATCAAGGAAATCGCCAAGCTGGAAGATGAAATTCGAGGCCTTGAGGCGCGCAAGAAAGCGGTTGAGGACTTGCAGGGCGATCGAAACCTGCCGGTGCACCTGCTCGACGAACTGGTAAAAGTGACGCCTGATGGCATTTATCTGCGCTCGCTCAGGCAGACAGGCACGCGGGTGACGATTAATGGATTGGCCGCGAACAATGCGAAAGTGGCGGACTACGTCCGAAATCTGGCCCGCAATTCGTGGCTCGCAGCGCCGGAGTTGGTCGAGATCAAGGCAGTCATGGTGGCCGGCAGCGGCCCGGCCAAACGCCTCAACGAGTTCACCATGGTCGTATCGATAGTGCGGCCGAAGGATCCGGCGCCGCCAGCGACACCGGTGGCGCCTGGCGCCGCGCCGGCCACGCCTGTGGCCGGCAAGGTCTGACCGGATATCGAGGGAGATCGGAAATGAGCATCGCGGATCAGTTCAAGAACGTCAACTGGAAGGATATCGGCAACGCTGCGCCGGGCCCAAAGATTGTGGCGCTTGCAATATTGCTCGCCATTGTTGTCGCGGCTGGCTGGTACTTCTATTGGGATGGCCTGAACGACGAACTGGCGGCGGCCAAGGTCAAGGAAGGCAAGCTCAAGGAGGACTTCAAGGCCAAAAAGCAAAAGGCAGTCAATCTTCCCGAATTGAAGAAACAGCTCATTCAGGTTGGCCAGTACGTCGCAACGCTGGAAAAACAATTGCCGAGCAAGGCCGAGATGGATGCCTTGCTCACCGATATAAACCAGGCAGGACTCGGCCGTGGTCTGCAGTTCGATTTGTTCCGGCCGGCGGCAGTCAACGTCAAGGACTATTACGCGGAGCAACCAATCTCCGTTCGAGTGACCGGCAGCTACCACGATCTGGGTGCCTTCGCCAGCGATATCGCGAACCTCAGCAGGATTGTCACTCTCAATGACATTGCAATTTCGATTCCCGCCAACAGCACAGTGCTCGCCTTGGAGACAACGGCCAAGACCTTTCGCTACCTCGATCCCGATGAGGTTGCCGCGCAGCGCAAAGCCAAGGCGCCGGCTGGAGGTGCGAAGAAATGATCAAGCGAGCATTGTTGCTTGCGCCTGTTCTGTTCGCCGGTTGTGGCGATGGAGAGAATGCGGACATCCGCAAGTGGATGGACGACACCTCCAAGGACATGCGCGGCATCGTCAGGAAAATCGACGAACCGAAGAAATTCGAGCCGTTCAAGTACGAGTCGGACAAGCTGGTCGACCCCTTCAACAACGCCAAGGTGGCGGCTCTTACCGATGAGTCGAAAAAGGCGCCGCGAACAAGCGCCGGACCGCGGCCCGACTTGAGCAGGCGCAAGGAAGTACTCGAATCCTATCCGCTCGAAAGCCTGAAAATGGTCGGGGCGATGCAACAGAAGGGCGCCTTCTACGCCATCATCAAGGCCGACGCCAATCTTCATCGAGTCAAACTGGGCAACTACATGGGCCAGAGTTACGGCAAGATCGTCGGCATCACTGAAACCGAAGTGTTGCTGCAGGAAATGATTGAAGACGGCAGCGGTGAATATATCTACCGCGACAGTACCTTGGTACTTCAGGAGGAAAAGAAATGATTCACGGACGTCTGCAGAACAGCTTGCGCATGCTGGCCATGTTCGGTTTGGCCTTTGCGGTTGGAATCGCGCAAGCCCAGAATGCGATCGAATCGCTCAATGTGTCGCAACAGGGCGCAACGGTTATCCTGAAGATCAATCTCAAGAATGAACCCGGGAATCCGCCGGCCGGTTTTCTGGTGGCCAATCCGCCGCGCGTCGCGCTGGACTTTCCAAATACCGTCAATGCCTTGGGGCGCAACAGCCAGGAGGTAGGTCAGGGCGAGTTGCGCAGCCTGAGCGTGGTACAGGTCGGCGACCGCTCGCGCATCGTCCTGAACCTGAAAAGCGCGGTGACCTATGACACCAAGGTTGATGGCAAATCGATCCTGGTGACGCTCAATGGAGCGACCACTGCGGGTGGCCCACCGGCGGTCGCGGCGGGCAGCTTTGCTGAAGCCAAGCCGTCCGACGGTCGCTCTGCCTTGCGTGACATCGATTTCCGTCGCGCCGCCGACGGCTCAGGCCGCGTGGTCGTCGAATTGGCCAACCGCAATACCGGGGTCGACATCAGGCAGCAAGGTCAGACGCTGGTGGTCGATTTCCAGAAGAGTCAGTTGCCGGATAACCTGCGTCGTCGTCTGGATGTCGGCGATTTCGCGACGCCGGTGCAAACCATCAATACCTTCGTCCAGGGCGACAACGTGCGCATGGTCATCGAGCCGAAGGGATTGTGGGAACACAATGCCTACCAGTCCGATACCCAGTTCGTGATTGAAGTCAAGCCGATCAAGGAAGACCCCAACAAACTTGTCCAGGGAACGCGCGGCGGTTACAACGGCGAGAAGCTGTCGCTCAACTTCCAGAACATTGAGGTGCGAGCGGTGCTCCAGGTGATCGCCGACTTCACAAACCTTAACATCATCACCAGTGACACCGTCGGCGGCAATCTGACCCTGCGTCTCAAGGACGTGCCTTGGGACCAGGCACTTGACATCATTCTTCAGACGCGCGGTCTGGATATGCGCAAAAACGGCAATGTGATCTGGATCGCACCTCGCGATGAGTTGGCGACCAAGGAAAAACTCGATCTCGAGCAACGGGTGCAGATTTCCGATCTTGAGCCGACGCGCACGGAGAGCTTCCAGCTCAATTACCAGAGCGCGGCGAACGTACGCACGCTGCTGGCCGATCCGACGCAGAAGATCCTATCCAAGCGTGGCAGCGCGGTGGTTGATGCACGGACCAACCAGCTCTTTGTGCAAGACACGCCGACCCGCCTTGAAGAAGTGCGCAAGCTGATTGGCAAGATCGACATTCCGGTGCGTCAGGTACTGATCGAGGCCAGGATCGTTGAAGCGACGGACACTTTCAGCAAGAACCTCGGTGCCAAGCTCGGGACCGGTGATTTTGCGGCAATCCAGGGCAGGGCGTTTCCGGGCAATGGCTTGGGTGGAAATACGGGCCTGCGATATGGAATTACCGGCAATTACCTCGGTGTTGGCGAGCAAAGCCAGCAAGCGGCAGCAACCGGCACAAGTTATATTCCGAATACACAAAACGTGAGCATGCCGGCTCAAGGCATCAACGGCATCAACGCCGGCAGTCTCGCCGTTTCGCTGTTCACCAACAGTTTCAGCCGATTCATCAACCTGGAAATCTCCGCGCTTGAGGCTGAAGGCAAGGGGAAAATCATTTCCGCGCCGCGCGTCCTGACGGCCGACCAGATCGAGGCCACGATCGAGCAGGGCACGGAGTTGCCCTATCAGCAGGCAACCAGCAGCGGCGCCACCTCGGTGACATTCCGCAAGGCCAACCTGAGCCTCAAGGTCAAGCCGCAAATCACGCCTGAAGGCAACATCATCATGGACGTGCAGGTGAATAAGGACTCGGTCGGCCAGGTCACCACCGCCGGCTTTGCAATTGACACCAAGGCGGTGAAGACGCAGGTCCTGGTTGACAACGGCGGCACAGTGGTCATCGGTGGCATCTACACGCAGAACGAACGCGATTCGCTGACCAAGGTGCCGTTCTTCGGTGACCTGCCGGTGTTTGGCAACCTGTTCCGCAACACGCAGCGCAGCAATGACAAAACCGAACTGCTCGTGTTCATCTCGCCGCGCGTCGTGAGCGAGCGTTTGAACCTGCGTTGATCCCTGTTTCATCAGTCAAAGCCGGGCCCAGCCCGGCTTTTTTTCGCCGCGATCTGGTGAAGATGCGCATCGAAGTGCGGCTGCTACAATTTCCAACTGTGGAACCTCAGGATCCAAACATCTATCTGGTCGGTTTGATGGGCGCTGGCAAGACGACTATCGGCCGTTTGCTCGCGCGGCATTTCGGTCGCACATTTTTCGACTCGGACCATGAGATCGAAGCACGCACCGGCGTCAAGGTCCCGGTGATTTTCGAGATCGAAGGCGAGGCCGGTTTCCGGCAGCGTGAATCCCAGGTGATTGCCGAAATCACGAGGCGCGCGGGAATCGTGCTTGCCACCGGCGGCGGGGCAATACTCGACCCGGCCAATCGCGAGGCGCTCAAGACTACGGGTTTCGTGGTGTATCTTCACGCCCAGGCGCCGGATCTTTGGCAGCGCACCCAGCAGGACCGCAATCGCCCATTGTTGCGAACCGCGGATCCCGAGGCCCGCCTGCGCCAACTGTACGTTGACCGCGACCCGCTGTACCGGGAAGCGGCGCACATGATCATGGATACCGGTCGCCAGAGCCCGCACCAACTGGCGGGCAAACTCGAACAGCAGATTAGAAATACATGGATGAACTACGCGTCGACCTAGGCGAACGCTCATACCCGATTCTGATCGGTCCGTCGCTGATCGACAACGCGGCGCTGTTGGGCTCGCATATTCGCGGACATGCAGCAATTGTGACAAGCGACCGGATTGCCCCCATGTTTCTGCCGCGTCTGCGGGAAACGCTGCGGCAACTCGGAATCTTGCCGCTTGAGATCCTGCTTCCCGACGGCGAAGCCGCCAAAACCTGGGAAACCCTGAACCTGGTGTACGCGGCACTGCTCGATCATCATTGCGACCGCAAGACCACCCTCATCGCCCTCGGTGGCGGGGTCATCGGCGACATGACCGGCTTCGCGGCGGCGACCTATCAGCGCGGCATTCGGTTCATCCAGATGCCTACGACCCTTCTGGCGCAGGTCGACTCATCGGTCGGCGGGAAAACCGCGATCAACCACCCGCTTGGCAAGAACATGATCGGCGCCTTTCACCAGCCGATTCTGGTCCTGGCCGATACCGATACCCTTTCCAGCTTGCCAGACCGCGAGTTTCGTTCAGGACTGGCCGAAGTCGTGAAGTATGGTTTCATCTATGACATGGACTTTCTTGCCTGGCTGGAAACCAATCTTGCAGGCTTGCTGCGCCGCGATGGTGTTGCGCTCGCCTATGCGATCCGGCGCTCATGCGAAATCAAGGCGGAAATCGTGATCCAGGATGAGCGCGAGGCAGGCAATCGCGCATGGCTCAATCTTGGGCACACATTCGGCCATGCAATTGAAGCGGGCCTGGGCTTCGGGAGCTGGCTTCACGGCGAGGCAGTCGCCGCAGGTATGGTCATCGCGGCCGATTTGTCATGCCGGCTGGGTCACATCTCGCCGACGGACGTTGCCCGCGTGCGCAGCCTGGTTGGCCGTGCCGGATTGCCGGTAGCCGGTCCCGACCTGGGGATCGCGCGATATCTGGAACTGATGCGGATCGACAAAAAGGCCGAGGGCGGGGCGATTCGCTATGTGCTCCTCAAGCGCCTCGGAGAGGCGTTTGTCGCGCCGGTAGCCGACGACATGGTCGGCATGGCGCTGGCACACTGCACTCGCGGCGATTGAACCCTGATGTTCGAGCCAGCCATCTATGCCGCAACAGACAAAATGTCCCGTGGCAGGCGTTGGCCGGAACCGGGTTCGGAATCACGCACCGAGTTTCAGCGTGACCGTGACCGCGTCATCCACTCGACCGCCTTCCGCCGCCTTGAATACAAGACCCAGGTCTTCGTCAATCATGAAGGCGACCTGTTTCGCACCCGTCTCACGCATTCGATCGAGGTGGCCCAGCTTGCACGTTCACTTGCCCGTCGTCTGCGCGTGGATGAGGATCTTGTCGAAGCGATCGCGCTCTCACACGATCTCGGGCACACACCGTTCGGTCATGCCGGGCAGGACGCACTCAATGAATGCATGCGCGATGACGGTGGATTCGAACACAATCTACAGAGTTTGCGCGTGGTCGATTCTCTCGAGGAACGCTATGGCGCGTTCGACGGACTCAACCTGACGTTCGAGACTCGCGAAGGTATCCTCAAGCATTGTGCTCGCGATATCGCCGCCACATTGGGCGATGTCGGTCGCCGTTTCATTGATGACACCCAGCCATCGCTTGAAGCGCAGATCACCAACCTGGCCGACGAAATTGCCTACAACAACCACGATATCGATGACGGGCTCCGGTCCGGCCTGATCGATCTGGAACAATTGTCTGAAATCCCGCTTTTTCAACGCCACTTCGAGTTAGCGCAGACCTTGTTTCCGAACGTAGCCATACGGCGCAAGATCAATGAAACCATTCGTCGCATGATCAACACTCTGATGCGCGACCTGGCCGACACCACCGAGCAGGCCCTGGTCGCATTGGCGCCGCAAAGTCTCGCGGACGTGCGTGCAGCCCCGCCAATCGTCGCACACAGCGATGCCATTCGGGCCGAGTCACTGGAACTCAAGCGCTTCCTGCGTGACAACCTGTACCAGCACTACCAGGTTCAGCGCATGAGCACCAAAGGAAGGCGCATAGTCAGCGAACTGTTCGGCGCATTCCTGACGGACCCACGGCTGCTTCCGCCACAATACCAGGTAAAGGCGGATACCGGACGTGCCCGCGCTGTCGCCGACTATATTTCCGGAATGACTGATCGCTACGCCATGCGGGAGCACAGGCGACTCTTCGCAGTCGAAGACATCTGACATAAAATGGGGTCTGACCCCATTTATTGCCGCAGTGGCATCTCCTACTATGGCTCGGCTGCCCCGCCTGGTTGTCGCTGGACAACCGCATCACATCATTCAGCGTGGCACCAACCAACAGCTGGTGTTTCGATCGAGCGCTGATTTTGAACGCATGCTATCCCTGATCCTCAGCGCTTCGCGCGATTTTGATGTTGCGATCCACGCATATGTCCTGATGAGCAACCATTTTCATTTGCTTGCCACACCGAATGCCGCGACTGGGCTGTCGATGTTCATGCAGTCCCTTGGTCGAAGTTATGTGCGCTACTTCAACGATCGCTATCAGCGGACAGGCACTCTTTGGCAGGGTCGCTACAGAGCCACAGTGATCGATAGTGAGCGCTACCTTTTTACTTGTATGGCCTACATCGACCTCAATCCGGTCCGCGCTGGATTGGCAAGTGTGCCTGGTGAATATTTCTGGTCAAGTTATCAGCACAATATCGGACATCGCGTCGATCCGATTGTAAGTGAGCATCCGCTATTCTGGGCCTTGGGAAATACGCCATTTGCGCGCGAGGCGGCATATAAGGAGATTGTAAGCCTCGGAGTGGTTCGTGAAGAACAAGCCGCCATCACCAAAGCCACGCTCAAAGGTTGGGTCCTCGGATCTGACGGCCTATCCTTGATCGGCAAGGACCTGCCCCGCCGCGGCCTCCCGTTGCCGCGCGGGCGGCCTCGAAAAATTCAATCTGGCCCCACTTAATTGAACGAAGTCCGAAAATTCAAATAAATGGGGTCTGACCCCATTTATTGTTGTTGAGCGCCAAGGTCGGTTGGCGTATAGTCGGCACTCCAAAATTTGGGTGCACTGCACTTGACGGTGCAGCAGCAAAAGGAATGCCATGGATCAGATCTTCGACGCTCCGGCTGCACAAGGCCTGTATGACCCGCGCAACGAACACGATGCATGCGGTGTCGGATTTGTGGCGCACATCAAAGGCAAACGCTCGCACTCGATTGTTGAGCAGGGCCTTCTGATTCTCAAAAACCTCGATCACCGCGGCGCGGTTGGCGCTGATGCGCTCATGGGGGACGGCGCCGGCATCCTTCTGCAAATGCCCGATCAGTTGTATCGCGAGGAGCTTGCCAAACTCGGCGTCGCCTTGCCGCCACCCGGCGAATATGGCGTTGGCATGGTATTCCTGCCGAAGGAGCAGGCGTCCCGTCTCGCGTGCGAGCAGGAGATCGAACGTGCTGTCCGTGCCGAAAACCAGGTGGTGCTTGGCTGGCGCGACGTGCCGGTCGATACCGCCATGCCGATGTCGCCGACGGTGCGGGCCAAGGAGCCGGTCATCCGCCAGATATTCATCGGCCGCGGTCCGGACATCATGGTCACCGATGCGCTCGAGCGCAAGCTGTACGTGATCCGCAAGTCCAGTGGCCATGCCATCCAGGCGCTCAATCTTTTGCACGGCAAGGAGTTCTTCGTGCCGTCGATGTCGGCGCGCACGGTGGTCTACAAAGGCCTTCTGCTGGCCGACCAGGTGGGCGTCTATTACGAGGATTTGCAGGATCCCCGCTGTATCTCCGCGCTCGCATTGGTCCACCAGCGTTTTTCGACCAATACCTTCCCTGAATGGCCGCTGGCGCACCCATACCGCATGATCGCGCACAACGGCGAGATCAATACCGTCAAGGGCAACTTCAACTGGATGCGGGCGCGCGAAGGCGTGATGAAATCGTCAGTCCTGGGCGACGATCTCAAGAAGCTGTTTCCACTCATCTATGAAGGCCAGAGCGATACCGCCTGCTTCGACAACGCACTCGAACTTCTGGTGATGGCCGGCTACCCCCTGCCGCAAGCCATGATGATGATGATTCCCGAGGCATGGGAACAGCACACCCTGATGGACGACAACCGCCGCGCCTTCTACGAATATCACGCCGCGATGATGGAGCCCTGGGACGGACCCGCTGCGATGGCATTCACCGACGGCCGACACATCGGCGGCACGCTCGACCGCAACGGCCTGCGTCCGGCCCGCTATATCGTGACCGATGACGACATCGTCGTCATGGCCTCCGAAGTCGGCGTGCTGCCGATTCCGGAATCGAAGATCATCAAGAAGTGGCGCCTGCAGCCGGGCAAGATGTTCCTGATCGACCTCGAACAGGGGCGCATCATCGACGACAAGGAACTCAAGGACACCTACGCCAACGCGCGGCCGTACAAATCCTGGATCGACAGCGTCCGCGTCCGGCTCGATGACGTCGCCACCCGGATCGAGCTACCGCCGGCGAAAGTCGCCTTGCTCGATCGCCAGCAGGTGTTCGCCTACACCCAGGAAGACATCAAGTTCCTGATGAGTCCGATGGCCGCCAGCGCAGAAGAGGCGATCGGCTCAATGGGCAACGATTCGCCCCTGGCGGTGATGTCTAGCAAGCTCAAGCCCCTGTACCACTATTTCAAGCAGCTGTTCGCGCAGGTCACCAACCCGCCGATCGATCCGATCCGCGAGCAGATGGTGATGTCGCTGGTCACCTTCGTCGGCCCGCGCCCGAACCTGCTTGACAAGGACAACATCAACCCGCCGATGCGCCTCGAAGTCACCCAGCCGGTGCTTGACTTCCACGACATGGCGAAGATCCGCGAAATCGACAAGCACACCGGCGGCAAATTCAAGTCGTACGAGCTCGACATCTGTTACCCGGTTGCCTGGGGCAAGGATGGCATCGAGGCGCGCCTGGCGTCGCTTTGCGCGGAGGCCGTGGATGCGCTCAAGACCGGCCACAACCTGCTGATCGTGTCCGACCGCAAGGTCGATGCGCAGAGTGTGCCGATTCCGGCCCTGCTGGCCACCAGCGCGATCCATCACCATCTCGTGCAAAAAGGTCTGCGTACCACCACCGGATTGGTGGTCGAAACCGGTTCGGCGCGCGAAGTCCATCACTTCGCGCTGCTCGCCGGCTATGGCGCCGAAGCGATCCATCCTTATCTGGCAATGGAAACGCTGGCTGCAATGGCGCGTGGCCTGCCGGGCGCGTTGTCGCCCGAAAAGGCAATCTACAACTACCAGAAGGCCGTCGGCAAGGGACTCATGAAGGTATTCTCGAAAATGGGAATATCGACCTACATGAGCTATTGCGGCGCGCAGATTTTCGAGGCCGTCGGACTTTCCAGCGCGCTGGTCAACAAGTACTTTCGCGGCACCGCGTCGAACGTCGAAGGCATCGGCATATTCGAAGTGGCCGAGGAGGCGGTACGTCTGCATCAACAGGCCTTCGGGTCCAGCCCGGTGCTGGCGCATATGCTCGATGCCGGCGGCGAATACGCCTTCCGTATCCGCGGCGAAGAACATATGTGGACGCCCGACGCGATTGCCAAGTTGCAGCACTCGGCGCGTGCCAACAACTTCAGTTCCTACAAGGAATACGCGCAGATCATCAACGATCAGTCGAAGCGCCATATGACCCTGCGCGGCCTGTTCGAGTTTCGCATTGATCCGGCCAAGGCGATTCCGCTTGATGAAGTCGAGCCCGCCCGCGAAATCGTCAAGCGTTTTGTCACTGGCGCAATGTCGCTCGGATCAATTTCGACCGAAGCGCATGCAACCCTGGCGGTCGCCATGAACCGCATCGGCGGCAAATCGAATACCGGCGAAGGCGGCGAAGACGAACTGCGCTATCGCAATGACCTCAAGGGCATCAAGCTTGCGGCCGGCGAAAGCATTGCCTCGGTGCTCGGCCGCGATCGCGTTGAAGCCGACATTCCGCTGATCGCCGGCGACTCCCTGCGCTCGAAGATCAAGCAGGTCGCCTCGGGCCGCTTTGGCGTGACCGCCGAGTACCTGATCTCTGCCGACCAGATCCAGATCAAGATGGCGCAGGGCGCGAAGCCCGGCGAAGGCGGCCAACTGCCGGGCCACAAGGTCAGCGAATACATTGCCAAACTGCGCTTTTCGGTGCCAGGTGTCGGGCTGATCTCGCCACCACCGCACCACGATATTTACTCGATCGAGGACCTGGCGCAACTGATCCACGACCTCAAGAACGCCAACCCGCGGGCCTCGATCTCGGTCAAGCTGGTTTCGGAAGTCGGCGTCGGAACGGTGGCCGCAGGCGTCTCCAAGGCCAAGGCCGATCATGTGGTGATCGCCGGGCACGACGGCGGCACCGGCGCCTCGCCGCTGTCGTCGATCAAGCATGCCGGCACGCCGTGGGAACTGGGCCTTTCCGAGACCCAGCAGACCCTGGTGCTGAACCATTTGCGCAGCCGGATCCGGGTCCAGGCCGATGGGCAGATGAAAACCGGGCGCGATGTCGTGATTGCCGCCATGCTCGGCGCCGACGAGATGGGTTTCGCCACCGCGCCGCTGGTCACCACCGGATGCATCATGATGCGCAAATGTCATCTCAACACCTGCCCGGTCGGGGTTGCAACCCAGGACCCGGTGCTGCGCCGCAAGTTCGCCGGCAAGCCGGAGCATGTGGTGAATTTCTTCTTCTTCGTCGCCGAAGAGGCGCGCCAGATCATGGCGCAGCTGGGCATCCGCAAATTCGAAGAGATGATCGGCCGCACCGACTATCTCGACCGCACCAGGGCGATTTCGCACTGGAAGGCAAGCGGGCTCGATTTCGCGCGCATTTTTCACCAACCCGACGTTCCTGCCAGCGTGCCGCGTTTCCAGACCGAGGAGCAGGATCACGGTCTGGCCAAGGCGCTCGATCACAAGCTCATTGCGATGGCGGCGCCGGCGCTAGACCGCGGTGAAAAGGTCCAGTTCATCCAGACGGTGAAGAATCTCAACCGCACCATCGGTGCGATGCTGTCCGGCGAAGTGGCGCGACGTTACGGTCACGAAGGGCTGCCCGACGACACCATTCATGTCCAGTTGCAGGGCACCGTCGGTCAGTCAGCGGGCGCGTTCCTGGCCCATGGCATCACGCTCGACCTGGTCGGCGAAGCCAATGACTATGTCGGCAAGGGTTTGTCCGGTGGCCGCATCATCGTGCGCCCGAACACCGAGTTTCGCGGCTGGGCAGTCGACAACATCATCGTCGGCAATACCGTGCTGTACGGCGCGATCGCCGGCGAAGCGTATTTCAACGGTGTCGCGGGGGAGCGGTTCGCGGTGCGTAATTCGGGCGCGGTCGCGGTGGTCGAGGGAACCGGCGACCATGGCTGCGAGTACATGACCGGCGGCACCGTGGTCGTGCTTGGCACCACCGGGCGCAACTTCGGCGCCGGCATGTCCGGCGGCATCGCCTATGTCTACGACTTCGACGGCGACTTCGAAAAGAAGTGCAACACCACCATGTGCGTCCTTGAACCCGTCGCGCCGTCGGAGGAGCAAAGTCGCACTTCGCAGCAGGGCTGGCACAGCGAACGGCGCGGCAGTCCACGCGAAACCGACGAAGCAATCCTCAAGCATCTGGTCGAACGCCACTTCAAGTTCACCGGGTCGACCCGGGCGCGCAACATTCTCGACGACTGGACCAACGAGCGTGGCAGGTTCGTCAAGGTGTTTCCGACCGAGTACAAGCGCGCCCTGGGAGAGTTGTGGGAAGCCGCCGGCAACGCCAGGACAGTTGAAAAGGTCGCAGCCTGAGCCCCTGCAACGCCGTTGGGTGAAGATCTCCCGTCCTTGATGGCGGGAAATCCTGATCGGTAATTGAACCAGTCAAACAAGCATTGAGGTTGCAGATGGGAAAAGTCACCGGATTCCTCGAACTCGCGCGCGAGGAGGAGCATTACGAAGCGCCGCAGTCGCGCAAGAAACACTACCGCGAATTCGTCATGCGGCTGTCGGACGAGGCTGCCAAAAAGCAGGGTGCGCGCTGCATGGATTGCGGCATCCCTTTCTGCAACAACGGTTGCCCGGTGAACAACATCATTCCGGACTGGAATGACCTGGTCTATCAGGGCAATGTCCGCGAGGCGCTCGAGGTCCTGCATTCAACCAACAATTTCCCCGAGTTCACCGGCCGCATCTGCCCGGCACCGTGCGAATCGGCCTGCACGCTCAACATCAACGATGATGCCGTCGGCATCAAGTCGATCGAACACTTCATCATCGATACCGGCTGGGAAAAAGGCTGGGTGCAGCCGCTGCCGTCACCGACTAGAAGCGGCAAGAAGGTCGCCGTCGTCGGATCCGGGCCGGCCGGCCTGGCGGCCGCACAGCAATTGGCGCGCGTTGGCCACGACGTGACCGTGTTCGAGAAGAACGATCGCATCGGCGGGCTGTTGCGTTACGGGATTCCCGATTTCAAGATGGAAAAGCACCTGATCGACCGGCGTGTCGAACAGATGCAGGCCGAAGGCGTGGTATTTCGCACCGGCGTGTTCGTCGGCGACAAGCCGCTGGATGCGTCGATCAACAATTTCTCGAACTTGACGATAACGCCGGCGCAGTTGCAAGCCGAGTTCGACGCGGTGGTGATTTCGGGCGGTGCCGAGCAGCCGCGCGACCTGCCGGTGCCGGGGCGCGACCTCGATGGCATCCATTTCGCGATGGAGTTCCTGCCGCAGCAAAACAAGGTCAACGCCGGCGACAAGCTCAAAGAGCAGCTTCTCGCCACTGGCAAACATGTGGTGGTGATCGGCGGTGGCGACACCGGTTCCGATTGCGTCGGCACCTCGAACCGGCACGGCGCACAGTCGGTCACCCAATACGAGTTGCTGCCTACCCCGCCAGAGCAGGAAAACAAGCCGTTGGTGTGGCCCTACTGGCCAACCAAGCTGCGCACTTCGTCGAGCCATGAAGAAGGCTGTGAACGCGACTGGAGCGTGGCGACCAAACGCTTCGAGGGGCGCAACGGTAAACTCGAAAAGCTGGTCGCCTGCCGGCTCGAATGGAAAGACGGCAAGATGAGCGAAGTGCCGGATTCGGAGTTCGATGTCAAGGCCGACCTGGTGCTGTTGGCGATGGGCTTTGTGTCGCCGGTGCAAGGCGTGGTCGATGCGTTCGGCATCGAGAAGGACGCGCGCAACAACGCCCGCGCGCCAACCGAAGGCGACAAGGCCTACCGCACTTCGGTGTCCAAGGTGTTCGCCGCCGGCGACATGCGCCGCGGCCAATCGCTGGTGGTGTGGGCGATTCGCGAGGGGCGCCAATGCGCGCGCGCGGTTGACGAATTTTTGATGGGCGTGTCCGAATTACCGCGTTGACGATTCCGACAAAAGTAAAAACCTACTTTTGTCGGGCAGATGTATGAACGAAATCGCCGGCCGCGCCGGACGATTCCGCTTGCAAACAGCAACGGGCAAATCGCCGGCCAGAGCGCCGTGGTCTCTTTGGTGGATTCTTTGATGTCCGACAACCTGCCGCTCTCGGATTTCATCCGCTCGCGGGTGCGCACGGTGCCCGACTGGCCGCAGGCCGGGGTCATGTTTCGCGACATCACGCCGCTGTTGTCGGACGCCAAGACCTTCCGCGTGCTGATCGACATCTTCGTCCATCGCTTCATGGATGAACGGATCGATGTGGTGGCCGGCATCGATGCGCGCGGGTTCATTCTCGGGTCGGTGATTGCCTATGAGCTCAACCGCGGCTTCGTGCCGGTGCGCAAGAAAGGCAAGCTGCCGTTTGACACCTTGACCGAGGAATACGAGCTTGAATACGGCAGCGCGGCGATCCAGATGCACAGCGATGCCGTTTCGTCCGGCAGCCGCGTGCTGTTGATCGACGATCTGATCGCCACCGGCGGCACCATGCTCGCTGCGGTCAAGCTGCTCAAGCGCCTGGGCGCTGGCGCGATACTGCCCGCGGCCATCATCGATTTGCCGGAGCTTGGCGGCTCGCGGGCCCTGCGTGCCGATGGCATCGCGCCGTTTGTGGTGTGCGAATTCGCGGGGCATTGACAGCATGGTCGACGAAACCCTGCTGATCGAACACGCCGCGGTACTGGTAACGCTGGACGCCACGCGCCGCGAAATCGCCGACGGCGCGCTGTTCATCCGCGGCAACCTGGTCGAGCAGGTGGGCAGCAGCACGGAGTTGCGGCAGTGGATGGCCGCGGAGCCGGGCTCACGCACGCCGCGCAAGACCATCGCCGCGCGTGGCTGCGTGGTACTACCGGGCCTCATCAATTGCCATCACCACATGTACCAGACGCTGACGCGCGCGATCGGCACCGGGCCGGGCCTCGTGTTGTTTGACTGGCTGCGTGCGCTCTACCCGGTGTGGGCCGAACTGAACCCCGAGGCGGTGTATGTCAGCACCCAGATCGCGCTGGCCGAACTGATGCTTTCCGGCGCCACCACGGTGGCCGACCATCTGTATCTGTTTCCCGGCGGTGCCAGGCTCGATGACAGCATCGCCGCCGCCCAGGCGATGGGCGTGCGCTTTCATGCCACCCGCGGCAGCATGAGCGTGGGCGAATCGCAGGATGGCCTGCCGCCCGACCGGGTGTGTGAGGACGAGCGCGCGATCCTCGCCGATAGCCGGCGCCTGATCGAGGCGCATCACGACGCCGCGCATGGCGCGATGACGCGCATCGCGTTGGCGCCCTGCTCGCCGTTTTCGGTCAGTGCCGACCTGATGCGCGAATCGGCGGCGCTGGCGCGCGCCCATCCGGGCGTCGCACTGCACACCCATCTGGCCGAAACCCTCGATGAAGAGCGTTACTGCATTGAAAAGTTCGGCATGCGGCCGATCGCCTACGCCGAAAGCCTGGGCTGGCTCGGGCCCGACGTGTGGTTTGCCCACATGGTGCATCCGTCGGCAGAGGAGATCGCGTTGCTGGGCGCGAGCCGTAGCGGCGTGTGCCATTGTCCCAGCAGCAACATGATCCTGGCCTCGGGCATCGCGCCGGTACCGGCCATGATCGCTGCCGGCGTGCGCGTAGGGTTGGGCGTCGATGGATCGGCCAGCAGCGACAGCAATCACCTGCTGGCCGAGGCGCGGCTGGCGATGCTGCTGGCACGTGTGGGCTGGCCGGGGTTCGAGTCGCGCGCCGACCGCTTTTCGGCGCGCGCGGCGCTTGAACTCGCCACGCTCGGCGGCGCCGCGGTGCTTAACCGTGACGACATCGGCAGCCTGGCGCCCGGCATGGCCGCCGACCTGGTCGGCTTTCGCATTGACGATCTGGCGCATGCCGGTGCGCAGGGTGATCCGGTGGCGAGTCTGATGACCTGCGCGCCGCAGAACGCCTGGTTCTCGGTGATCAACGGCCAAGCGCGGGTCGAGGCGGGTAAACTGGTGAGTGGTATCGATTTGCCCGACTTGATCGAGCGCCACAACCGGATTGCCGCGGCGATGCTTGCCCGTTCCGGATGGTCTGCCTGATGTGCGAGTGATCGGTATCGGTCGATACAACGCACAGTTTATTTTCCATCTTTTCCAATACCCCAAGAGTTTCCGGAGAACATCATGAGTGAGCGCATTTCGCGTCACGGCCTGCAGGTGGCGGCCAGCCTCGACCGATTCATCCAGACCGAGGTGTTGCCCGGCACCGGCGTCGAAAGCGAAAAGTTCTGGCAGGGTTTCGCCGCCCTGGTGCACGACCTTGCGCCGAAAAACCGCGCCCTGCTGGCCGAACGCGAGCGCCTGCAGCGCGAGCTTGACGCCTGGCATGCGGCGCATCGCGGTCCGATTCAGGACATGGCCGCCTACCGCAGGTTTCTCGAAGGCATCGGCTACCTGGCGCCGGTCCCGGCCGTGGTCAAAGCCTCGACCGCCAACGTCGACAGCGAAATTTCACAGCAAGCCGGCCCGCAACTGGTGGTGCCGATGTCCAATCCGCGCTACGCGCTCAATGCCGCCAATGCGCGCTGGGGCAGCCTGTACGACGCGCTGTATGGCACCGACGCGATTGCCGAGACCGGCGGCGCCGAAAAAGGCACTGGCTACAACCCGCTGCGCGGCAATCTGGTGATCGCACGCGCGCGCGCTTTTCTCGACCTGGCGGCGCCGCTGGCGAACGGATCGCACGCCGACGCCGTGGCCTACAAGGTGGTTGGCGGCGCCTTGCAGGTGCAGCTCAAGGCCGGCATCAGCGCGCTCTCCGACCCGGCCAAATTCAGGGGCTTCAATGGCCCGGCTGCCGCGCCGACCGCGTTATTGCTGATCAACCACGGCCTGCACTTCGAGATCCAGATCGATGCCGGCGACGCCATCGGCAAGACCGACGCCGCCGGCGTCAAGGATGTGCTGGTCGAGGCGGCATTGACCACCATCATGGATTGCGAGGATTCGGTCGCTGCGGTGGACGCACCTGACAAGATCAACATCTATCGCAACTGGCTGGGCCTGATGAAGGGCGACCTGACTGAAGAGGTGACCAAGGGAGGCAAGACCTTCACCAGGCGCGCCAATCCCGACCGCCAGTACATCCGGCCGGACGGCACCACACTCACCCTGCACGGCCGGTCCCTGATGTTCGTGCGCCATGTCGGCCACCTGATGACCAACCCGGCGATTCTCGATCGCAATGGGCACGAGATGCCCGAAGGCATTCTCGATGCGGTGGTATGCAGCGCCTGCGCGATCCACGACTTGCAGCGGCGCGCCAATTCGCGCACCGGTTCGATGTACGTGGTCAAGCCGAAAATGCATGGTCCGGCGGAAGCCGCATTTGCCGATGAACTGTTCGGCCGGGTCGAGGATTTGCTGGCCCTGCCGCGCCACACCCTGAAAATGGGCATCATGGACGAAGAGCGGCGTACCAGCGTCAACCTGAAGGCCTGCATCGGCGCCGCGCCGGCGCGCGTGGCCTTCATCAACACCGGCTTCCTCGATCGCACCGGCGACGAAATGCGCAGCACCATGGAAGCCGGGCCGATGATCAAGAAGGGCGACATGAAATCGACCCCCTGGATCATCGCCTATGAAAAAAGCAATGTCCTGATCGGGCTCGACTGCGGGCTGCGCGGTCGTGCGCAAATCGGCAAGGGCATGTGGGCGATGCCCGACCTGATGGCCGCGATGCTTGAACAGAAGATCGCCCATCCCAAGGCCGGCGCCAACACCGCCTGGGTGCCGTCGCCGACCGCCGCCACCCTGCACGCCCTGCACTATCACCAGGTCGATGTGCAGGCGGTGCAGATCGAACTCGAGAAGACCAGTCTCGCCAGTGTGGCTGATGCCCTACTCAACGACTTGCTCAGTGTGCCGGTGACCGCCACGCCCGACTGGCCCGCGGCCGACAGGCAACGCGAAGTCGACAACAACTGCCAGGGCATCCTGGGCTACGTGGTGCGCTGGATCGACCAGGGCGTGGGTTGTTCCAAAGTACCTGACATCAACAACATCGGCCTGATGGAAGACCGCGCGACGCTGCGCATTTCCAGCCAGCACATCGCCAACTGGCTGCACCATGGCGTGGTCAGCCAAGAGCAGGTGATGGAAACCTTCAAGCGCATGGCGAAGGTGGTCGACCAGCAGAATGCCGGCGACCCCTTGTATCGGCCGATGGCGCCGAACTATGATGCCTCGATCGCCTTCAAGGCGGCTTGTGCGCTGGTGTTCGAAGGACGCGCGCAGCCGTCCGGTTACACCGAACCGCTGCTGCACAAGTTCCGGCAGCAGTTCAAGGCGGTTGCCGGCGCGTGAGCGCATGGGCCGCCGCCGGGCGGCCTTCCCGCCACGGCGTCGGCCGCGTGAGCGTGCCGCACCGCACGCGCGGTGCCAGTTCCGCGCCTGGGCCGGCAGTTCTGCGTGGCGGGCGCGCATGTTGACCGCCACCGGCGGCGGCAAAGGTCCGCTGACCCGCGGCCTGATGGCGCTGATGGTGATCGCGGTGTTCAGCACCGGCGGGGCGATTCATTTTCAAACCCCGATGCTGGGGCAGATGGGCGCCGAGTTGCAGGCCAGCCCGGCGCAAATTGGCTGGGTGGCGACCTTGTCATTCGCCGGGTTTTTGGCCGGCACGGTGTTCCTGGCGCCGCTCGGCGACTGCTTCGACAAACGTCGCCTGATCCTGGCGCAAATGTCGGGCCTGGTGATCTCGCTCCTGGCGATGGCGCTGGCACCGACGCTTGCGTTGCTTGCATTGGCGGCGTTCGTGGTCGGGATCGGCACCTCGGTGTCGCAGCACATGATCGCGCTGGCATCGGACCTGGCCGCCCCCGAAGTGCGCGGGCGCACCGTCGGCACCGTGCTGTCGGGGGTATTTGTCGGCATCCTGTTCGCACGTCTGGTCGGCGGGGTGGTCGCGGCCGGCATGAGTTGGCGCTGGACCTACGCCGGCGCCGCGCTGTTGGTGCTGGTGATGACCTGTGCCGTTTTCGTGCGCCTGCCCAGCGCACCACCGGGTTCGCGGCCGCCGCTGGCCGCGTTGTATGGCTCGCTGCTGCGGCTGTGGCGCGAGCACCCGCGGGTGCGCCGCGCATCCGCCATCCAGTTTCTGATGGGCATTGGCTACGGCGGCTTTTGGGCCACCCTGGCAAGCATGATGTGGCAGCTGCATGGCTTGGGGCCGGCGGCCGCCGGTTTGATGGCGATTCCCGGCGCTGCCGGGATTCTGGTGTCGCCCCCGGCCGGGCGCTGGATGGATCGCAGCGGTGCCGGGCCGGTGGTCAAGGCCGGTATCGTCGGCATCATCGTTGCCTTCATTGCACTGGGCTTTGCGCCGCGGTGGATTGGCGCAGCGGTGATCGGCGCGATCCTGCTCGATTGCGGCCTGCGCGCCGCCCTAGTCGCCAATCAAACCCTGGTGATCGACATCAGCCCGCAAACCCGCGGCCGCGCCAGCACGGTGCTGATGGCCCATGTTTGGGGCGGCAACGCGGTCGGCGCGTTGGTCGCCAGCGCCGCGCTGACGCATGCAGGATGGCTTGCCGTATGCGGTATTTGCCTGGGCGCCGCGCTGCTCGCGCTGCTGATCGGATGGCGGGCGTTTCCGGCGCCAGCCGCTGGCGCTTGATCGGTGCGCGGCATGGTGGACAAGTTGGCATGTCCTTCGCGTCTTCAATCAAGCCAACTGGTCGAACGTGGCGTGACCCCTCATCAAAAGTAAGCAGACTTTGTAGTGCATATGTCACGCGCAGGCGGTAAAATCATTCTTGCATATGGAATGAGAATTAATCGGTGTGGCCAGTGTTGGCAGTGAGCGGGATCCTGGAAGTTGTTGCAAACATGGAATGTGACGGAAAAACATGGTAGCGCCGGAAAGTAGCGAGTCGTTCCCGGGCCTGCGGCCGCAACCCGGGGTGTCGGAAGGCAAAGCCGACCTGGCTGAAGTCGCGTTCGAGTCGGTGTTCGAATCGGTCTCGGTCCTGTTTCGCGAAACCGGCAGCATCCTGCACCAGATCATCGGCCTCGAATTTCGCAGCGGCCGCGCGCACGATGCGCACATCGAAGTGGTCAGGACGCCCGAACGGGTGCCGGTACTGATCGAGCGCATGCAGCGCAAATGGGGCGCGGTGGCGCATGTGCGCCTTGCAGCGAACCTGCCAGGCAACATACCCGGCCTGCCCCATCCGGAGCGCCGCAGCCTGGCGGTGATCGAGATTCACGCGGCCAAGTCGGTGGCCAAGGCCTACTGCCGGATCAACCGGGTGGTCTACGAGATCAGTCGCGGCACCCTGGTCAGGGAAGGCGCTGCCGGCGTCGCTGGGTAGGCGTTCTGCCATCCCCTGGCGCGGTGCGCTCGGGCCACCTCAAGCGGTCGAAGTTCGTTCCCGCCAAGTCACGCGCGGCGATGCCGGGCGCCCATGCGCGCTCGCCGAGGAGTCGAACGGCACCTGCTTCTGCGCGACCGCAGTCGGCATCGCCGCCCGACTTCCCGCGTGCGAGGCCATGACGTGGCATCCTGCCGGTAATCGATAGGAACGCATGGAACACGGCAACGCATTTCTGATCCAGGCCAGCATCTACTTCGCCGCCGCGGTGGTCGCGGTGATGGTTGCCCATCGCCTGGGGCTGGGCACGGTTGCGGGTTACCTGATCGCCGGCATCGTGATCGGCCCCTGGGGCTTCAAGCTGATCGCCAATGTCGACGACGTGCGGCGCTTCGCGGAAATCGGCGTGGTGTTCCTGCTGTTCGTGATCGGCCTGGAACTTGAGCCCAAACGCCTGTGGGCCATGCGCGGGCGGCTGCTCAATCTCGGCTTGTCGCAGGTGGCGGGTTCGATCGCGCTGATCGCGCTGGTCGCCTGGGCGCTGGGGGTCGATCCGCGGGTTGGTCTGGTGGCCGGCATGGCACTGGCCCTGTCATCGACCGCGCTGGCCTTGCAGCCGCTCAACGAACGCGGCGGGCTCGGCACCGCCGGCGGCCAGGCGAGCTTCGCAATCCTTCTGTTCCAGGACCTGGCGGTGATCCCGATGCTGGCGGTACTGCCCCTGCTCGGCAATGCCGGTGGCGCCGCTGGCTTTTCATGGAGCGGCCTGGGATTCGCGCTGCTGGTCATCGCCGTCACCCTGGTCGGCGGCCATTTCCTGGCGCGACCGGTGTTCCGGCATATCGCGCGCACCCGCCAGCGCGAAGTGTTCACCGCCTTCGCCTTGTTGCTGGTGCTGGGCATCGCGCTCGGCTTCGAGGCGGCTGGCCTGTCGATGGCGCTGGGGGCGTTTCTCGCCGGCGTGCTGCTCGCCGAATCCGAATATCGCCACGAGATCGAGGCCGCGGTCGAGCCCTTCAAGGGTTTGTTGCTGGGCTTGTTTTTCATCTCGGTCGGCATGAGCGTGGATTTCGGCGTGCTGCTGGTGCGCCCGCTTGCGATCATCGGCCTGATCAGCGGCTTGTTTGTGCTCAAGGGCGCGCTGCTGTGGGTGATCGCGCGCGTGGCGCGCCTGCCGGCCGGCGAGCAGCCCCTGTTCATCCTGCTGCTTGCGCAGGGCGGCGAATTCGCTTTCGTGCTGCTCGGCCTGGGTCAGAGTTACGGTGCGATACCCGGCGAGACCGCGCGCGCCATCACGCTGGCAGTGGCCTTGTCGATGCTGGCCACGCCGTTCCTGCTGGCGCTGCACGATCGGCTGCTGATGCCGCGGCTTGCCGGCACGGCGAAGAAGCGCGCCGAGGACATGCCCGAAGCCGGTGTGGTGATCATTGCCGGGCTCGGGCGCGTCGGTCAGGTGGTGGCGCGGCTGCTGCATGCCAGCGGCGTGCAGCCGGTGGTGCTCGACGACGACCCCGACCATGTCGAAGAGTGCCGCAAGTTCGGTTTTCGCGCCTTCTACGGCGACGCCACCCGGGTCGACCTGCTGCACGCCGCCGGTGCCGACAGCGCCGCGTTCCTGATCTCGGCGCTCAACGAGCCCGAGGCTACCTCGCAACTCGCGCGCACCTGCAAAAAACACTTTCCGAATCTGCGTATCATCGCCCGCGCCCACGACATGCGCCACCTGTTCGACCTGCGCGACATCGGCGTCGAAGCGATCGAACGCGATACCTTCCAATCTTCCTTGAAGCTGGGCGAGATCGCGCTCACCCTGATCGGCGGCGACGCTGCCCGCGCCGGGCGCATCGTGCGCGCATTCGCCGAACACGATCACGAAGTGCTGGCCAAGCTCTACGCGGTGCACCGCGGCGCGCCGGATCACCACATCACGGTGTCCAATGAACTGCGTGACCAGCTGGCGATGACGCTCAACGAGGATCGGGTCAATCCGCTGCGTTGAGCGATCGCGCGAAGGTGGCGTTAACGATGATTTCCGCGGCTGCCGGAATCGCTTCAAGAGAAATCGTCGGCGTCTGCGTCGCTCCTTGCACCGCGCCGCAGCGCTCGCTCCACGACGTCGGCCAACACCGGATTGCGCTCAGTCCCGTGGCATGTCCCGGCGTCAACCCAGGCCAGATTGAGGGTTTCGAAAACCGGGCGCCAACCCGCTCCGGCGTCGTCGCCGAGGGTGCGCAAGTGCATCAATGGATTGGGAAGATAGTAGCCATTGGTGGTGCGCACCCACAGATTGCGCGCCGGCTGGTAGGCGCTATTGAGTTCGGCGCGCGCCAGCACGTGGTTCAAGTAGGTTCGCTTGCGCCGTTGTGCGCTCCACAGATGATCCGGCAGGCGCGACAGCGTAGCGTGCAGCGGGTCGGCGAAGAAGCCGCGAAAGTATTTGTACGGGTCACGCGCCGAACCCGCGCAGCGAGTGTTCTGGGTCTTGAAGCCGGCCAGCATCAGGCTCAACACCCAGTACTCGCCTTGATGGCGCTCCAGCCGCACCAGGCGGCCGCCGGTCTGCACGTCAAGTACCACCGGTGCGATGCGCGCGTGCAGCGGCGCGATCGATTGTTCCGCGAACACCGGGTCTTCCATCGCGCGGTTCAGGGCGCACATCCATGCCGTGTGGCTGAATTCATCGGTGGTTTGCGGGTTGGCGCCACGTTCCAGCAGCGCGTCGACCAGGGCCAGGTTACCGGCGCGGGCTGCCAGCATCAAGGGTGTGGCGCCAGTGGGGCTATGGTGATCCACGCCGTACTGTTCGCACTGGCGCAGCAGATCCTTGAAGTTGCGTGCGGTGTACGGTTGCAGGTGGCGGTTGCGCAATACGGCGACGGCGCGCATCGAAAAGTCATACTGGCGATCGTGATCGCCATACAAGTCCTCGCGTTTGAGTTCGCCGAAAAAGCCGCCCGGAGCGAGCGCGCGCGCCGGCGCGAACAGTGCTTGCGTAGCCAACTCTTCGATCCAGCTATGCTGGCCGTGCCATAGCGCGTAGTCCAGCAGCGCCTGGCGCGGCTTGGCCGAGGGTTGCGTGCGGTCGAGCGCGCGCGGCAACAACTCGCGCATCATCGTGTCCGACCAGGGCGCCCACGGCACCGCCTTGGTTTGCAGGAAAGCATCGCGGATCGCGCGCGCCTGTTCTTCCTTGCCTTGCAGTTCGAGCTTGCGGGCCTCCTGTGCCCATTCGTCGCGCGACGAGGCCGCCACCGGCGCTGCCGCGGTTGCCTGCGCCGGATCCCTCACCTCAAGCCCGAGCAGGCGCAGCAGCGGGTGGGATGTGTCCGACTCCACCAGCACCAGGGTTTCGACCGCGCGGGTCATCGCCACATACAGCGCATTGACATAGAACTTGTAGAGCTCAAGCGACTTGTCGTTCTTGTCGCGCGCCCGCCGGTATTCGAGCGCCTCCGCCTGCAGGTCCATCGGGGTGACGCCCTCGCACAGTTCTGAATAGGCCGCGCGCTGGCCGGACACCAGCGCATACAGAATCACGTGCGGATATTCCAGGCCCTTGGCTTCGTAAACCGAAAACACCAGCGGCGTGCGGAAATGCGCGCGCGCCGCCGGCTTGTCTTCGTCACGCAGCACCACCACCGCGTGCCGTACCGACGCGCGGGTGCGCAGATCGAGTTCACGCAGGGCGCCGTCGCGCGCCGGCAATAGCTGTACCTCACCTTCGATCGGCGAGGCGCTTTGCACCAGGAAATTGCTTTCGCGGTCGATCGAGCCGAAGCGCGCCTGCTTGATCTTCAGGAGCGTATTGGCAAGCCGGGTCACGCCGCGGGTATTGCGGAAGTTGGCCTGCAGCACCGACATCGCCTGGTGCTCGGCAGCGGCGCCGGCCAGACCGTGCCAGAACATCGTGCGCACCGCCGCCCAGGAGAAGAAATTCGGGTGCACGATCTGGTTCGAATCGCCGCACAGCAGGAACTGGCCGGGTTTCTTCAGGCAGGCCAGCACCAGCGCGAGTTGCACGTTGGTCAGGTCCTGCACCTCGTCGATCACCACGAAGTCGTAGACCGGCTGCGCCAGAGCGCGCCATTCGTGCGCCACCAGGTTGAGATCGTATAGACCGGCTTCGGCCAGCCATTGCCGATAGCGCTCGAACAGCAGATGCGCCGCTTCACGCGCCGGCGCCTCCAGCAACGACTGCCGGGGTCCGAGCGCAAGATAGGCCGGAAGATCAAGCGGGCCCGATGCATCCGCGCCGATCACGCCGCGAAATTCCTCAAACAAGGCGTGCGCGTCAAGATCGCCAGGCATCGACCGCGCCGCCTGGCGATGGCGCTCGAACCAGCCGCGAAAGGCCGCAAACGTGACCTCGCGCCCGGCCGGCACACGCAGGGTCTCGACCAGTTCGCGGTAACTCAGGAACTCCGCTTCCTGCGCCGGATTCTCATAGCCATGGGCGTCGTGCAAAGCGCGCGCCGACTGCGCGAGGTAGGCCGAGTGCGTCACATACAGCACCCGGCCTTCGGCCTCACGCATCTTGGCAAGAGTGACCGCGGTCTTGCCGGAGCCGGCCGACCCGACCACCACCACCGGCGCCGGCAAGCGGCGCACCGCCTCCTGCGCGTCATCGAAGACGATCGGCCGGTCGAGCATCTCGAACTCGGAACGCGACGGGTGCAACCAGCGCAAGGGCACGCTGTCGGCAACCGTGCCGCCCGCGAAGGTATCGGCCACCACCGGCTCGCGCTCGATCTTCGCTTCATCGATCACCGCGCCGCGCAGGAAGCGTGATTTTTCGTAGGCGTGGTTTTCAATCACTTCGAGCGCCAGGCAAACCGTTTCGTCGCCGAAGCGCGCGAACTGCAGCAACAGCCGGTTGCTGTAGTCGAGCTTGGCGCGCCAGTAAGCGCCAGGCGCCAGTTTCTTGATGTCCGCGCTGCGGAAGTCACCGGCCTCGATAGCGCTGCGGATTTTCGCGAATGCCGGCTTGACACGTCGCAGGTCGAGGTCTTTGTAGGTTAGAAGTCGCATGCTTTGAATGGTAGCAGCCGACATCCACGATGTTTCCAACTGTCAGCATGGTGGCACTGTCAGTGAAAGGCAAGAGTTCCGACCATCCGCCTACGGTGGCCGCCTTGGAAACAAGCCAATGCGCGAGCCAGAGTTGACTTGCTTTATCAAATGAGCAATAATTATCGATCATATGAGTGTTTCTATGAACTTCTGACATGTCCCGTTCCGCAGCGATTGCACGTTCCGTACCTCGCAAAGCACGTGCGCAGACTGTTGCATTTGCGATGTCCCATAGTGGCGGCGGCGTCAAGGTTGGCGCCAAGCGCGGCAATCCTGCCGCCCTGGCGAAAAAATTCGTACGCCCAAGTTTCGAACGGATGATTCATTTGGAGCCGATGGAACGCGTCGCAATGGCCAAGGCGGGCTTGTCTGCCGCGGCCCTACCTGCATTCGCCGAGCGCATGGGTGTTTCCAATGAATGGCTATTCTCCAGGCTCGGCCTGGCCTCGGCGACCATCGGTCGCAAACTGCGCGCCGACAGTCCCCTGTCGACAGAAGAGGGTGCTCGTACGCTCGGACTGGCACGTCTGATCGGCCTGGCGCAAAGCATTGTGGAAGAATCCGGCGATCCCGAAGGCTTCAATCCCGCGGCCTGGGTAGCCCGCTGGCTGGAGCAACCGTTGCCGGCGCTCGGCGGCGCGGCACCGGCGCACCTCATGGACACCAGCGAAGGCCAGGCGATCGTGGCCGCACTGCTTGAACAGATCCGGCACGGCACCTACGCGTGAGCGTTGCGATTTGGCGCATTGCAACTGCGCGGCCGGGGCTGCCGGCCACCGACCTTGGTGGGAATGGCGCGGCAATTGCCGGCGGGCGCTGGAACAGCCCTGGCAGACGGGCCATCTACGCTTCAACCAGCATCGCACTGGCGTGCCTTGAAACTCTGGCGCATTTGAACAGTTCTTCACTACCGTTGAAACGATTCCTTGTACGTGTCGATGTCCCTGATGATGTGTGGACCGGGCGTACGGTCCGAACGCCGGCCAACCTGCCTGCTGGCTGGGACTCACTTCCTGCAGGCAAGGCATCAAGGCAAATTGGCGACCAGTGGTTGGACCAAGGGCTGACGGCGCTGCTCCAGGTACCGTCTGTGATCATTCCAGAGGAATTCAACCTCGTCCTGAATCCACGGCACTCCGATCTGCCGCGCGTAAGGGCCGAGTTGACCCGCGAGTGGGCCTACGACGCGAGGTTGTAGAGCAACGCGGACCAATCCGGCGATATCCCGCCTATGACCGCGGCATCAAAAACGGCTGGGGATTCCTCATCGAGACGATGTTGCCCAAGACCGTCAGGAAGCTTAAGGCCATGTAATGCGATTCATGCTCCATACCGCGGTCTCAATCGAGATCGAGCATGAAACCCCGTACATCCTGAATCGCCTCTACCGTTTCAGTCCACGCGATGTGGCCATCTCGGCCATCGCCCTGACCGAACTGCAAGTCGGTGTGGAACGCGGTACCTTGAAGGCGAAGAACAAGGCTAGGCTGGCCATCCTGGTCAAGAAATTCCAGCCGCTGGCCTTCGACCAGCGCGCAGCGCTCGCCGCGGCCAAACTCCTGGCGATCCATGAAATCAAGGGCAATCCGTAGGCCACCTTTGACCTGGTCATCGCCGCTCATGCCAACGCGCTGGGTGTGCCAGTAGCCTACCGCGACGGCGACTTCAACCGCTTCGCCATCAAGAAACAGCGCTGGTCCGACAAGTTGAGCGCGCTCACGTAGGGCATGCCGATACGGATCGCAATCCCTTTTTCCTCAGGGCGGTGATGCAGGCGCGTGCCGCGCGCCTGTGCATACTGAGACAAGCCGTACTTTGCCCCTCGTCCACTGTTTCTGTTCGCCTCGCCGCTGTCAAGCCGCTTGCGCGCCTCGAGAAGGTTTTTCGTGAATAGAAAGGGGCTGTCGTCGAAATTTGCGAGTCGGCGAGCAGGTAGGGCCGAAGGGTTTTCTCTTGGTATTGCGATCTTCCCGGGCGGCGCGGAGCGGTGCCCGCGTCGCTATTGCCGTGAACGTCAATACTGCGCTTTCGCAACGGAGGGCAGGCCATCATTGACCCGCGCCGCAATCAGAATTGCGATCGTGTTCCAGGCCACGAGTCTGTGCGATCTTCGCTAGACTAGCCGCAGCGCGGTTTCGTTTGCCGGGAGATTGAAATGGCCATTGACTACCATTCCTACATTGTTCGCGATCCCGCCATTTGCGGTGGGGACGCTGTGTTGGCAGGTACTCGGGTTTCGCTGCGAACCGTGCTCGCATCGCTGGCAGAGGGCCTGGATACGCAACAGATTATCGAGCACTTCCCGACACTCTCGCCGGCTGCGGTACGGGCTGTGATCGCGTTCGCGGCCGTGTCGACCGAGGAGGACCTGCCATTGCCTTCGGCGCCCGCGCTGCCATGAAAGTAAAGCTCGACGAGAACATTTCCGCCAAGCTTGTGGAAGTTCTACGTCACGCTGGTCACGATACGGACACTATTGCGGATGAAGGCTTGACGGGGCGGCCGGATCGCGATGTATGGGCAGCGGCGCAAGCCTCGGACCGTTTTTTGGTGACTCAGGATCTCGATTTTTCCGACTCACGTCGATTCGCGCCGGGGACTCATGCCGGCGTATTGCTGGTGCGTTTGCGCGAACCGGGGGCGGGTGCTTTGGTGCAGGCTGTGTCGGCGGTCGCAGATCAATTCGACACCTGGCATGGCTGCTTTGTGGTGCTTAGCGAGCGTAAATTGAGGATCAGGCGCCCATAGTCGAAAAGCAGGTTGGCGGAAACATGGCGATTTTCCGCCGGGCCGCCACCGCGTAACGCGCGGCGCAGGCCGTTGGCGCATGGAATCGTTTGGTCGGCGGTGGTCGCGTCGCCGGCCACCGCGCCTGCCGCATAATCCGCAGGTCGCGCAACTCCCGAACAGGCAAACACGATGGTTACCCGACGCACCGCAACTGGCAAGCCGGCAACGCCCGCGAAATCGCCGCGCAAGCGTGCCGCCCGCGCCTCCACTGGTCCGGTCGATACCCTGATGGGCAAATTCGTGCCCGACTTGCCGCTTCTGGGCATGGTGCGCGACCTTGGCCGCTGGGCCGATGGCATGCTCACCAGCGCCGGTGCCGGTGCGCGCATGGCAAGCCTGGTCGCCCCGGTGATCGCGAGCCCGACAGCCGCGGCTTCGCTCAAGCGCGCCGGGGCCCTGTTGCACGATGTGCGCGAGACCGCCGGCCTGTCGGTGAATGACCTCGGCGCAGCGATCGATCTCAAGGATGCGACCTTGCTTGAGCACTTCGAAGCCGGCAAGGTGGCGCTGCCGTTCGACGTGATCCTGCGCATTGCCGGGGTGCTCGGGCGCAACGACCCGGTGCCTTTCGTGATGCGCCTGTTGCGCGAATCGAACCCGCGGCTTGCCAAGACCCTGGAAGACATGGGCATCGGCAAGCTGGTCGCCCATGTCGGCCGCGAGCGCGAGTTCGTCAACCTGTATCGTGGGCGCGACGAACTGCGCGCTCTTAGCGATGAAGAGTTCGCGGCCATGCTGGAAATCGTCGATGGTGCGCTCAAGCTGGTGCTGGCCGCCCGGCGCGGTGCAGGCGCTGCGGGGCGCGCCAGGAAACCGACGCCCGCTGGTTAGAATGGCAATGGAAACTTGAACTGCG
>JANPGJ010000130.1:0-16439 GCA_031423955.1 Burkholderiales bacterium
GAAGAAGCGGCGGCCCAAGGATTGCTGGCGGGCCTGAACGCCGCGCTCAAGGTTCGAAGGCGCGAGGCCTGGTGCCCGGTGCGCAGCGAAGCCTATCTTGGCGTGCTCGTCGACGACTTGATCACGCTTGGCGTGACCGAACCTTACCGCATGTTCACCAGCCGCGCCGAATATCGCTTGTCACTGCGCGAAGACAACGCCGACGGTCGTCTGACGGAAGCCGGCCGTAAACTTGGCTTGGTTGGCGACATTCAATGGGAGTTTTTCTGTCGCAAAATGGAAGCAGTCGCGCGCGAAAGCGAACGTCTCAAAACCACGTGGGTGAACCCTCACATTCTTGAAGACGCTGAAGCTTCAAGGGTTTTGGGTGCGGCTATTGAAAGGGAGTATAACCTCCTGGATCTTCTGCGGCGCCCCTCCGTCACCTATCACGGCCTGGTTGGTCTTGGATTCGGGGCGCACCAGCAAGGGATTGGTCCGGGACAGTTCGATCCCGACATCGCCGATCAGGTGATCACGCAGGTCGAAATACGTGCCAAGTACCAGGGATACATCGACCGTCAGGCGACCGAGGTTCAGCGCTCTGCCGCGCACGAAAACGCCCGACTGCCGGCCAACCTTGACTATGCGGACGTGCGCGGCCTGACCCGCGAGGCGCAACTCAAGTTGGCTCAGCAGCGTCCCGAAACCTTGGGACAGGCCGCACGGATCCAGGGCATCACGCCGGCGACCATTTCCTTGCTGTTGGTATACCTGAAAAAGTCAGCATTTGCTGGGCAGGATTTGGCAGCGTGAACACGTCGGCCGACACAGCGCTGGACGTCGGGCTTGCGGAGATGGGGCTTGCCTTGCCAAGTCCCGCACGCCAGAAGTTGGTCGCATACCTTGACCTTCTGGCCAAGTGGAATGGCACCTTCAATCTGACCGCGATTCGCGACCGCGATCAGATGGTGAGTCATCACTTACTTGATTCTCTTAGTGTTGCAAGATTTATCCAAGCCGGTGGTTTGCTGGACGTAGGTTCAGGCGGAGGTTTGCCGGGGATTGTGCTGGCAATCTGGGGCGAGGCCTGCATGCCTGACCTGCGTGTCACGGTGCTCGATTCCAATCACAAGAAGGCGGCTTTTTTGCGGCAAGCGCAGATTGAATTGAAACTGGCCAATCTCGACGTATGCGGCGAGAGGGTGGAGGCCTGGCAACCGCCGCAACGATTTACCCAGATCATTAGCCGGGCGTTTTCGGATTTATATGAGTTTTTTCATTTGACCCGGCACCTCGCAACCATGCCGCAAGACAAAACAGCTAGTAGGGCGCGCTGGTTGGCAATGAAGGGGGTTCACCCGCATGAAGAAATCCAACAATTGCCGCCCGATTGTCAGCTTGAGCAGGTCCACCGACTCAAGATCCCAGGATTGAACGCCGAACGCCATTTGGTGGTTTTACGGGCAGTTGATGGCCACTAAATCGCGACATTTGTCAGTTTTTCTGGCTGTTTTGATCACCTTTGGCGCCCAACCCAGTGTTGGAGCGGAAAATCAAGCCTTGTCGACGGTAAAAGTACTGGATTTTTCGCTCTATCTTGGAAAATGGCATGAAATTGCAAAGTATCCGAACCGTTTTCAACGGAAATGCGTTCGCGATACCTCGGCTGAATATTCACTTGGCGATCGGGGGGAAGTCACCGTCCGCAATCGGTGTACTGCCGCTGACGGCACCGTCGAAGAGGTAACCGGCGCCGCCAGGCGCGTCACACCTGATGATTCAACACGGTTCAAGGTGCGTTTTGCGCCATCCTGGCTTTCCTGGCTACCCCTGGTTTGGGGCGACTATTGGGTGATCGGCTTGGCCCCTGACTATCGTTATGCGGTCGTCGGCGAACCCAGCCGCGAGTATTTGTGGATTCTGGCTCGCGACAAGCGTTTATCGCTGGATGATCGTACGGCGATTGATACGCTTCTCAAGGGAGCAGGCTACGAGCCGCGACGACTGGTTGAAACATTGCAATCCGGGAATCATCCATGAGCGCCAGCATTTTCGCGGTGGCCAACCAGAAGGGCGGCGTCGGCAAGACAACGACCAGTGTCAACCTTGCTGCCTCGCTTGCATTGTCCGGACAGCGCACCCTGCTGGTTGATCTTGATCCGCAAGGCAATGCGACCATGGGTTGTGGGATTGAGAAACGTTCCCTGACCAGCAGCGTGTATCAGGTGCTGCTGGGCATGGCCAGTATCAAGGATACCCGCCGGTCATCGCCCGCGCTTGACGAGGCAGCGGCCAACGGCGGCATTCTTCATGTCCTGCCGGCCAATCGTGAACTGGCGGGCGCCGAGGTTGAACTGGTGGACCTCGAACAGCGCGAGATCCGGCTCAAACAGGCGCTGGCAACCGTCGCCTCCGAATACGACTTCATCCTGATTGATTGTCCGCCTTCGCTATCGATGCTGACGCTCAACGGATTGTGTGCAGCGCACGGTGTGATCATTCCGATGCAGTGTGAGTATTACGCGCTCGAGGGTTTGTCCGATCTGGTCAACACCATCAAGAAAGTTCATGCGAATCTCAACCGTGATCTGTCGATCATCGGATTGCTGCGAGTCATGTATGACCCGCGTTCAACCCTGACCTTGCAGGTGTCCGCGCAGCTCGAGCAGCATTTCGGCGAGAAGGTGTTCCGTACCATCATCCCGCGCAATGTGCGGCTCGCCGAGGCGCCGTCGTTCGGGCAGCCGGGCGTGGTGTTTGACCGGGCAGCCAAGGGTGCGCAGGCATACCTGGAATTCGCGCGCGAAATGATTGAACGCATCAAGGGACGCTAGGCCGGCGCCGGAAACCGCGGCAACCTGCCCACGTGCGGCCCTGATGCCGGTTCTACCTTGCCCAACTGGACTCCCGGCAATCTTACTCGGCGATTCACCGAACCCGATTCACTGAACCAGGAATTGAAACCATGGCGACCAGATCAAAAGGCCTCGGCCGCGGCCTAGACGCACTACTCTCAGGCGATCGCGGACAGGACGCCACAGAGCATATCGCGACGCTTGCGATCGACATGCTTCAGGCCGGTCAATACCAGCCGCGCACGCGCATGGACCCGGCTTCCCTGGCCGAACTCGCGGAATCGATTCGCGCGCAAGGGATTATCCAGCCGATACTGGTTCGCAAAATAACCTCTGCGGCGGGCGATCGCTACGAGATCATCGCTGGCGAGCGTCGCTTTCGTGCTGCCCAGCAGGCCGGGCTGCGCGATGTGCCGGTGATCGTGCGTGATGTGCAGGACAAGGCGGCGCTGGCGATGGCGCTGATTGAAAACATTCAGCGCGAAGACCTGAACCCGCTTGAAGAGGCGCAGGGACTGGCGCGGCTGATCAAGGAATTCGGGCTGACGCAGGAGGCCGCCGGGCAGGCAGTCGGGCGTTCGCGCAGCGCCGCGGCGAATCTGTTGCGCTTGCTGCAGTTGCCCAATCCGGTGCAGGAAATGCTGTATGCCGGCACGCTTGACATGGGCCACGCGCGCGCCCTCTTGACTCTTGACGCGGCGCGCCAGATCGAGCTTGCGAATGTGATCGGTGCGCGCGGTTTGTCGGTGCGCGAAGCCGAGGAATTGGCGCGGCGCGCTGCCGCCGGTGCTGATTCGGGCGCTGCGAAGCGCCGCAAGCCTGCGGCAACTAGATCGCGCGATTTAGCCGGCTTCGAAGAGACCATCGCAGAGCACCTTGGCACCAAAGTGGAAATCGCACCCGCCAGAAAAGGTGGGAGGCTGATCATCCACTACGCCAGCAACGATCACCTGGGTGACCTGCTCGAGATGATAAAAAAACAAGGCACCGCGATCGCCTGATCGCAGTGCCATTGCAACCAATCCGTTGCGGACTGATCGGTTTACGCACCGGCATTGCCGGCAGCCAAACGACTACTTCTTGAGTTCGACCCACGCAACGCAGAAGCCCGACGGCGAGATTTCGGTGTCGCCCGGCAGGATTTTGCAGCCGCCCTTGTCTTTCGCTGTCTTGCCTGGCACCCACTGCATGCAGTTGTCGCAGCGCTTGGTCCCGCTGGGCGTGTCCTGATACTTGAGCGAACCACGCAAAGCATCGTTCTTGGCAGCCAAGCCTTGACGGGCGAAAAATACAAGTGGAGCAGCTACAGCGGCGCCAGTGGCGGCTTTGAGCCATACACGACGGGAATTTTGCACGTAAATCTCCTGAAAAGAGGGAAATCGGACCGAATCAAGCACCCTGAAACAGCCAGGGAGCCAAAAACAGGCGCCAAATGGTAGTCCGGATCAGGGCAAAAAAGTTCTCTACCCGGCCAGCAGGTTCTACCGCAGGCTTAACGCGGCCTCGGCGCATTCGGTTTACTGCCGGTGCGTGGCATTGCGGAACGGCCGGGAACACCCCCACTGCGCGGTCCGCTGCGTGGCCCGGAACCGGGTTTGCGACCAAATCCCGGCCTCGTCTTTCCCGGATGTGCGTACTGCGGCCGCACCGTCGGCTCGAGCCCGGGAACCACATGAACCTGGATTGGCTGGGTAGTCAACCGCTCGATCTGGCGTACCTGCCCATGGTCACGCGCGCCAGCCAACGAGATCGCAATGCCGCTGCGCCCGGCGCGCCCGGTGCGGCCAATGCGGTGCACATAGTCCTCGGCAATCCGCGGCAGGTCGAAATTGATCACGTGGGTGATGGTCTGAACGTCGATGCCGCGTGCGGCAACGTCAGTTGCGACCAGTACCTTGACATTGCCGCGGCGCATGTTGCCCAGCGTGCGATTGCGCTGGCCCTGGTTCATGTCGCCATGCAGCGCGGCAGCAGCGAACCCCTGGCTTGCAAGGGCGACCGCGACTTCATCGGCGGCCCGCTTGGTCGACGTAAAAACAATGGCCTGATCGACATCCAGGCCGCGCAGGTAATGATCAACCAGTTTCATCTTGTGACGCTGGTCGTCAGCGTAATGCAGGCGCTGTTCGATGTTTTCATGCCGGGTTTGCGCATTGCTGATCTCGACGCGCACCGCGTCGCGGGTGAGCTTTTTGGCCAACGCGCCAACAGTACCGTCAAGGGTGGCCGAGAACAGCAGTGTCTGGCGTGAGGCCGGTGTTGCGGCCACCACCGTTTCGATGTCTTCGATAAAACCCATGTCAAGCATGCGATCAGCTTCGTCCAGCACCAGCATTTCAAGGCGCGAGAAATCGATGCGGCCGGCGCGCATGTGATCGAGCAGGCGGCCAGGGGTGGCGACAATGATGTCGACATGCCCCTTGAGCAGGCGATT
Organism: Burkholderiales bacterium; assembly: GCA_031423955.1. Taxonomy (GTDB): domain Bacteria; phylum Pseudomonadota; class Gammaproteobacteria; order Burkholderiales; family JAEUOS01; genus JAEUOS01. Next base: position 5,272 of record JANPGJ010000130.1, read on the forward strand.
CTGCACCGGGTAGGGCATGCCGCCCAGGATGCTGACCACCCGCACGCGGCGCATGAACTTGCCGTAGGTTTCCGCGGCCTTGGTGACTTGCAGCGCCAGTTCGCGGGTTGGCGCCAGCACCAGCATGCGCGGGCCGAAACCGGAAGATTTCGACGGTGTGGCAAGCATTTCGAGCGCCGGCAGCATGAACGCAGCCGTCTTGCCGGTACCGGTTTGGGCCGACACCAGGAGATCCTTGTGGGCAAGTGCCGCCGGGATGGCAGCGGATTGAACCGGCGTCGGATCGGTATAACCGGCGGAGACGACAGCTTTGACAATAGCGGGGTTGAGCCCCAGAGACGCGAAAGGCATTGAGTTCTTTCAAGGACAGGCACAAGGATACGAATCCTCATGGGCTGTCCGAATAACAAACGTGTCACGGCCGAAAGGCTGTGATTCGTGGAATCACCGGCGCCAACCGGGGACACGCGTTATTCCGAAAGCGGGAACGACGGGGAAAGGTCAGGGACGATGGACGGAGACAATGTGAACCGGCGCACCTACCGCTCGCACCTAGCTCGACGTCATCAGCCAAAAAGTATAGCACCGATTGCTGCGGCGCGACAATTGAATTCTTCGCCAAGTTTGCCTATATCGGTTGCGGGCCATCCCGATCCAGCCAACCGGAGGCCTCAAATCTTGAAGTTCTCCAATGTCTCCGGAGCGAACAATTCTTCCGGCGCAACAAGGCGTTTGGACAGGCCCTGTTCATGGTGATAACGCAAGAACGTTTTCAATGTCTCGACATTCGGCTTGAGGCCGTAAGGCCAGTAATCATCGCCCATTTCACGCACAGCTTCTTCAACATGCGCGTTCAGCCATGGCAGCATGCCCTTGAGTGCGGCCGTCTCGCGCAGACTTTCATAAGTGCGGCGCTGCGCCTCGACGAATGCCTTCATCAGCGACTGTGCGATCCAGCGGTTGGCTTCGTACACTTCGCGCCGGATCGCCACTGTGTGCATGATCGGAAAATGCCGGGTCTCGCGGTAATACGCGCGCTCGACATCCACGTAGTTTTCGAACAACCGCACCACCCGGCCATCGCCTTTCCGGAAGCTGGACGGCATGCGCGCCGTATAGAGGGCATCGATCTCGCCTGCATGCAGCATCTGCGACAAGGTTTGCGTCGGTCCAATCGGTTGCACCCTGATGTTCGGCGGCAGGTCAAGCTTGAGCTTCTCGTCACGGTTCGGCTCTTCTTCACCGCCGGTCATGTAGGTCACGCTGTCGACCGGCACCCCATAGTGGTCGGACAGGATGCCGCGAATCCATACCGGCGCGGTCATCTGGTACTCCGGGACGCCGATGCGCTTGCCAATCAGATCTTTCGGTTCGCGGATCCCGGCGCTAGCATGTACATAAATGCATGAGTGCCGGAAGAAGCGCGAGGGAAACACCGGGATGGCGACAAACGGCCTTTCTGCCTTTTGCAGAGATACCGTATATGAAGAAAGCGACATTTCCGCGAGGTCGAACTCGCGGTAGCGCAGCATGCGGAAAAAGGTTTCCTCAACCGGCATGTTGAGGTAGGTGAGGTCGATGCCATCGGGTGTTACGCTGCCGTCCATCAATGCGCGCGTGCGATCGTAGTCCCAGCATCCGAGGGAGAGTTTGAGTGTCGACATGCAGGTCCTTCCCACTGTGCTTGCGCGAAGTGCGGTCATTGCGGGTTGTCTATTCCGCCTTTACACCGGCGGTACGGATGGCGCGGGCATCGCGCTCGGCTTCACGTTCAAGCACGCGGGCGTAGTCGGCTGGCCCGCCGCCGATCGGCTCGATGCCCGCGGTATTGAAAGTCTGGATCGCGTCGGGCTCCTTGACCAGCTTCGCGACCTCTTCGCTGATCCTGGTGATCACTGACTGCGGCGTCCTGGCGGGCGCGAAAATTCCGATGTTGGGCGCGAAGTCGAAACCCGGAATCAGTTCACCCAAGGCGGTGACATTGGGTGCAAATACCGAGCGCTTCGCCGTGTTGACCACCAGCAGCTTGACTTGCCCTCCCTTGACGAAGCCGGTCAGCGACGGAAACGCCGAAAACACCATCGCCACCTGATTGCCTACCACTGCAGGCACCGACTGGCCGGTGCCCTTGTACGGAATATGCCGGATGTCGAGTCCGAGCGCTGCCTTCATCGCTTCGGCGCACAAGTGATGGGTGCTGCCGATGCCGGAGGAACCATATGCGAATTCGCCCGGTTTAGATTTGATCAACGCAACCAGTTCCTGAAAGGTATTGGCCGCCACCGATGGATGGACGGCCAGAAAAAGCGGTGCGGTGGCGATCAATGACACCGGCAGAAAGTCCCTTTTCGGATCGTAGGCGATATTCTTGTAAATGAGCGGGTTGATGGTCATCATCGAATCGTCGGTGACCAGGAGGGTGTGGCCGTCGGGTGTGCTCGACAGCAGCGCCTGCGCCGCCACCACGCCGTTGGCGCCGGGGCGGTTGTCAACTACCACCGACTGACCGATGCGCTCGCCCAGCTTTCGCGCCACCACGCGCGCCACGGTGTCGGGCAGGCCGCCGGGTGAATACGGCACGACAAACTTGATCTGCTGTGACGGATAGGCCTGCGCGAAGGCGGCGCGGGAAACACCCTGGGCAAGTGCGATCGCGGGAAGCGCGGCCAGCAGGCGTCGACGGTTCATTGAGCATCTTTTTTGTTGCTTCATTGCCGATTCCTTCGCATGCTGCGAACCTCATGAGCGCGTGCAGCAGTATTGCCGACACCCGCCATTGCGGTCAATCGCCGCTTCCGGGGCTTGTGTTCGCCACCATTTGCGCCAGGCTGGTGTACCAGGGGGCCCCCCTATCGGCGAGCGCGGTATGGGTCTGAAAATGATCGTTGCCCTCCATCCGGCACAGAGCCACCGGTGCGCCCTGCGACTGCAACATGGCGCATAGCCGTCGATTGGACTTGATCACCCGCGGGCTGTCCTGCCCGCCGAAGGTCAGGACGAATGGAACGCGGTTGCAGGCGGCCCAGTACAGGGGGCTCAGGCAGGTATCGAGCAGCGGATCGCAGCCCTTCAGTACGGTGGTGTAGACACGTTCTTCCAGGCTGCCAGCCGCCGGCGCCGGATCGTGCAGATCCATGATGCCGCTGATCGGCAGGCAGCCGCGGATCATCCCGGCCCGCAAGCCCTTGCCTGCGCAGACGGTTGGCCGCAACGCGGTCAATGCCGCCAGGTGTCCGCCAGCGGAATGGCCCGACAGATAGACTTGGTTGGTGGCACCACCCCATTGCGCCGCGCGCAGTTGCAAGTCAGCCAACAGTGACAGCGCATCATCAACGGCGAGCGGCAAAGGTGCGTCCGGCGCCAGCCGGTACGAGGGGGCGACCAGCACCATGCCCATCGCCACCAGGTGCGGCGCCATGAAGGTCGCGTAGTCACGGTAACCGTTGGTCCAGCCGCCGCCATGCCAGAACACGACCAGCGGCGCATTGCGTGCACCGCGCGGTGCAAAGATGTTGTAACGCTGCAGGCGGTGCGGTCCGTAGGCGAGGTCACGCGCCACCGCAATGTCCGCAGGCAAGGGAATTTTGGACCATTCCATTACCGTCCGCGCGTAGGCGTCGGCCGCCGCGAACGGCATCGGCGGCTGGCGATCGGGATCGAAATGATCGCGGTCGCCAGCGCTTGTCATGTCGCTCAAGCTCAATCAGCCTGAATGCCGGCATCCTTGATCACCTTGCCGTAACGGGTGTGATGGTCAAGGTTGATGCGCGCCAGTGCTGCAGGTTCGCCGCCGGCCGGAACCAGTGCCAGGGTGGTCATCCTGGCGATCACATCAGGCATTTTCAGGATCTCGTTGATATGCGCGTTGAGTACCCGGACGACATCGGCGGGCAGACCTTTGGGGCCCATGAAGCCCTGCCATGCGCCGACATCAACGTCCTTGTAACCTGACTCCAGCAGGGTTGGCACGGTCGGTGCCAAGGGCGAGCGCTTCGCATCGGCCACGGCGAGGTTGACAAGCTTGCCATTGGCGATGTACTGGGCTACCGGACCCAGGGTGGTGTACATCATCGGGATGTGCCCGGCCACCAGATCGACAATCGCCGGGCCGCTGCCGCGATAGGCGATCTGCGCCACATTGATGCCGGCCGACTTGTTGAACATCGCGCCCAATATGTGCATTGGCGAGCCGCTGCCCGGACTGGCGTAATTGCCGATGCGCCCGGCTTTGGCGGCGGCCACCAGTTCGCCGACCGTCTTGACGCCGGTCGCGGTGTTGGCCACCACAAACAACGATTGCGTGCCGGCCAGGACGATCGGGGTGAAATCAGTCAGTGGGTCGTAGGTCGCGCCGGTCCCGGGCTTCAGGACCAGCGGTGCGATGGCGAATGTGTTGGGCGTGAACAGCAGCGTGTAACCGTCGGCAGGCGCCTTTGCGACAAATGAATTGCCGATCGTGCCGCTGGCGCCGGTTTTGTTTTCAACCACTACCGCCTGGCCGGTGCGGGTGGCCAGTTTTTCGGCGAAAACCCGGGCCAGCGCATCGGTGTCGCCACCGGGTGGGAACGAGACGATCACGTTGATCTGTTTGCCGGGATAGCTCTGGGCAAGTGCGACTCCGGAAACACTGCCAAGCGCCATCGCGGCAATTGCCGACAACAGGAATCCGCACGAACGCATCATCTTCATCTCCAGGGAATAAAAGGCCAATCCTGACACTACCAGGCTTCCAGAACCATCCGGGTTATCCAGACAAAAACGTTGGATTGCTGCCGCAGGACCGGCAAACGCTCAAGCTGCCGCCACCGCCGTTATGATGTCCTTCGCGTTTTGAATGCTGCGCCAATCGACATTTTTGGGCAACACCGCCTGAAAAGAACAGGTGTCACTCGAAGCTCGTGCATTGCCTGTACCGATCGCAGCCTTGCCGTCGCGAAATGCCTGTGCCGCGGCCACCATCTGCTTGCGGAATTCGACCACCGCCTGATCGCTGGCCCCGAGACGCTCCAGCGAGCGATCGGCGATCGGACCCATGGTCAGCCACATAGCAATGTCCTGGTTCGGGAAGCCCTTGATGCCGGTGAAATCACCGTCTTTCATCGCCTGCCGGTCCTGCCAGAAGCGGTTGTCGAAGTTGCGCTTCAACCCGTATGTCGAATCGAGATCGGGCCCGATTTCCTGGCCCAGAAACTTGCGCCATTCTGCGGTCGACGGTGTCGATTCCGGATCGCCCCAGGCCAGGAAGTAGAACGCCGTGTGGGTATCGTCAATCGGCACATTCACATTGGCCACGTTGTAGCGGTTGTTGGGCGGCACCAGCACCGAAAACGGCGCGACAAAAACGGTCGTGCGCACATACTCATGGGTGGCGGCATTCATGATCGGCCGCCGCAGCGCCGCGTAGCGAAAGCCGTAGTCGGTATGCTGCACCTGCAGCCGCGGCGACTTGTCGGTCGACGGGCGGAGCCAGTTCTTGTCGGTGGCTTCGCCGGCATTGACCCGCGCCGGCACGAAGTCGGACGAATGCAGGCTTGAACTGTGCGCCGAATCGATCGCGCCTTCGAGGATTTGCGCCCAGTTGCACGGAATGACCGCCTTGGCGATCGACACCCGGATATCGGCTGACGGCGCGAACGGCGGCGGCGCGAACGCCGGCAAGCTTTCGCGCGGCCCCATATAGGACCACACCCAGCCGCCCCATTCCTCGACCGGATAGGCACGGTGTTTCACTTTTTGCTTCAGCGCGCTGCCGGCGGGCTCGGAAGACATCTCCAGCACGTTGCCTTCGATGTCCATCTTCCAGCCGTGATAAAGGCAACGCAAGCCGGACTCCTCGTTGCGCCCCAACACCAGCGAGACCCGGCGGTGCGGGCAGTATTCGTCCAGCACGCCCACGCGACCGTCGCTGTCGCGGAACACCACCAGATCTTCACCCAGGATGCGCGCCTTGACCGGCGTGCCGTCCGGTTCCGGCACCTCTTCGCACAGCACCACCGGGATCCAGTGCCGGCGCATCAGTTGCCCCATTGGCGCCTCGCCTTCGACCCGGCACAACAAGTCGTTTTCTTCCCTGGTCAACATGGTGTCCTCGCGTTTCCGGCGCACGCCTGGCGACCACTGCTTGCAAAAAACTTAGTGGTCTAAGTAATATACTGCCGGAGTCTAAAATGCCGGCCGCGGTGTGTCAATGCATCCGCCGTGGTGCCGCTGAGTGGAACGATGGAGTGCCGATGAACGCGGGTGCAAGTCGGGAGTGGCTGTCCCTGGTGGTGCGCGGCCGTGCATCGGTGGCCCCGACCATCGTTGAATTCACCCTCGCGCTGCCAGACGATAGCGAACTGCCGGCGTTTGATCCGGGCGCCCACCTCACCCTGCGCACGCCGGCGGGATTGTTGCGCAAGTATTCCCTGATCAACCCGCCGGGCGAGCGCAACCGCTACGTGATTGCGGTGCGCCGCGATGCCAATGGGGGCGGCGGATCGGTCAGCATGGTCGACGGCCTGACCACCGGCGCCGCGATCGAGGTTTCGGTTCCTGAAAACGCCTTTCCGCTGGTCGGCAATGCCAGGCGCTACCTGTTCATCGCCGGCGGCATTGGCATCACCCCGATTCTCGGCATGGTTCGCCACTTGTGTGCGCGCCGGTCCGCAGGCGAGCGCGCGCCGGACTTCAAGCTGATCTACCTGACCCGCAGCCCCGCTGACACCGCCTATCGCGACGAATTGACCAGCGATCTCCTGCGCCCGCTTGTCGACCTGCACCACGATCACGGCAAACCGGGTGAAGCGTTCGACCCCTGGCCCTTGCTCGAACGGCCGGTCGCCGGCACCCATGTTTACTGCTGCGGCCCGCGCGGCCTGATGGACACCGTGCGCGACATGACCGGCCACTGGCCCGCGACCAGCATCCATTTCGAGAGCTTCGGCATCGGTGACACCACCCTGTTCGAGGCCAACCGGCCGTTCGCCATCCGCCTTGCACGTTCCGGCGCAACCATCGAAGTCGCCGCCGAGCAGACCGCGCTGGAGGCATTGCATGCGCACGGCTGCCGCGTCATGAGTTCATGCGAGGCTGGCTCCTGCGGCACCTGTCGCACGACCTATCTGGCCGGCGATGTCGAGCATCGCGATCTGGTGCTCGCAGAGGGCGAGAAGGCCGATCAGATCATGGTGTGCGTGTCGCGCGCGCGCGGCGGCGTGCTGGAACTGGACCTGTGAGCGCGGCACATACGCCGGTGCTGCGCATTGGCGCCGCCGGACTCGGCCGCGCCTTCACCCTGATGCTGCCCACGTTCCGCGCCGACCCGCGCGTCACGCTGGTCGCCGGCAGCGATCCGCGCCCTGAAGCCGGCGCAGCCCTGACTGCCGAATTCGGTGCGCGCATCCATGCCGATGTCGAATCGCTGTGCGCAGATCCGAACGTCGACCTGGTCTATATCGCCACGCCGCACCAGCACCACGCCTTGCATGTGCGCATCGCCGCCGCCCACGGCAAGCATGTGCTGGTCGAAAAGCCGATGGCGCTTACGCTTGACGAGTGTGACGCGATGATCGAGGCTACGGCCGCGGCCGGGGTGCACCTGATCGTCGGGCACAGCCACAGTTTTGACCGCCCCTATTTGCGCGCCCGCGCCATCATCGAAAGCGGGCAGATGGGCGCGGTGCGCATGATCAATGCGCAGTACTACACGGATTTTCTGTATCGGCCGCGGCGCCCGGAAGAACTCGACACCGTGCAGGGCGGCGGCGTGATCTTCAGCCAGGCGGCGCACCAGATCGATGTGGTGCGCCTGTTGGCCGGCGGCAAGGCGGTGTCGGTGCGCGCGCATACCGGGGCCTGGGATCCGGCGCGCCCGACCGAGGGCGCGTTCGCCGCGCTGATCGGGTTCGAAGGTGGCGCCTTCGCATCGGTTGTGTATAGCGGCTACGGGCACTTTGATGGCGACGAGATGTGCGGCTGGGTCGGGGAGTCGGGGCTGGCGAAGAATCCGGACGCCTACCTGAGCGGGCGCGCGAAACTGGCCGGTGTGCAGGATGCGGCCAGCGAGGCTATGCTCAAAGCGGCACGCAACTTTGGCGGCAGCGCCTATGTGCCGCCGGCCTCCGCGGCCCTGCGGCAGCACCAGCATTTCGGCCATGTGCTGGTGTGTTGCGACCTTGGCGACATCAAGCCAGGGCCGGGCTCGATTGCCTTGTATGGGGATGCCGGGCGCACCCTTGAAGATCTGCCGGTATCTGCGGTGCCGCGGGTCGAGGTGGTTGACGAGGCCTATGCGGCAGTCATAGAAGGTGTACCGCCTCTGCATGATGGCGTATGGTCGCTGGCGACGCTCGAAGTCTGCCTGGCAATCCTTGAATCGGCCGACGGCGGCCGCGAGGTGCTCTTGCGCCGGCAGCTTGCGCCGCGCCCGGTGCGTCTGGCATGACGCGGGCATCGATTCCGCCATCAAACTCGATTTTGCGCCACTGGCGCGAGGCGGTACCGGATGATCGGCTGGCGCATCTGGTCAAGGACGCCACCCGCGCCTATGCGCGGGCGTTGCAACTGCGGCTGCTCGAACATTCGGTGTCGTTCGGCCACTGGTCGTTCCTGCGCATCCTGTGGGTGCGCGACGGCCTGACACAGCGCGAACTGAGCATCGAGGCCGGGGTGATGGAGCCGACCACCCATGCCGCGGTGAACGCCATGGAAAAACTCGGCTACGTCGAGCGCCGGCGCCAGGATGGCGACCGCCGCAACCAGCATGTTCACCTCACCGCAACCGGCCGCCGCCTCAAGGCCCGACTGGTGCCACTGGCGGTCGAGGTCAACGAGGTGGCGGTCAAGGGCGTGGCGCCGGCCGACGTGGCGGCGGTGCGCCGGGTATTGCTTGCGGTGATCGAAAACCTGGCGATTGACGAAACGGCCGGCGCGCGCAAGTTGCCATCGACGCGCGAATGGGGCCGCAAGCGTGCGCCGGCCGGCGGAGTGCGCAGGCGCGTGGTAAGTTCCGGCACTTGAAAATTCACCAGGAAAGCGTTTCAACAATGAGCGAATGGACCGAGGTGGCGAAGCTGGCCGATGTTCCGGGCGACGGTACCCTGCCTGTCAATCTCGCCGGTGACCCGGTGTGTCTGTACAACCTGGACGGCGAGATTTTCGCCACCCATGACATCTGCACTCATGGCAACGCCAATTTGTCCGAAGGATTCGTCGTCGACGGCCATATCGAATGCCCGTTCCACCAGGGCATGTTCGACATCCGTACCGGGGCGGCCTCGGCGGCGCCGTGCAGCGTGGCCATCCGCACCTATCCGGTGAAAGTTGAAAACGGCGTGGTCTGGCTGAAGAAGGAGTAGCCGGCTTGTCATTCATCGGGCTGTCGCCGGGCGTACGGCGCGAAGTCAGCGCCACCAAGCACTGGTTTCAGGCGCTCGACAATTTCACGCGCGTGTTCGCCATGCGGGCCGGCGAGCAGGTATTGATCCTCGCCGACCCGTTGCTCGACCCGCGGGTGATCGACGCGGTGATGGGTCTGGCAGCGGCCCGTGGTGCGCAAGTGCGGGTCTACATGGAACCCTCGACGCGCGTCACGGTGATGCCGGAGGCGGCCAAACCGCTGCTCGAGGCGGCGGACTTCGTGGTGTCCACCTGGTTCTGCTCGATCATCGACCCGTTTTGCATCGCGATGCGGAAGAAAGGCCAGCGCTGGGTCAAGATCACCTACTTTCGCAACCTCGATTTGCTGGAAACCCCGCAAGGCCGGTTCCCGGTCGAACTGGTGGGCGAGATCATTCGCGCCACTGCCCGCGCCTTGCCGGACAGCCCGTTCACCCTGCAATGGAGCGACATGCGCGGCAGCGATTTCGCGATCGACTTCACGCGCGAGATGCGCAACAACCTTCTGGCCGGCAATCGCTGGCGTGGCCGCATGCTCGCCGATGAGCCCGGCTGCTACGTCCACTATCTGCCGACCCATGGTCCGAACTTGTGGGACCGCACCGCGCACTTGAACGACAACGACGCGCCGGTAGCCATGCGCGGCACCCTCTACCCGACCTGGGGCGTGGGCTTCGACAAGCCGTGGGAGGAGCGCATCGGCTGCCGCTTCGAGGGTGGCACCATCGTCGAAGTGACCGGTGACGGCGCAACCGCGGCCATCTTGCGCGACATGCTGGTGGGTGGCCGGCTGATCGAACTCGGCTGTGGTTTCAACCCGAAGTCGCCGCGCCACACGGTATATCCGGCGGGCTCGAACAACCCGGGCGCGCTGCATTTCGGTATTGACCTGGCCAAGCCCAGCGACTATATCCGCCGCGTCATGCCGGATTGGGAGGAGCCGCCGGTGCACATGGATCTGATCAGTTTTGATTCGACCATCGACGTGCTGACCGCGGAATCGAGCACGCGTTTTGTTGACTCCGGGTTTCTCAACGCGTTGCGCGATCCTGCGGTGATCACCGCAGCGAGCGTTTACGGAGACCCGATTGCATTGCTGGAGACGGAATCATGAATCTTGGTCGACGCAATGCACTCAAGACACTTGCCGTTTCGGCGGCCAGCGGTCTGGTGGTGCCACGCTTGGCGCGCGCCCAGGGCGCCTGGCCCAATCGGCCCCTGAAAATGATCGTGCCGGTCCCGGCCGGTGGTACCGCCGATGCGCTGGGCCGGTTGATGGCGCAGCGCCTGGCCGACGCGATTGGCCAGACCATCGTGATTGAAAACAAGCCGGGCGCCGCCGGCAATGTCGGCAGCGAAGCGGCGGCAAAATCGGCAGCGGATGGCTACAACCTGTTCTACGGCACCATTGGTACCAACGGCGGCATCAATCTCGCGCTCTATCCGAAACTTGCCTACGACCCGGTCAAGGACTTCGCACCGATCGCGCTGGCCCACACCTTGCCGAATGTGCTGGTGGTCAACAACGAGGTGCCGGCCAAATCGGTGGCCGAACTGATCGCCTGGCTCAAGGCCAATCCGGGCAAGGCGAACTTCGCCTCCAGCGGCAACGGCGGCATTTCGCACCTCGGGGCCGAGTTGTTCAAGACCATGACCGGGGTGTCGATGGCCCACGTGCCCTACAAGGGTGGCGCCGCGGCATTGACAGACCTGATCGGCGGGCGCATTCAGCTGATGTTCGAGACCGCGCCCAATGCATTGGTGCACTACCGCGCCGGCCGCGTGCGTGC
>JANPGJ010000131.1:0-9666 GCA_031423955.1 Burkholderiales bacterium
CCGCCGGCGACGCGCAGCGCGCTGGCCGCCGAAATCGGCAGGCTGGAGACGCTGGGGCGGGTCGACAGCATCATCGAACTGATGGTCATTTAAACGAGAGGAATGCGCGAACATGAACACAGCAGTGCGGGATGTGAAAGCGGATGCGGCACGCCTGATCGAAACCGTCGCCGGCGGCGGCGTCGCGGTGTTCCCGGTCGATGTCGGCTACGCGATCGTCGGCAATGCCGAGGACGCGATCGCGCGGGTATTCGCCTGCAAGAAGCGCAGTTTCGAGAAAGCGTGTGGCATGTTCAGCAATCGCGACATGCTGGTCAACCTGTCGCTCCTGGATCAGCGCTCGATCGAAATCGTCGATTCGATCACGAAGAAGCACGGCCTGCCGTTCTCGGTGGTGGTGCCCTACAAGGTCGACCATCCGTTTTTCGCTAGCCTGACGTCCTTGACGCGCGAGCGCTCTTCGCGCGGCGACACCATCGACATGCTGCTCAACGCCGGCACCCTGCATGATGAGATCGCGCGCCTGTCCTGGGCGCGCGGCATGCCGGTGCTGGGTTCGTCCGCCAACACTTCGCTCACCGGCAGCAAATACAAGCTGATGGATGTCGAGGAACCGGTGCGCAAGGAGGCCGATCTGGTGATTGACTACGGCAACACCAAGTACTCGCACCCGGCCGGCATGGGCAGTTCGATCATCGCCCTGCCGAGCCTGAAGCCGATCCGCCGCGGCATCGAATTCGACCGCATTTGCGACATCATCAAGGCTGAATTCGGCACCGACCCGCGCGACCTGGGCTAACGGCGCCAGTGCGGTAACCCGGGCGCTGCCAACCGTGCTCCAGCAGCGCCCTTGTGCAGGCCTATAATATTCTTCGGATCGATTGGATCCATTGATACTCTCGAGTTGTTGGATGCCTGGTGTCGAGCGAAACCCCTGATCTCAACCTGCTTACGGTGTTCGAGGCGGTGTTTCGCCACGGCAGCGTGACACGCGCAGCCGCGCATGTCGGGCTCACACAATCGGCCTTGAGCAGCGCGCTGGGGCGCCTGCGCCGGCAGTTCGACGACCCGCTGTTCGTCAACACCCGCTCCGGCATGCTGCCGACGCCACGTGCGCTCGAACTTGCGCCGCCCCTGATGGAAGCGCTGACCATGGTGCGCAACGCCATGATCAGCCGCGGCGCCTTCGACCCGCACAGTTCGACCCGCAGCCTGCGCGTGTGCATGAGCGATGTCGGCGAGATGGTGCTGCTGCCGGGCTTGATGCGCCATCTGCAGAACCACAGCCCGGCGATGCGCCTGGAAACCACGCAACTGGCCTCGAGCGAACTTGCGGTACGCCTGGAAACCAGCGATATCGATCTGGCGATCGGCTACCTGCCGCAATTGCCGGACAAGATCCGCCGTGCGCGCCTGTTCCAGGAGCATTACGTCTGCATGACGCGGCGCGACCATCCTGCCGGTCGCGCGGCTGCGATCACCGAGGCCGAATACCTGGCGGCGCGCCATATCCTGATCGCCTCGATGGGTTCCGGCCACCAGGTGCTGGAAAATACCCTGGCCGAACGCGGCATGCATGACCAGGTGGCGCTGCGGGTGCCGCATTTCGTGGTGGTACCGCTGATCGTTGCCGGCACCGACCTGGTGGTCAGCCTGCCCAGTCGTGCCGCCGAGGCCGCCTCCCACCTGGTGAAGGTCAAGGTGCACCGGTTGCCGATTCCGATTCCGAGTTTCGACGTAATGATCTACTGGCATGAGCGGGTCGACAATGACCCGGCCAACCAGTGGCTGCGCGGCGTCGTCCAGCAGCTGTTTGGCGATGTGGCGTCGGCACGCAAGCGGCGGGCGACATGATTGCGGCCAAGATTCCGGTATTCCTTTTGACCGGTTTTCTGGGCAGCGGCAAGACCACGCTCCTGAACAACGCGCTGAAGACGCCGGCACTGTCGAACACCGCGGTGGTGGTCAACGAACTGGGCGAGATCGGCATCGATCATCTGATCATCTCGCAGGCGATCGACAACGTGGTGCTGCTCGATGCCGGCTGCCTGTGCTGCGTCAACACCGGCGCGCTGCATGAGACCCTGTCCGACCTGCTGGCGCGGCGCGCCGCAGGCAGCCTGCCGCCGTTCGAGCGGGTGATCATCGAGACCAGCGGCGCCGCCGATCCGGCGCCGCTGTTGAACGTGCTGCTTGGCCATCCGCTGGTGACCGCTGGCTATGCGCTGGAAGCAACAGTCTGCGTGGTTGACGCACAGCATTTCATGACCGCGCGCAACAATTACCCTGAACTCGACAAGCAGGCGGCGCTGGCCGATCGACTGGTGCTGACCAAAACCGATCTGGCCGACCCGGCACCGGCGCTGGCGTGGCTGGAACAACTCAACCCCGACGCCGAGGTATTGCGCGCGGTGCCGGCAGTCGCGGCATTTGCCGCATGCGCCCGCAGGCATCGTCCGAGCGCCCCGCTCGCCTCGCTGGGTCCGCTGCGCGCGCGCAGCCACTCAAGCGGCATTCGCGCCTTTTCCTTTCGCCTGAAGGACACCGTGACCTGGGCTGGCTGGTCAGCCTGGTCGCGCTATGTCGCCGGGCAGTTCGGCGCCGGCCTGCTGCGCGTCAAGGGCCTCATGAAAATGGCGGAGACCGGCGAGATCGTGCAAGTCGATGGCGTGCAGGGCGTGTTTCATGCACCGCAGCGCTTTCGTGACTGGCCCGATGCCGACCACGGCAACCGCCTTGTATGCATTGCGCGCGACATCGAACCGGCCGCCATCGCATTCACCCTGCCGGCGCTGTACACCGAAGCGGGCAGCCAGGTGAGCTATACCAGACAAGACATTGAACGACTGCATGAGCAACCATTGATGGAGGCAGGGCAATGACCGATTTCGTATTGCGTGGCGGTACCCTGGTGTTTCCCGACCGTGATCCGGCGCCGCAGGATGTACTGGTGCAGGATGGAAAGATCAGCGCCGTGCTGGCACCAGGCGCGGCGGCGCCGGCCGGCATTCCACAGCAATCGGCCGCCGGCCTTCACATCTTCCCCGGCCTGATCGACGCCCACGTGCACTTCGGTTTCGGCGAAAAGATCACCGAGTACTCGACCGAAACCGCGTATGCGGCGCAGGGCGGCATCACCACCATCGTCGCCTACTTCCTCAACAACGAGGCCTATGCGGAGGTCTACCGGCGCGAGCAGGAATACGCGCGCACCCGCTGCCATGTCGACTACGGGTTTCATTTCAGCACCGCCAACGAAATGCACATCCGCGAACTCGCCAGTTATGTAAGCGACTATGGCGTGACCTCGTTCAAGTACTTCATGAATTTCAAGGGCGAGGAAGGCCGCTACCTGGGCCTCGACGGCACCGACGACGGTTTTTTTCACGCCCTCCTGCAAACCTCGGCGGCAGCCGGCAAACCGCTGATCGTCTGCCATACCGAGAACATCGAGATCGTCAACCGCATGCGCACCCAGGTGCAAGCCGCCGGCGGCAGCACGCTCAAGGACTGGGCCGCCTGCAAGCCCGCGATCACCGAATCCGAGCCGGCACTGCGCGCCATGTACCTGGCCGAGCGCACCGGCGCGCGCGTCTACTTCCCGCATATCTCGACCCGCCTGGCATTGGACGAAGTGCGCAAATGGCGCAGCCGCTACGACAAGGTGTGGATCGAGACCTGCCCGCATTACCTGACCCATACCGAGGACTCGGCCCTCGGCGGCATGGGCAAGGCCAACCCGCCGTTCCGCAGCCAGGATGATCTGGAGGCCATGTGGGAAGGCATTGCCGACGGCAGCATCGACGTGGTGGCCTCCGACCATGTGCCGCGCCTGCGCGCCACCAAGGAGAAGTCGATGTGGCTGGCCTCGCAAGGCTTTCCCGGCATTGCCACCATCCTGCCGGTGCTGCTCTCCGAGGGCTACCACAAGCGCGGGTTGTCGCTGGCGCGGATTTGCCAGGTGCTGGCCCAAGGCCCGGCGAAGATTTTCGATCTCGAGCCTGTCAAGGGGCGCATCGCAGCGGGTTCCGACGCCGATTTCACCCTGGTTGACCTCGACCGCGAGCGCGCCGTGCTGCCGGCGGAACTGGGCTCCTATTCCGACTACAGCCTCTATGAAGACCAGGTGCTCAAAGGCTGGCCGGTGCGCTCGATCGTGCGCGGCGTGACGGTGATGGACGAGCACAGGATCGTCGGCGCCGGCGGCCATGGCCAATACCTGCGGCGCAGCATCGGCAAGCCGCCGGTGCGGGATGGAAAATCATGAAAGGCGCGGCTTCGACCGCGGGAGCAACGCCGGCCGCGGCCCTCGGCAAGGGCGGCCGCGCCACGCTGCGCATTACCCTGTGCGAGAACATGCGCGCGGTGCCCTATGTGCCCTTCTATCTCGCGCTGGCCGGCGATTTCTGGCGCAGCGAAGGGCTGGCGATCAATCATGTGGTGTCGCCGTCAACCGCGCAAACCGCGACCCAGTTGCTCGACGGCAGCGTCGATGTTTCGTGGGGCGGTCCGATGCGCGTGATGATGCATCACGATGCCGATCCGCGCTGCCCGCTTGTGTGCTTCGCCCAGGTAGTGGCGCGCGACCCGTTTGTGCTTGTCGGCCGCGGCCGCAAGCCGGGTTTCCGTTTCCGCGACTTGGCCGGCCTCAGGGTGGCGCCGGCGGGCGATGTGCCGACACCCTGGATGACGTTTCAGGATGACCTGCAGCGTGCCGGACTCGACCCGGCGGCGCTTGCGGGGCGCCGCGTGCGGCCAATGGCGGTAAACCTTGCCGCGTATCTGCGCGGCACGGTCGACGTGGTGCAGGTGTTCGAACCGCATGCCGACCGCCTGGTGCGTGAGGGCCATGGCCATGTCTGGCACCGCTTCAGCGAGCGTGGCGACATCGCGTACACCACGTTCTATTCGACCCGCCGCTTCACCCGCGCGCGCAGCGAAGCCTGCCACCGCCTGGTCGACGGCATGGCGCGCGCGCAGACGGCGCTGTTCGCAGCAACCGCGGAGACGATCGCCGATGCGGTCGCGCCTTTTCTGCCGGGCCAGCCGCGGGAAGCACTGACGCGCATCATCGGCGCCTACCGCAGCGCCGGCCTGTGGTCGAAGGTTCCGGATCTGCCGCCGTCGCCCTTTGTGCGACTGAAAGCGGCGCTGATCTCCGGCGGCCTGATCAAGCGTGACCCGGCGTATGAAGTCGTGGTCGACGCCGAACTATCGCGCAGCACCTGACGGCACCGGAGAAATCTTCATGACCACTTCCCTTGCGGTTCCGACCATCGATATCGGCGGCTTTCTCGATGGCGATGCCGATGCCCGCCGCGCGGTCGCCGCGCAGGTTGCCGAGGTCTGCCGGCGGACCGGCTTCCTGATCATCTCGGGGCACCGCTTTCCGGCCGACCTGATGGCGCGCGCCACCCGCGAACTGTTCGCGTTCTTTGATCTGCCGGCGGCGACCAAGAACCGCTGGCATCCGACCGGACCGTCGAAGCAGCGCGGCTATCACGGCTTCGCAACCCGCGGCCTGGCCAACACGCTGGGGCAGCAAACGCCGCCCGACTTGCGCGAGACGGTGTTTCTCGGCCCGGTCGACGATCACCGGGCGTGGTACGCCGCGATGCCGGAAGCCGCCACCAGCTATGCGCCAAACCTGATTCCGACCGAACCGGCCGGCATCGACGCCACCCTGGTCGCGGTGTATCGCGCCTACGAAAGGCTGGCCGAGGCCATGATGCGGATATTCGGTGCCGCACTCGAATTGCCGGACGGATTTTTCGACGGCACGCTCGATCGCCATTTCAGCATCCTCTCCTGCCACCACTATCCGGTGCTGGCTGAGCCGCCGCTGCCAGGGCAGTTGCGCACCGGCGCACATACCGACTTCGGCGCGATGACCATCCTGGCGGCCACCGACGCCGAGGGCGGCCTGGAAGTGCAATTGCCGGATGGCAACTGGGCGCCGGTCCAGCCAGAACCGGGGGAATTCGTGGTCAACCTGGGCGACATGATGGCGCGCTGGACCAATGAGCGCTGGGCCTCGACCATGCATCGGGTGGTCAACCCGCCGCTGCATCTGGCGCAAAGCCGGCGCCTGTCGATCGGCATGTTCGTGCATCCCAACTATGACCAGCGGATCGCCTGCGTGCCCACCTGCTTGGCGCCCGGCGAGTCACCGCGCTACCCGGTGATCAGCGCCGGCGGCCACATCAAGGACAAGATCGAACGCAGCCACGCTGCCGCCTGAGCGTGGGGGCAGGCGGGCAACAAGGGCGTCTGGCCGTGCGGTGCCTGTCGAGCAGGGCGCCCTGCCCGCCATGCGCGCCTTGCGGCGACCTCAAAGCCGCTTGATCGTGTAGCCGATGCGCGGAAAGTGCAGCATCACCGCACCCAACACCGGATCGGTCCGCAGGACCGCAATGTCGTCAGGATCAATCCGCCGCAATTGGCCCTCGACCGCCGCGGTCACATATTCATCGGGGCGGACCGAGATCAGGCTACCGATCGCAGGCAGGGCATCATCGGCAAACGATGCGGCCAGCGGCGCCGGTTGCGCCGCGGCGGCAATCGCCAGTGCCGCTGTGGCCGGCAGCGCATCGCTGGTCCCGTGTCCGATGGCTGCCATTCGCGCCATCCAGGCGCCGATCGCCGGGTATGGTGCAAGCACCGCGGAACAGTCGATCTCGAAGGCGCGCAGAAACCACAAGCCGTGATAGACCGCAAGGTCGGCCTGCCCCGGTCCTTCGTCGAGCAGCCAGGGACCGCCGTGCGAGAGCAATTGCGCGACCACCGGCAGCGCGGCGCGCACCAGGCCGAGATTGCGCATCGCGACCGCCTGCAGACGCGCCGGTGACGGCGTCGGCTTGCCGCGCAGGGTCGCGCGATCGACATGCAGTTGCGGGTCGACCCGGTCGGCATTGATCCCGGACACATAACGGGCGATCGGCCAGAACAGGTCGCGTTCGGCCCAGGCCTCGATGGTGGTCGCCAGGCCGCGAGTACGTGCGGTCATCAGCAGCGGCGCGGAAAAGCGGCGGTCGAGTTCGCGACAAATGGTGCGGGTATCGCAATACACATCGGCGCCGATCTGCATGACCGGAATGTGGCGATAGCCGCCGGTCAGCGCGACCAGTTCGGGTTTGGGCATCACCGACGGCGCGATCACCGACCGCCAGTGCAGGCCCTTGATGCCGAATGCGGTGCGGATCTTCTCGGCAAATGGTGAAAAGTCGTAGTGATGCAGGATCGGCGCGCTCGCGCCGGACAGCGCAGGCGCGCTCATTGTGCCGGCGACTCCAGCCAGCGCTCGACCTGCTGGCGCTGTACCTTGCCGCTGGTGCTGCGCGGAAACTCGTCGGCCGAGGCCACCAGGCGGATTTCACGCGGCAACTTGTAGGATGACAGCCCGACGCGGCACACCGCCAGCAATTCCGCCGCGCTGACCGCGGGATCATGCACCGCGACAAACGCCACCGGCACCTCGCCCCAGGCGCTGTCCTTGCGGCGCACCACCACCGCTTCCGCCACCCGCGGATCGGCCATCAGGATGCGCTCGATCTCGATCGGATAGATATTCTCGCCACCCGACTTGATCAGGTATTTCGAGCGATCGACGAAGCCAAGCCTGCCGTCGGGTTGCTCGACGAACATGTCGCCCATATGAAACCAGCCACCGCGAAACTCGTGTGCGTTGACCTGCTCCATGTTCCAGTAACCGCTGAACAGGGTCGGCCCGCGCAATGCCATTTCGCCCGGCGTGCCCGGCGTGACATCCGCATCGTCGGGCCCGACCAGGCGCCACAGGTAGAGCGAGTTGTGGGTCTTGTCGAGGTTGGTCGGTGCCTCGCCAATGGCGAAACCGGCGCCGCACACCGGCAGCATGCCGGTCTCGGTGGCGCCGAAGGTGTTCCAGTACGGCGCGTTGAGCAAGCGCGACGCCTCGCCTACCAGTTGCGCCGGCACCAGATCTGCCAGCGCGCCGATCATCCTGATTCCCCTGGCTTGCGTGCCGTCCGCGCGCAAGGCCTCGACCAGGCGCTCGATCATGCCGGGGATCAGCACCAGCCACCATTGGTGTTCGGTTGCGATCAGGCGGGTCAGGCGCGGGATGTCGGCGCCATCGACCACGAACACCGTGCCGCCCAGGCCCAGCACATGCAGCGCCTGCTCGAGCGACACCATGTGAAAGAGTGGCGCCCAGGCCACGAAGTTGTCGCCCTTTTTCAACCCGAAATCGATGCGGCTCACATCCATGCGCGCCAGTTCGGCGCGATGGCTGATCAGGGCGCCCTTGGGCATGCCGGTGGTGCCGCTGGTGTAGAGGATCAGCAAGCCGTCTTCAGGCTCGGCGACCACTTCGGGCGTCGTGTCGACCGACTGCGCCAGGCGCGCTTCATAGTCCGGCCCCAGCATGATCGGCGCCGGCACATCGTCGCCGAGCGCGGCGTAAGCGGTGGCGAAGCGCGGCGAGACGATCACCGCCAGTGGTTCGACCAGCGCCACGCAATGGGCAAGCTCGTCACGCGCCAGGCGCCAGTTCAGGGCGCACAGGATGGCGCCCAGCCGCGCCGCCGCATAGGTCGCTTCCAGGTACTCGTTGCGATTCTCCGACAGCATCGCCACCCGGTCGCCGCGTCCGACCCCCAGCGCTGCCAGGCAATTGGCCAGCCGGTTGGCGCGTTCATCGAGCATGCGGTAGCTCAGTACCCGGCTGCCATCATCGAGTGCGACATGATCCGGCGTGCGGCGCGCCTGCGCGCCCATCACTTCGCCGACGGTCCAGGTGCCGGCACGGCGGGTCAATCGGGTGGTGGGCGAAAGCGGACTCATGTTTTAAGCGGCAGTTGGTTATGGCGACGATCCAGGGCATGCCGCGTCGGGAGTCGGCAAACCGCCCGTTGCGTCGCGCATCGGCCGCGCCCCTCGTCAAGCCTGCAAACGCAGCACGACTTCATCGGCGGTCAGCACGTCGCCGAAAAAGGAAATGAACAGATCCAGTGTCGCCTGATGCTCGGCATCGGTGGTCGCCGCGTTCGCATCCGACACCATCACCACCCGATAGTCAAGCATCATCGCATCGCGCGCGGTCGACTCGCAGCATACATTGGTCGCGGTACCTGCTACCAGCACGGTGTCGATGCCGCGCGCCCGCAGGTCGGCGTCCAGCGTCGAGGATCCGGCAATGAAGG
Source organism: Burkholderiales bacterium (assembly GCA_031423955.1). Taxonomy (GTDB): domain Bacteria; phylum Pseudomonadota; class Gammaproteobacteria; order Burkholderiales; family JAEUOS01; genus JAEUOS01. Next base: position 9,183 of record JANPGJ010000131.1, read on the forward strand.
CGCTGTAGTGGATCTTCTTCACCCGCATATCGCCCGTCCCGGCCTCGAGCGCGGCATACAGCGGAAAATCCGCGCTTGCCTCGTCGAGCCCTTCAAGTCGGCGCCGTGCGCGCTCCGGAGTCAGGCCCCCCGCATGATGCTGCGCCCAGCGCTCCAGTGCGCCGGTCGCGGTGGTCTGGATCCACACCACCAATCCGCCCGCCGCTCGCATCGCAGCCGCCAGCCGGTTGATGGTCGGCACGATCGCACGCGCCGGCGCCACGCTGGTGGGCCGGCCTTCGGCGACGAAGTAGTTCTGCATGTCGACCACCAGGAGTGCGGTGCGCGCGGCCGGCAGCGGCGCCTCGTTGACGAACTTCCCGCTAATGCGCAGCGCGCGTTCGCCCACGGCTGGGGACGGTGTGTAGGGAGGCATCAGTGAGCATTTCATTGCGTTGCAGGAATCGGTGGTTACGAGGCGGAATCAAACCAGTCGGACCCCAGC
>JANPGJ010000132.1:0-1863 GCA_031423955.1 Burkholderiales bacterium
GACTTCTTCCTTCTCCTTGGCGCGCGCGGCCTTGAGCACGGGGCTGCAATCGCCACCGGCAGCGCCACCAGGCCATCGTCGTCGCCGACGATGATGTCGCCGGGCGAGACCACCATGCCGCCGATGCATATGGGCACGTTGATTTCGCCCGGGCCGTTCTTGTACGGCCCGCGATGGGTGACGCCGCGCGCGTAGACCGGGAACTTGGCTTGCGCCAGCGCGCCTGAATCGCGCACCGCGCCATCGATGACGATGCCGGCGACGCCACGTTTGGCCGCCAGGGTGCTCATGATCTCGCCGATGATCGCCTGGCTCAGGTCGCCGCCGGCATCGACCACGATCACGTCGCCCGGGCCTGCCATGTCGATCGCCTTGTGCACCATCAGGTTGTCGCCCGGCGGCACGCGCACGGTGAGCGCCACGCCCAGCATGTGCCCGCCCTTGTGCATCGGATCGAGGCCATCGGCGCCGGGCAGGCGGTTCATGCAGTCCGACAGGTGGGCGACCACGACATTGCGGAACTGCTTGACGAGGGCGGCGGGTGCACGCTTGGGCGCGGGCAGGATGCGAAAGCCGATATTGGCCATGAAAAATAGTCTCCGTATTCAATGATGTGATGCGGCACCCGGCGGCCGCCAACCCGCGATTGTGCCTCAGTGCGGTGCTTCGCATTGAATGTCCGAATCCGGCCGGACAGACGGGACCATGCCCTGTATGCTGCGCCCCGTCCTGTCCTGCGCCCCTTCCTGTCCTGCGCCGCCGCTATCCTGCGCAGCCTTATGCCGCGAGCCCTCTGGTGAAATCCCGTGACATTGTCGATCTGCTGCTGCTGGGCGCGCTGTGGGGCGCGTCGTTCCTGTTCATGCGGGTGGCCGCGCCCGAATTCGGGCCGATTCCGTTGATCGAAATACGGGTCGGCGTCGGCGCGCTGTTTCTGCTACCGCTGCTGGCCATGCGCGACGGACTTGCGACCCTGAAGCAAGGCTGGAAGCCGGTGTGGATCATGGGCGTATTCAACTCCGCGCTGCCGTTTTGCCTGTTCGCCTTCGCGGCGCTCACCATCTCGGGCGGGCTTGCCGCCATCCTCAACTCAAGCTCGCCGCTTTGGGCCGCCCTCATCGCCTGGCTCTGGATGGGCGAGCGCCTGAACGCGACGCGGGTCGCCGGCCTGGTGATCGGCCGGTGCGGCGTTCTGGTCCAGATGAGTGACAAGTTCACGTCTGACGACGCCGCTGCGCCGCTGGCCATCGGCGCCGCCCTGCTGGCTGCGCTGTCTTACGGCTTCGCTGCCAATTTCGCGCGACGTTACCTGGTTGGTCTGCCGTCGCTGGCGGTGGCCACCGGCACGCAAATCTCGGCCGCGCTGTTGCTGGCGCCGTTCGCCCTGGCACTGTGGCCGGCGCATGCGGTTTCAAGCGCCGCATGGTGGTCGGCGATCGTGATGGGCGTTGCCAGCACCGGCATCGCCTACATCCTCTACTTTCGCCTGATCGCCAATGTCGGGGCGGCGCGTGCACTGGCGGTGACCTATCTGGTGCCGATGTTCGGCATCTTCTGGGGCGCGATGTTCCTGCATGAGTGGCCGAGCTGGCGCGAGCTTGGTGGATGCGCGGTGATCCTGCTCGGCACCGCGTTCGCCACCGGCATGTTGCGCTTGCCTGCGCGCGCGGTGGCGGACGGCGACCGGTGATTGGCGGCGGCCGTCAATCCACCGTCAGCACCAGCTTTCCGGTATGCGTGCGCGACTCCATCCGCGCATGGGCCCGGTGCGCCTCGGCCAAGGGGTAGCTGCTGTCGATCACCGGGCGAATGCGGCGCGACTCATACAGCGGCCAGACCCGCTGCAGCAACTCGGCGGCCACC
>JANPGJ010000133.1:0-5627 GCA_031423955.1 Burkholderiales bacterium
GGAGATGCGACGATACGGTTTACGGTTCGGGTGGGCGGCGGCTCAACCTATTGATCATCACCGAAATCATGACCGCCTCGCCAGAGGCACGTTTTTGTCATGAATCAGGCAATTCCCGATATTGGCCAGGACGATTGTGCAAGCGAGCCGTCGTGGCCATGATCGGTCGAAACGGCGGCGACCTGGACGTGCGTCGGCGCAATCCATTTTGAACAGGTCCAATCATGAGCGAAACCCCGGGCAACACCAGCGACCAGTCCCCCAGCAGCCATCATCACGGAGCGGGCGAAACCGGCACTGGAGGCGCGCATCCGCGTGCCCGCAAGCCGCCGGTCGCAAGGAACACCGCCAAGGAATTCGACGCGCAGGCAACGCCGGGGCAACGCGCGGCCGATGCGGTGGCCCGTTTCGGCGGATCATGGGCCTTCATCGGCCTGTTCGCCGCCATCCTGATCGGCTGGGTGATGCTGAACTCGGTGATTCTCGCCGGCTACGACAAGGCATTCGATCCCTACCCCTACATTTTGCTCAACCTGTTCCTTTCGATGCTCGCTTCGATCCAGGCGCCAATCATCCTGATGTCGCAGAACCGGCATTCCGAGAAGGACCGGTTGAGCGCCGAACACGACTATGAAGTCAATCTCAAGGCCGAGCTCGAGATCATGCTGCTGCACGAGAAAATCGACCTGTTGCGTGAAACCCAATGGAGCGAACTGCTGGTGATCCAGAAGCAGCAACTCGCATTGCTGGCCACGCTGATTGAAAAGAAGACCACCGCGCGAAACTGACTGGCCGCACGCCACCCTGCCTGGATCAGGCGCTTTCACGCGGTGCCCGCCACGGCCGCGCGACCCTTCGCACTGCGCCTGGGCTCCAGACGCAGCGCGGCGCGCCGCACCACGTCGCAAAAATACTCGGCCGCCGGGGTCAGCGGCAACCCGGCCCGGCGCACCACACACATCGGCGGCGACGGCAGGGGTTCGGCCACCGGGATGGTCTGCAAGGCGTCGCGCGTCAGGGGCGAGGTGATCCACTGGACCGGCAGCATCATCAGGAGATCCGAATTGGTGATCGCGACGATGAACGTCAGCGCGGTATGCGACTGCATCACCAGTCGTGGCGCCGGCAGGCCGTTTTGCGCGAACAGCGGCCCCAACTCCTCCTCGGCCTTGCGGGTGATCGAGGTAGTGATCCATTCGGCGTCGACCAGTTCGCGCAAGGAACGCGCGCGCGCCAGCGGGTGCCCTTTGCGGCCGATGATCACGCGAGTGTTGTCGAACAGCTTTTCCACCACCAGGCCGGCGGCCGCCGGCGCGCCCGGCGGCGGACCGATGTAGCAGTCCAGCGTGCCGTCGCGCAGGGCCCGCTCGTAGGTCGGGAATACCCCTTCGAAGAGATCCAGGTGAATGCCCGGATAGCGCTTGCGGAAGGCACCGAGCGCCTCCGGCAACAGCGCGATATGCGCCACCGTCGAGAGGCAAACACTCAGCCTGCCATAGGGCTGGCCCTGCAACTGCCCGACTTCGTCACGCGCGCGCAGCAGTTCGCTGTGGGCAGCGTTGGCGCGCCGGATGAAGCGCTCACCTACTGCGGTGACCACCACTCCGCTGGCACTGCGCTCAAACAGAACCGCGCCGAGTTCGCGCTCCAGTTCGCGGACGCTGCGGGTGAGCGCCGGTTGCGCCACCCCGAGATGTCGCGCCGCAGCGCGCAGGCTGCCGTGCTCGGCGACAGCAAGCACATCGCGCAGATGATGGATTTTCATGGTGATACCTGTTTGTTATCACCTGGAAGATATTGCCATCTTTTCTCAATGGCAGGTGGCTGCGTAGCATCCGTACTTCGAAAGGTCGAAGCAATGGCCAAACAACGGAGAACAGACAATGAAGCGCTGGTCGCATGACGCGGTACGAAGGATGTTGCTGCAAATGCTCGCGATACTGCTGCTGGCGGGCCAGGCGCTGTTCGCCAGCGGCACGGCGATCGCCCAGGCCTGGCCGACCAAGCCGGTGCGCCTGGTCCTGCCGTTCCCGGCGGGCGTGCCGCCGGACATCGTGGCCCGACTGATGGCCGACAAGCTGACCGCGCTATGGGGCCAGGGCGTGGTGGTGGATAACCGTGGTGGCGCCGGCGGCATCGCCGCGATGTCCGGCTTCGTGCGCATGCCGGCCGACGGCTACACCCTGGCATTCGTCGCCGCGTCAACCGTGACACTGACGCCGCACCTGTTCAAGGACCCGCAATTCAATGTCGACCGCGACCTGGCGATGGTCGCCATTGCCGCGACCGGCCCGATGATGATCACCGTCAACCCTGCGCTGCCGGTGCAGAATCTGCCGGAGCTCATCAGGTATGTGAAGTCGCAGCCGGGCCGTGTGAATTTTGCCGCCACCATGCTCAACTCGGTGCCGCACCTGACTGGCATGATGCTTAACCGCTCGGCCGGGATCGAAATGTACCCGGTGCCCTACAACGGCTCGGTGCCGGCGATCACCGCCACCGTCGCCGGCGAGGCGCAGGTGGTGATCGACGGCTTGCCGACCCTGGTGCAGCATGTCAAGGCAGGCAAATTGCGCGCGCTTGCCGTGACCTCGGAGCGCCGCCTGCCCGGATTCGAGTCGGTGCCGACGGCGTCCGAAACCATTCCCGGCTTCGAACCGCTGGGCTGGTTCGCGGTGTTCGCGCCTGCCGGCACGCCGATGGCGGTGATCGAGAAGGTCAATGCCGACCTCAACCGGGTGGCGCAGATGCCCGAGATCGTCGCGCGCCTGGCAGACCTCGGCATGTATCCGCGCCCCGGGTCGGTCGCAGCGGCTGGCGAGTTCCTGCGCACCGAGCGCGCGCTGTGGCAGAAGGTGGTCAAGGACTTCAACATTCCGGCGCAATGACCATGTTCATCCGCAATTGCTGGTATGTCGCGGCGTGGCCGCATGAGGTGACCGAAAAACCGCTGGCGCGCACCCTGCTGGGCGATCCGGTGGTGCTGTATCGCCAGGCCGATGGCGTGGCCGTGGCGCTCGAGGACCGCTGCTGCCATCGCGACCTGCCGCTCTCCATGGGCCAGGTGTGCGGCGACCGCATCGTGTGCATGTACCACGGCCTGGCCTTCGACAAGACCGGGAAATGCGTGCATATCCCGGTGCAGGACCAGATTCCGGACAACGCGCGGGTGCGCGGCTACCCGCTCGTCGAACAGGATGGCATCGTGTGGATCTGGATGGGTGACCCGGCGCTGGCCGATCCGGCCGCCATCCTCGCCTACCCCTGGCACAACGATGCCGGGTGGGCGCACCGCACCGGCTATTTCCATCTCGCCGGCCACCATCAGTTGATCAACGACAACCTAATGGATCTGTCCCACGTCGGCTGGGTGCACCGGCAGACCATCGGCGGCACGCCCGACGCGCATTCCAGGGCGACCATGAAGACCGAGCGCAACGGCGATTCGGTGACCGTGCGGCGCTGGATGCCGGACAGCGTGCCGCCCCCCACCTACGTGCGCGCCGTCGGCTTCGCCGGCAACATCGACCGCTGGATGGAAATCCGCTTCAAGCCCGGTGTGATCTGGATCTATGTCGGCGCCAACGACGCCGGCCGCGGCATCGACGAGGCCACCTACCAGAACACCCTCGGCGGCCGCATTTTCGACGGCATCACACCGGAAACCGCGACCACGACGCATTACTTTTTCAGCGCGGCGCACAACTTCCACGTTGACAAGCCGGCGGTCACCACCGCGTTCTTCAATGAGATTCTCAGCACCTTCGAGGAAGACCGGGTCGTCATCGAGGCGCAGCAGACGCGCGCTGTTCCCGGACGCCGTCAATTGGGCATCCTGAGCGACGCCGGCGGCGTGCAGGTGCGCCGCATCATCGCCGAGCGCCTGGCGGCCGAAGCCGGAATAGCCGCCGGGCCGGCAATCCGTGTCGATGCTTTCGTCGAGCACGGCCAGATCCCGCGCACCTAGGAATTCGCCGCCGTGAAACCCCTGAAAATCGACATCTACAATCATGTCATGCCGCCGGCCTACCTTGACCTTGTCAAGCAACACGGCAAGGAACCCGGCATGGTTCGGCGCGTGAGCAATTTGCGCATGCTTTGGGACATTGAAGCGCGTGTCGCCATGCTTGACCAGTGGCCCGAGGTGCAGCAGGTTCTTACACTTTCGGTCCCCGCGCCGGAAATGCTGGGCGGACCTGAAGCATCGCCCGCGTTCGCGCGAGTCGCCAACGACGGCATGGCCGAGATGTGCCGCACATGGCCGCACAAGTTTCCCGCGTTCGTGGCTTCGCTGCCGATGAACAATCCGGCCGCGGCCCTTGAAGAAATGGACCGCGCGATCGAACAACTCGGCGCGCGCGGGATCCAGGTCCTGACCAACGTGAATAGCCGGCCGCTGGACGACCCGGATTTTTTCGCCATTTTCGAGCGCATCACCAACAAGCACAAACTGCCGGTGTGGATGCATCCGGCACGCCCTGCCGGCCGCGCCGACTATGCCGGCGAGGAAAAGTCAAAGTACGAAATCTGGCAGGTATTGGGCTGGCCGTTCGAGAGCAGCGTGGCGATGGCACGCATCGTGTTTTCCGGGTTGTTGGATCGCTTGCCTGAACTGCGCCTGATCACGCACCATTGCGGCGGCATGATCCCCTACTTCGAGGGACGCGCCGAAACCCTGTGGGCACAACTGGGCAGCCGCAGCGCGGATCCTGCGGAATCCCAGGTCCTCCAGCGCCTGAAAAAGAAGCCCATGGAGTATTTCAGGATGTTCTATGGCGACACCGTGTTGGGCGGCTCGGCGTCGGCGCTACGCTGCGGTCTGGATTTCTTTGGCGCCGACAAGGTGGTGTTCGCCAGCGACTGTCCGTTCGATCCAGAGGAAGGGCCGATGTTCATCCGCGAGGGCATTCGCTCGATCGAAGCCCTGAAATTGCCTGAAGGCGATGCCCGCAAGATCTATTTTGGTAATGCCATCGGCCTGCTTGGCATCACCCCGACAACCTCAGAGAAATGACCACGCCATGATTGGAACCGGACCATTTCTGATTATTCGCAGCCTCGTTGCGGGCCTGTTGTGCCTGGCCGCCGCGAGCACCCTGGCGCAAGGGACGTACCCGGATCGAGCGGTAACCCTGGTGGTGCCTTTCACCGCCGGCAGCGGCAGCGACATCATCGCGCGCATTGTCGGTCCGCGCCTGGCCGAACGCTGGAAGCAGCCGGTGGTGGTGGACAACAAGCCAGGTGCCAGCGGCAACATAGGCGCCGACGCGGTAGCCAAGGCGAAACCCGATGGCCATACCCTGCTGATGGCGATCAATACGCTTTCGATGGCGCCCAATCTGTACAGGAATCCGCCTTTCGATCCAGTGAGCGACTTCGCGCCGGTGATCAAATTGGCAACCGCGAATTTCTGCATGGTCGCCAATCCAGCCTTGCCCGCCAACGACCTGGCGGGCTTGCTCGCATTGGCGAAAGCGCAGCCCGGCCGGATCAACTACGCATCGCCCGGCAACGGCACACCGCATCACCTGGCGATGGAATTGCTCAAGCAGCAGGCCGGTGTCGAGCTCACGCACGTACCCTACAAGGGCATCGCCGGCGCAACCACCGACCTGGTGGGTGGGCAA
>JANPGJ010000134.1:0-4883 GCA_031423955.1 Burkholderiales bacterium
GATCGCGTTTTCGCCTGACAGGGCGAGCAAGGCCATGTCGTCGATACGCAGGGTCTTGGCGAATCGCTCGCGAATGTAGTCCTTCAGGAAGCCTTCGGGCAAAAAGGTCTGGAACACCGGCAACATCGGCGTGGTTTTCCAGGATGCCGCGCGGATCGGCATCGTGAGCGAAATCGAGCGCTCGGCCCGCTCCGGGTCAATGGCGTCGATGTCATAAGTGAAAACGTGCTGGCCATCCTTCACCAGGGTGCCGGCATAGCCCTGGGTGGTTGCGACATGCAGGGAGCGGACGCGCTCGGCCATCTTTAGCCGCGGGTGGGCGCGGCGATTTGCGCCTCGTTATCGCCATCTTCCCGATAAAGGGCTTCCAACTCATCCAGGGTTGGCCGACGACTCTGCGATTCTGTCAAGACGAGGCCGAGACCCAAGGCCTGCGCGGCCTGCTCAAAGGTGCCAATGCGCACTGCCGGATCACCGGATTCCAGGCGCGTCAGGGTTCTGCGTGGAATCCCGGACGAGCGGGCGAAGGCCTCCTGGCTTAGACCTCGTTGTTCACGTCTGGCACGAATTGATTTGCCAAGTTTGGAAAGCAGCATGCGCCAAATATGGCGCATGCTGCTATATTTGTCAAGAATTGCGCCAAATATGGCTAGATTCGAGCGATTCCGGTTGGCACTTTGGCTTCATCATTTGGCCGACGATTGACGCGACCGCTTGCATCACCCGCAACGAAGCCATCAATCGTCGCCTTCGACCTCCAGCCCCGCATGCCACAGGAATCCGCGCTCGGCGATGCCGGCGGTCACGGCATGTTCGACCTCTGCATCGAATGCCGCGTCGATGACCGGGTTGATGCCGCGCGCACCGGCCACCACCGCCTGCGCCCAGGCGAAATAGCGGCGCTTGCGGCTCGCCGGCCAGGCCGGCGGGCTGTGCTGGATCGAGCGTAGGTTGGCGGTCTTGTCGGCAATTTTGAGCACCCGCGCGCGCGCTGAAATATGCGCCGCGTGTTGCACTTGCGCCAGCTTGCGTTGCTCTTTTGGAATCTGTTTGTCGTCGGTGACCTCCATCACCAGGCCGGCGACATCGTCACCGAAGGCAGCGGCGATTTCGTCTTGCGTCACGCCCTGGTCTTCGACGCAGTCATGCAGCAGGGCGGCAATCACCAGGTTGGCATCGCGGCCACCGGTGGCCTCGGCCACCAGATGCGCCACCTCGGCGAGATGGTTGACATATGGCTCGCCATGCTCACCTTTGCGCCGTTGATGCACATGCTTGCGGCAGGCGAATTCGAGGGCGCGGGTGATGCGGCTGACGTCACTGGTCATGGCCGGCTCCAGGTTGCATGGGCCGGTTCGCGGCCGCGATTGCGCGTCATTGCGGCAGCGGAGCGGGCGACTCGATTGCTGCGCAAGCCATCCCGTTCAAGGCCGCCATTGATCGACACCGTGCCCGCTTCTTTCATGCGGCCTGCTCGCGTTCCGCTTGCTTAAGCGCCGCCCATACCCGCCCCGGCGTGAACGGCAGGTCCATCGCCGCCACGCCGCGCGTTGCCAATGCATCGAGAATCGCGTTGGTCGCCGCCGACAGCGACCCGGTGACGCCCGACTCGCCGGCACCCTTGACGCCCAGCGGGTTGGTACGGCACGGCACAACCTGATGCGCGATGCGGGCGGTCGGCAGCAGGCCCGCATGCGGCATTGGGTAGTCCATGAACGAGGCATTCAACAACTGGCCGTTGGCGTCATAGTGCAACTGTTCGCCCAGCACCTGGCCCAGCCCTTGCGCCACGCCGCCGATGATCTGGCCTTCGACGATGGTCTGGTCAAGGATCACGCCGACGTCATCGACCGCCGCATAGGCCGCGACCCGGATGCTGCCGGTGGCCGGATCGATCTCGACCTCGCACACATGGCAGCCGTTTGGAAAACTCATCGCCGGTGAGGTGAACTTCGCCAGATTGCTCAGTTCCGCCGGCACATCAGCGGGCAGTGTGCCCGCCGTGCGCAGGCGGCGCGTGAGGTCGAGAATCGGAATGCTGCGGTCGGTGCCGACGATGCGGAATTCGCCATTGGCGAACGCGATGTCGTCGACCCCGGCCTCGAGCAGAAGCGCGGCGATGGCCGTGCCGCGGCGGATCGCCTCGTCGCAGGCCAGGGTGGTGGCGCTGCCCACCATCATCATCGAACGCGAGGCGACGGTGGCGACGATGCCTGGCGCCTGGTCGCTGTCGCCGGCCACCAGGCGGATCTTGCCGACCTTGATGCCCAGGTGTCGCGCCACCATCCGCGGGTAGGTTGCCAGATGCCCCTGGCCCAGTGCCTGCGCGCCGGTATGAATGCTTACCGTGCCGTCGTCGGAAAACTGCAGTCGTGCCGGCTCTTCGAGAATGCCGCCGGCGACTTCCAGAAAGCAGCAGATGCCGATGCCGCGCAGCAGTCCTTCACGGGCAGCGGCGGCGCGCCGCGTGGCAAAGCCGTTCCAGTCGGCCAGTTCGAGCGCCTTCTCCAGCACCGCGGCGAACTCGCCGCTGTCATACACCTGGCCGTTGGGCGCGCTGTAGGGCATGGCGGCGGCCGGGATCAGGTTGCGGCGGCGGATCTCGGCACGATCGACGCCGAATTTCACGCTGGCGCGATCCAGCAGTCGTTCCAGCAGGTAAATCGCCTCCGGGCGGCCGGCGCCGCGATACGGTCCGAGCGGCGCGGTATTGGTGAAGACCACGCGCGATCGCATGCGGATCGAGGGAATCCGGTACACCGACGACAGGCAGTTCTTGGTGTTGTTGGTGGCCACGATGCCGATGTAGGCGGTGGTATAAGCGCCAACGCCGACCGTCGCATCGGCGCGCACGCCGAGAATCCGGCCCGCGCGGTCGAATGCCATGCTGGCCTTGAGTTTCGAATCGCGACCGCGGGTATCACCGAGAAAGCACTCGGTGCGGCTGGCGGTCCACTTGACCGGCCGCCCGACCGCGCGGGCGGCGAACAGCAGCGCCGCATACTCCGGATAGGCCTGCACCTTGGCGCCGAAACCGCCGCCGACATCCGGGGTGATCACCCGCAGTTTCTCGGGTGCGATGCGGAATACACTCTCCGCGAGCAATTTGCGCACCACCATCACGCCTTGGGTGCTGGCAATCAGGGTATAGCGCTCCGCTTCCGCATCCCACTGCGCGATGGCCGAGCGCGGCTCCAGCGTGCAGGCGGTCAGCGGCGGATCGTCGAGTTCGACCGTTTCAACGTGAAAGGCATCTGCGAAGGCCCTGTCCGAGGGCGCGGCATCGCCATCTTCCCAATCGAGTCCGATATTGCCCGGCAGATCTGGCCACACACTGGGGGCATCGGCCGCGAGCGCAGCCGCAATGCTGCTGACAACCGGCAGGGCCTCGAGGTCGACCGTCACCAGGCCGGCAGCGTCAATCGCCACCTGCAGGCTGTCGGCGACCACCAGCGCCACCGCCTCGCCGACATGGCGCACCGTGCCCCAGGCCAGCGGTGGAATCCCGGCCTGAAACATGGGCTTGCCGTCGCGGCCATTGAAGATCGCCAGCGGTGGAATCACGCCGATGCCGGCGGCCTGCAACTCGCCGCCGGTGATCACCGCATGCACGCCGGGCAGGGCCAGCGCGCGCGCCGCATCGATGCCGCGAATACGCGCGTGCGCTTCGATCGAGCGCACAAAGCAGGCGTGCAACTGGCCCGCATGGTCGATGTCGCTGGTGTAATTTCCGCCCCCCGAAACCAGGGTACGCAGTTCATCGCGGTCGCCGGCACGGCCGGCGCCAAAGCGCAGATTGTCGAAGTTCATCAGGTGTTTCCCGGTAGCGGTTGCAGGTTGGGGTAGGTGGGGCGGGTCGGTCAATTCGCCGCAGGGCGCATGGCGGATGCCGATTTTCGCCGCATATCGCGGGTCGGCGCGTCGCCTGCGGTTATTGCGTGTCGGTATTGCGCGGCGGCCCCATCATGGTGGCGCCACCGTCGACCACCAGCGTATGTCCGGTGATGAAGCGGGCACGGTCGGAGAGCAGAAAGCGCACCGCGTTGCCGATATCCCAGCCGTTGCCTTCGACACCCAATAGCGATGCTGCGCGACGCCGCTCGCGTGCCGCCGGACTCATGCCGGTGGCGTAGACCATCGGCGTGTAGACCGGCCCGGGAGCCACGCAGTTGACGCGGATACCGTCGCGGCCGTGATCGACCGCCAGTGCCCGCGTCAATGCGATGACCGCGCCTTTGGAGGTGGAATAGGCGGTCAGCCCGCGCGGCCGCAGCGCGGAAATCGATGACACGTTGACGATCGCGCCGCCGCCGTTCCTTTGCATCGCCGGAATCGCGAAACGGGCGGTGAGAAACATGCTCTCGACGTTGACCTGCATCACGCGCCGCCAGTGCGCCGGGTCTTCATCGATAACGTTCTTGTTGCTGCCGATGCCGACGTTGTTGTCGAGAAAATCAAGCCGTCCGAGGCGGTCCATGGTCTCGTCAACCATGCGCCGGCAGGCGTTCTCGTCGGTCAGGTCGGCAGCGATCGCGATCGCCTCGCCGCCGTCGGCGGCGATCATCTCGACGGTGCGCTCGGCCAGCGCGAGCGCCTGGTCGATCACCACCACCCGCGCGCCGGCGCGGGCCAGCAGAATCGCGGGCGCGCGGCCGTTGCCGATGCCGTCGCCGGCGGCACCGCCGCCGGCGATTACCGCCACCTTGCCGGCGAATCCTTCGTCTTCATTGGTTTGCATGGATCATTTCCGGTAGTTGAGCACTTCTGTAGTCGCGCGATTGCGCAGTCGTCAGTCACGCCGGTCCAATTCGCATCAACGCGGCGGGTACGAGTTGCGGCTTTCGTATACTCGCCATGTGGATGCGCACTGGTATCTCTACCTG
>JANPGJ010000135.1:0-13537 GCA_031423955.1 Burkholderiales bacterium
GTCCAGAAAATCGACAACGCGGTCTGGGTAAGCACGGAGCGCAGCAGATTTTCCAGGCGGTATGGAACATCGACCCAGTGATGAATGGTGCGCAGGAGCATGCCGTTGACCCACACGAAGCCGGCCACGCCGATCATCGACGCCAGCGCCACGCGTTGCACCGGCAGGTTGATCGCTTCGGACTTGAGCGCAACTTGCCATGCAATCAGCGCAAGGAGCGCAAGGACATGTCCAAGATCGAGCGCGTTGAGCATCGGCAGGTAGGGCAGCGGAAAAGAGCTGCCGTCGTGTGAGAAATTTGCATAAAGCACCCACAACCAGACCAGCAACATCAAGGGCGCCGCGCCCCACAACAGAACTGCGCGCGGATGCGTGGTGATCGGCCAGCGGCGCCGCAACCAGGTGCTCGACACCGCCAGCACGGTGACTGCCGGCGGCAGCATTGTCGCGGCAACCGACCACGCGCTGCGCCGCAAATCCGCGAATTGCGCCAGCCAGTGAAGTTCGACCGCGCCGAGCAGGGCCGGCACCCAGATTCCCATGGCGTGCAAGGCATCGAGGTAGCCCGGTTTGGCCTTGATGCCCGCAGTTTCAGCCGCTCCGAGCAGATAGAAATGCGTTAGCAGCGCAAGCGGCCAGATCAGCCAGCCAAGCAGGGCAAAAGGATGATGATTGATCTCGATTGCAAGAAGCAGTACCGGCAGCAACGCCGGCAACAAGGCAAGCGGGACAAGTGCAGCGTATCGCCAGGCCAGGCGATTCGCCAGCCAATGGAACAACCATGCCGATCCGGCAAGAAATAGTGCGACGCACTGCGTCTTTTCGACCCGTTCACTCCACCAGTCGATCTCGTTGATCCCGGACAACAGCCAGGCGATGACGCCAACGATGAAAACCAGCGGCGCGGCGCTGCGTTCGAATCCGTTGAACCGCTCGGGACGATGAGCGATCAGGCGCGCGGTGAACAGCGCAGCCGCGGCGATCAGCGCCAGCCCCAGCCAATGGGCATTCAGGACCGGCCATGCCGGGCGCTCACCGTCGCCCAGATGCACGAGGAATGTCAATGCGCCGCCCGCTTGCACCAGATAGCCAAAGGCGCGAGCCAACAATTTTCCCTGTCGCGATCCAACCCAGACAATTGCAGCGCCTTCCATCGCCCAGGTCGCGGAGGTCCAGCGCCCGTCGAAGGCAAGGGGTACCGCAAGGGTGATGAAGACGACAGCCAGCGCGAGAAAGCTTTCGCAGAGCAATCGCAGATGCTCCCGGTGCCTGGCCATCAGCCAGCGTGTCACGACCAGGTAGAACACTGCAAGCGCCAGCGCGGAAAACGCCGCCCCGTGACTCGTGTCCTTCACGATCGCCGCCTGCAACCCGAAAGCGACCATCGGCGTTCCGAATACCAGGGTGCCGTCAACCACCGAGCGCAGGCGCGGCGCTTCGCGCAGGGCATACAGCGTCGCGATGGCGACATAGAAAACAAAAAACAGGATCAGGAACGGTTCCGTCGTGGCGAAATGCTCCGGACGATACGCGCGTGCCCCCCACACTGCCCCGATGCCGAAGGTGAAGACAAAACCGATCAGATTAAGGATGCGCCAACTCTTGAACCAGGCGATGACGAATATGCCGGCGTTGAGGAGCGCATAAAACGAAAAGAGACCGACGTGGCTGCCCCCTCCGGTGGATGCAAGGATTGGCGCAAGGAATCCGCCTGCGGAACCGAACGCCGCCAATGCCAGCGCGTTTTGCATCACCGCCAGCGCCGCCGACAAGCCCACGACCGCCACCATCAGCACCAGCGCGAAGCCGGCCGGCAGCAATTGGTAGAAGCGAAATGCGCCGAAGATCGCGAGATACAGAATGCCGATCCCGGCGCCCTGCAAGGCGAGCCCATACTGCGCCTTGCCGTCGTTCCGCAGACGCAACCGGAATCCGGCCACCAGCAATGCGATTCCGCCAGCGGCCACACCGGCTAAGCGCAATTCGATTGGCAAAACACCGGTGTCGGCCGCGTACTTGACAAGAAACGCCACGCCGAAAAACAAAATGATGATGCCGACCTTCAACATCGTGTTGCCGCCAAATAGCCAGCGCCGGGCGAGTTCAAACGGCGAATCACCTGGTGTTACGGACGTGTCCGCTTGCATTCCCGACGCTTGCGATGGCCGCTCTGCAGCCCGATCGCCTTGATCGAACATCGCACCCTGCGCACCTGCCTCGGCAGCCGATGCGCCGGCCGCAACGTAGTCGACAACCGGTTCATCGGCAGCAATCGGCGGCGCGGGCAATGGCGTCGGCGCAGTGGCGAGTGCGGAAGCCGTACCACGCTCCATCGGCGAAGCCGGCAGACTGGTCTGGTCTTCAAGTCGCTTCAGGCGCCAGTGAATGTCTTCGAGTGCCTTGAATACGGGCGCCAGTTCCGCTGCCGGGGTCGCCGCAGTCTGCTGCGCATCCGACCGCCCGGCCTGCCGGAAAAAATCCACCACGCCACCGGACAGAAAACCGCCGATCATCCAACCGATTGCGTCGTTGATTCGTCCGATCGCAAAGCCGAACAACAGTCCAGCCAATCCGCCCAGCCACTTCATGAGCTTTCTCCCCGCGGAAAGCGCCGGCGCGGCCTACCGGCAGTCGCCACGCAGCATCGCCGTTGCTTCGCGCAACGCATCGGCGGTAACGGTCTGCGGCGCCCATTCCGGCGCGACCCTGATCGCGACCCGTGAAAACAGACCGCGCCGCAGCGGACGCGTCATTGCCGGGCCATCCTTGCGGCTGAAAAACGAGCCCCACAAGCCGGACAAGGCCATCGGAACGACCGGCACCGGCGTGCGCTCGATAATCCGGGCGATTCCGCCCTTGAACGGATAAAGTTCGCCATTGTCGGTAATCCGTCCTTCCGGAAAGATGCAGACCAGGTCGCCCTCCT
Source organism: Burkholderiales bacterium (assembly GCA_031423955.1). GTDB lineage: Bacteria > Pseudomonadota > Gammaproteobacteria > Burkholderiales > JAEUOS01 > JAEUOS01. The sequence goes on from JANPGJ010000135.1 coordinate 2,927, forward strand.
TAAGGGCCAGTGCCACCGTGTCGTAGGCGCGCTCGAGCAATTGCGGATTTTCCTTTGCCGGTGCGATCGGAATCGCACGCCCGGTGCGAAACACGAACGACATCAGTGGAATCCGGAAAATGTTGTGGTCCATGACAAACCGGATCGGACGCGGGCACGCCGCAGTGATGATCAATGCATCGACAAAGCTGACGTGATTGCAGGTCAGCAGCGCCGGGCCGGTCTCGGGAATGTTTGCAACCCCTTCCTTGCGCAACCGATACACCGTGTGGATCAGCATCCAGCAAAGAAAGCGCATCAGGAATTCCGGCACCAGCGTATAGATGTACGCAGCGACCGCGGCGTTGAGGATGGCTGTCACCAGGAATAGCTGCGGAATCGAAAAACCGTTGCTCAGCAAGAGGCCGGCCAGCAAGCTGGAGCCAATCATGAAAAACGCGTTGATGATGTTGTTTGCGGCGATGATGCGGGCCCGGTGCGACGGCTCGCAGCGGGTCTGGATCAGCGCGTACAGGGGAACCGAGTAGAACCCGGCGAACATCGCGAGCAGGAACAGATCGGCAAGGACGCGCCAGCTTTTGGATTGCACAAGAAACTCGCCCACCCCCGCCAGCACCTGAGGTTGCATCGCGTGGGTCGCGGCGTAAAGGTCAAACGCGAAAATGCTCATGCCGATCGAACCGAACGGCACCAGGCCGATCTCAACCTTGTGCCCGGACAGACGTTCGCACAGCAGGGAACCGGCGCCGATGCCGATCGAAAACACCGCCAGCAGGAGTGTCACCACATTCTCGTTGCCACCCAGCACGTCCTTGGCAAACGGCGAAAACGAAGTGAGGAAGGTGGCGCCGAAAAACCAGAGCCAGGAAATGCCCAGCATTGACAGGAACACCGCCCGGTTGCCGCGCGCCAATTGAAGGTTGCGCCAGGTCTCGGAGAGGGGATTGAGGCTGATCGCGAGCGCGGCGTCGCTCGGTGGTGACGCCGGTACGTAACCGGAAACAATTCGCCCGAGCACCGCGATGACCACGCAGGCCGCCGCTACATACACCGGCCCGCTGCCGGGAATCGACACCAGGATCCCGCCTGCCATCGTGCCCAGCAGGATGGCGACAAAAGTACCCATTTCCACCAGGCCATTGCCGCCGACCAGTTCCGCGTCGCGCAAATGCTGCGGCAGATAGGCATACTTGACCGGCCCGAACAGGGTTGAATGCAGTCCCATCAGAAACGTCGCCAAGTAGAGAAGTGTCGCGGCATGCAACACGAACCCGGCAGCGGCCACCAGCATGATCGCGATTTCGAGGTTCTTCACCATGCGGATGATGAGCGACTTCTCGAACTTGTCAGCCAGTTGCCCGGCGGTTGCGGAAAACAGCACGAAGGGGGCGATGAAGATCGCGCCGATCAGGAACGCCGCGGTGCGCGGGTCGCCGCCGCCGAATTGCGCCGCATGGAACGTCACCAGGATGGTGAACGCAAACTTGAAAACGTTGTCGTTGCCAGCTCCCAAAAACTGGGTCCAGAAGAAGGGACCGAAGCGACGCTCCCGTAGGAGCGAGAACTGGCTCGTGGAAGGCGGGGAACTGGACATGGATGGACTGGATGGCTCGAAGGTTGAAGTGATCCGGCGGCACGCCAATGTCGCGCGCCTGCCAACATCACGCAACAGGCAAGGCACAAGTAGCACCCTTTGCTACCGGCGGCGCGCGCCCGGACGACGCCGGGAGCGCGCCGGTGAACGCTCAGCTACGCGGGCCAGTTCTTGATATAGCCCTTGAGCATGCGGTTCTCGAAGGCCTGCTCCTCGAGCACCGCGCGTGCGACATCGTGGAACGAGATCACACCAAGCAGCATTTCGCCTTCCATCACCGGCATGTAGCGCTGGTGACTTTCAAGCATGACGGTACGCAACTCGTCAACATCCATTTCCGGCGTGGCGATCGCAGGTTTCGGCTCCATCACTTCGGAAACCAGGATTTGCGACATGGTCGGTGTAGGTCCGACCCGATTTTCCTGTTGGCGCCGGGCGAGGATCTTGATGATTTCCCGGAACGTGAGCATGCCGACGAGCTTGCCTGACTCCATCACAACCACCGAGCCGATATCCTGATCGGCCATGCTCACGACGGCGTCCGCGAGAGTCGTTTTTGGCGTTGCCGTGTACAACGTGCTGCCTTTGATGCGCAGGATTTCCTTGACTTGCATGACCCACCTCCCTCTATACGCGTTGCGCAATTGTCATGGGTGTATCGTCGTGCGGCGCAGCCCACCGCCACGCCAGACCGGGATATGCCGCACAGGTCCCGGAAACACGGGCCGCCAACACAACGTTGCTTCAGGAAACCGGCCGGCGCATGTGGCCCCCGCCGCCCGTACACAAGCTCACTGCTCCATCGTCACTTTCCATGTTCGATAGCCTTTTCCGCCCGCCATCGCTTCCAGCGCCGCGGTCTGCGCGCGCTCGATCAGGTCGCCAACACTTGAAATCATCGAATCCAGAGTCGCGACACCCAGGCTGGCCGAAAACTTCTGTGCAGCCACGCTTGACTGGATGCGCGCAGCGGCTTTCTCGGCATATTCGGCTTGCGTGTCGATGCAAATGAGCATGAATTGCGTATCGCCGGTGCGGCAAACGACATCCTGCATGCGCGCGGTGTCGCGCAGCGCCTGGGCCATCGCGGCCGCATCGCCTGCGCATTCGACTGCGATCACCGAAAGCGCCCCGCCGCGCCGGCGAGCGGCCGCCCATTCACTCTCCAGTCGGGTGCGGAAGTAACGGGCGTTGGGCAAGCCGGTCTGCGCATCAATGGCTGCGTTTTGCAGCAGGTACCGGTAGACCGTGGCCAGTTCCGCGGCGAACCGTACCAGATCGGCAAGCTCCGGCGCGCCGAGATCAAAATTGACCTCCGCTTTCAGGCCTCGCCCGAGATGCCCGCTCCACTCAGCCGCATGCCGCAGGACGTCATCACACAAGGCCCGCAGTTCGGAAGGCGCAAGGCCGATCCGCGCGCCGCGCTGCAGTACTTCGGTGATGCTGGCTTCCGGATAGGGTGACGCCAGATTGGCCAGCAGTTCGCCCAGTCGCACCGCTTGTCCAACCAGCTCCGGGCGAACACCGGACAACGGCGCCTCTTCGGCCAGTTCTGCGTGGCGGTCAAGGGCGGCCAACAGTTCGGCGCCAGGGCCCCAGCTCGCCGGCGCCTGGCGCCATGCCGGCGTCGAACTCAGCCAGGCAGCCAGGAAAACCTCTTCGCCGTTGGCGAGTGAAATTCGGCTCGCAATGCATTGTGCCGCGATCGCCGCAAGAATGCCCGACCCGGTTGCATCTGCGCCGGCATCTTCAAGCAAAAGCCCGGCGACCACCTGTTGCACAAAACGCAGGCCGAACAAGGGCCGCAGGTCGTCCAGTTCAATCCCGGAGCGCCGTCCCAGCCCGGGCATTGAAACCGCCGCCAGCAAGCGGTCCGCAAACTGCGGATCGGCATCGAGCAAAGCCTTGAGAGCTGAATCGATATTCGCCGAGCCCTGGTCGAGGGCCAGAATTTCGCGCGCCGATGAGGATGTCATTGGCCGACTGAAAATGGTGTTAGCAGCAGTAGTTGTTGCATGGTTCCAAGATTTTGTCACAGATGCAGTCCGAGGTGTCACATGGCGGCGCAAACATGGTCAAACCGCGTGCTACCATCTTTCGCACCTATCCCCTGAATGATTGCCTTTGTGTCGTCGCGCGGTGCCAGTGGCTTCGCGGTGGCCCGCGATCAGCGAACCAAAGCTCATGGCAAGCCCGAAATACCCTGCGTTTGACACCCTCGCCCTGCACGCAGGCGCGGCCCCCGATCCGGCTACCGGCGCCCGTGCGACACCGATCTACCTGACTACCTCGTACGTGTTCCGCGATTCGGACCATGCGGCGGCGCTGTTCAACATGGAGCGTAGCGGTCACGTCTACTCGCGCATTTCCAATCCGACCAACGCGGTCCTCGAGGAACGCATCGCGGCCCTGGAAGGCGGCGTGGCCGGCATCGCTGTTGCCAGTGGCCAGGCCGCCCTTCATCTGGGCCTGGCGACCATCGCCGGCGCCGGCGCCCATGTTGTGGCCTCGCGGGCGTTGTACGGCGGCTCGCACAATTTGCTGCACTACACCATGCGTCGTTTCGGGGTTGAAACCACATTTGTCGACCCGCGCGATATCGATGCCTGGCGCGCTGCGATTCGCCCGGAAACGCGCGTGCTGTTCGGCGAGACACTGGGCAATCCCGGCCTGGATGTGCTCGACATACCCAAGGTCGCCGCCCTTGCCCACGACAATCATTTACCCCTGATGGTTGACAGCACCTTCACCACGCCCTGGCTGATGAAACCCTTCGATCTGGGCGCTGACCTGGTCTACCACTCCGCCACCAAGTTCCTCAGTGGACACGGCACGGTGATCGGCGGTCTACTGGTCGATGGCGGCACCTTCGACTGGGCGGCGGCGCATGCCAAGACCGGAAAATTCGCCGAGATCGCCGCGCCATACGACGGTTTCCACGGCATGAACTTCGCGGAAGAGTCGACCATCGCACCGTATTCCCTGCGCGCCAGGCGGGAAGGATTGCGCGACTTCGGCGCCTGCATGAGCCCGTTTTCGGCGTTCCAGATCCTGCAGGGGCTGGAAACCCTTCCGCTCCGGATGGCAAGACATGTCGAAAACACCCGCAAGGTCGTGGCGTTTCTTGCCGCGCATGCGGCTGTGGATTTGGTTTCATATCCGGAACTTCCCGATCACCCCGATCACCTGTTGGCAAAGACTCTTCTGCCAAAAGGCAGCGGCGCGGTCTTCAGCTTCGCACTCAAGGGCGATCGCGCGGCCGGCATGCGCTTCGTCGAGGCCCTGCAGGTTTTTTCGCACCTCGCCAACGTTGGCGATGCACGTTCACTGGTGATTCATCCGGCCTCGACCACCCATTTCAGGGTACCGACCGCGGACTTGCTGGCCTCCGGCATCAAGGAAGGCACCATGCGCCTGTCGATCGGTCTGGAAGATGCCGACGACCTGATCGAGGATCTCGCGCGCGGATTGCGGGCTGCAAAGAAGGGAGCCTGACGTCATGTTGCTGACGATCAATCAACATCAGGCTTATGCCTACACCGGTGGCAGGACCCTGGACACGGCATTGCCGGTGGTGGTTTTCATCCACGGTGCACAGCACGACCATAGCGTCTGGACATTGCAAAGCCGCTATCTGGCCCATCACGGCTATGCCGTGCTGGCGCTGGACCTGCCGGGTCACGGCCGCAGCGCCGGCCCCGCGCTGACCAGCGTCGAAGCGATGGCGCAATGGGTGCTGGCCGTCCTCGACGCCGCAGGCGCCTCACGCGCCACCCTGATCGGCCACAGCATGGGCTCGCTGATCGCCCTGGAGGCAGCAGGTGCGGCGCCGGACCGGGTGGCCGGCATCGCACTGGTCGGGTCGGCATACCCGATGAAGGTGTCGGACACGCTGCTCGATGCGACCCGCGACGACGAGCCGCTCGCGCAGGACATGGTCAACATCTGGTCGCATTCGACCTATGCGGCAAAGCCCTCGAACCCGGGCCCCGGTTTCTGGATCGTTGGCGAAAATCTGCGCCTGATGCAGCGCATCGCACCCGGCGTCATGCATCTCGATTTTGTCGCCTGCAACGCATATTCGAACGGCGCGGTTCGCGCCGCCCAGGTACGCTGTCCCGCCCTGTTCATCCTCGGCAGCCGTGACGCCATGACGCCGCCAAAAGCCGCGGCGCCGTTGCAGGCCGCGATAAAGGGACAGCAAACGGTGCTGGTGCATCCGAGCGGCCACAATCTGATGGCCGAACAACCCGATGCGGTGCTCGACGCCCTGGTTGGCTTCCTTGCCACCTCCCGCGTCATGAACGCCTAGCCAGTCAACTTCGACCGGCCGCACAGCCTGCTTCACGCAATGAGGATGGCAGCGCCGTCGGGGGTGCCGGAGTCGATGCTCGCGGCTGCGGGCCAATCCCGCACATGTTGGCTCCTGGCTGGCCGACTAACCTGGGCCGCGCCGCGCCGTCAACTGCAGCGCCACTCGCGTATCATTTTCAGGATGTTCATCGCACCATCGAGCGCCATGTGACCGACCGGACCGAACTGCTGGAACGCGCGCAGGCCGAGGAGGCGGCTGGCGCCCTTGCGGCCTTGTCGGATACCTATCTGGCCCTGGCGCAGCTGACACCCGATGATGCAGGCCTGCAAGCCGCCCGGGCGAGCGTGGAACAGCGGCGCGGCAATTTCGATATGGCAGAGCAACACTATCTCCGGGCCCTGAAGCTTGATCCGGAACTGATGGCCGCGTGGGCCAATCTCGGCGTGATCCAGCGCCAAACCGGCCGTCCCGACGAGGCCACAGCATCTTTCCGGCGTGCCGTGACCCTCGACCCTGCCAACGCCGCGGCGCGGGTCAATCTTGGCCTCGCGGCCTGCGAAGCCGACGATCTTGACACCGGCATTGCCGAGTATCGGCGAGCGCTCGAACTGGCGCCCGACATGCCCGAAGCGCATTTCAATCTGGCCAACGCCTGGTGTGCGGTTGGTGATCTGTCGGCCGCGGTCGCCAGCTACGGCGAAGCCATTGAGCGACGACCCGGTTACGCCGATGCACGCTGGAACATGGCCCATGTGCTGCTGACGCAGGGCGACTATGAACGCGGCTGGGAAGCATTCGAGGCGCGCTGGGAGACTGGTCATTTGAAGGCGGATGCGCGACGTTATGCCACCCCGCTGTGGGCCGGCGAAGACCTTGCCGGCAAGACACTCTACATCTGGGGCGAGCAAGGCTTCGGCGACGTCCTGCAGTTTTGCCGCTATGTGCCACTGGCCGCCGCGCGTGGCGCCAAGGTCGTGTTGGGCGTGCAAGCGCAATTGGTGACGCTGATGGCTTCGCTTCCCGGAGCAGCGCAGGTACTCGATCTTCGCGCAGCGCCATCCGGATTCGATTTCCATTGCCCGGTGATGAGCCTGCCGCGGGCCTTCGGCACCACGCCCGATACGGTGCCCGCCACGGTGCCTTATCTTTTCGCCGACCCGGCACTGGCCGCGCGGTTCCAGCCACGGATGAGCGACCGCCGCCTGCATGTCGGGTTGGTGTGGTCGAGTGGAATACGGCGCCACAGCGACAGCCTGCTGCGCATCGGGCTGGAAAAGTCGGTCCTGCCGACGCTGCTTTCGTTACTCGACCATGAATCGGTACAGTTCTTCAGCCTCCAGGTCGGTGAACCGATGCCGGCCGGAGGATTGCCGATGATCGATTTGAGCGGCGACCTGCAGAGCTTTGCCGATACCGCGGCGGCCATCAGCGCCCTCGACCTGGTGATCTCGGTCGACACTGCGGTGGCGCACCTGGCGGGTGCGCTCGGCAAGCCGGTCTGGCTCCTGCTGAACGCCAACCCCTGCTGGCGATGGGAACTGGCGACCGCCAGCAGCCCGTGGTACCCCGGAATGCGGGTATTTCGCCAGGCCAGTGCCGGCGACTGGCGCGCTCCGCTCGGTGCCGTACACAATGGCCTGGCCGAATTGGCAGCGGCCCGCTTTGGCGCGGAACGCAAAGGTTTGTTTTCGCGCCTGGCCGGCCTGATGCGCTGATGCGTGAAGCACGCCCGCGCCAAACACGCTTTCTGGACTCCTTGTCGCGTCTGCACCACCCTCATATTCCAGGTCTCTTGCTGCAAATCCGCCGTTATCAAAAAGCCTTGCATGCCCCAGGGTCAAAACCGGACAGATTACGTGCTACTGCCCTGGATAACTCATTTGCTACTGACGCGAACGAGTCTGGCCCTTGTGCCATGCGCCGGTTCAGGCGTAGCATGAAGTCGCGGTAAGTCTGGTTTTCCTTACGGTTGCGCATTGACGCCCGGACGCAAAGCGACCCGGGAATGGGTATTCGCCGGATCAAACCGTCTCGGTGTTCGATTGCCACGCTTGCCGCGTCGCCCGCCAGTTGCGACGCCAGTGATGGAAGCTTGTTTCTACTGAAGGAGGCATTCGTGAACAGGATTTTCCCGGTTCTTGCCGCTTTTTTGATTTCATCGGCCGCGCCTGCGGCTACCCCGGCCAACGGTCCTGCTGCCGCCAACACCGCGGCGGCGGCGGCATCCCCTGAAGGCGAGCGTGCCGCCGCCGCGGTGCTCGCAGCCCTCGGATCAGTGGTCCACGTGAAAGTCAGCGCGATCGCCAATGCCCGCTCCTTGCGCACCCTGGGTCGCGAGCGCGAAGGAAGCGGTGTGGTGCTTGCGCCATCGGGATTGGTGCTGACCATCGGCTACCTGATTGTCGAAGCCGAGTCGATCATGCTCACCAGCGTCAACGGCAAGACCGTCAGCGGCACGGTTGCGGCCTACGACCATGCCAGCGGCTTTGGTCTCGTCCGCCCGACCGTGCCGCTAGGCATCGACGGCGTCGCGCTGGGGAATTCGAGGGACGTCGCGGAAAACGAGAAGTTGATCTTCGCCACCCATGGCGGCAAGGAAAACGCATCGCTCGCCACCATCGCCTCGAAGCGCCGGTTTGCCGGCTATTGGGAGTACTTGATCGACGATGCGATTTTCACGGTGCCGCCGCGCGGCGATCATTCCGGCGCCGCCTTGATCAATCGCGAGGGAAAGCTGGTTGGCATCGGCTCGCTGATCGTCGCGGATGCCGCGGTTCCGAATCGCCGCTTTCCGGGCAACATGTTCGTGCCGATCGATCTGGTCAAGCCGATCATTGACGACATTGCGACCAATGGTCGGGCCCGCGAGGCAGCGCGGCCATGGATCGGCCTGTCGACTCAGGAAGTCGAAGGCCGGCTGTTTGTGATCCGCGTCCAGGAAGACAGCCCCGCCGCGGCGGCAGGCCTGAAGACCGGCGACATCATCTTGTCGATCGGCGGCGAAAAGGTTGCCTCGCTGGTGGAGTTCTACGGCAAGCTGTGGGCCGCCGGTCAGCCAGGCACCGCGATCCGCCTGAATGTGCTGCAGGGCTCCGAGATGCGCGAGGTCAACGTAAGATCGATCGATCGCCAGCAGTACATGCGCGCCAAACCCAGCTTGTAGGGGCCTGTTGGCGCGGTGCGGTCAAGCCTGGGCGGCACCGGCAGGCCGGTTTGGCTGGTTCCGTACCGCCCGCCGCTTGCTGTTCAGGCGCTCCCACAGGGTATCGGGCGCGCCATCGAATATCACCTTTGCATCGGCTTCCTGGACGATCCAGGCCCCGCTGCCGATTTCCTGCCCCAACTGTCCGGGCGCCCAACCGGAATAGCCAAGAAACAGCTTGCTGCGTCCGCTGCCGGCGGCGGCAAACAATTGGCGTGTCGCCGACAACCCGGCGGCGAACCGGATGCTCCCGCCCACTTGCACCGTATCTGCGGTCGCGGCGGTGGCTTCGGCCAGCGCGAAATACGATTGCGTCGCCAGCGGCCCGCCGCGATACAGTCCGGGCACCTGATTGGCACCTCGCGGACGCTCCGGATCGGCAGCCGACCCGCTGCCGAAACGCAAATTCAGGATCAGGCCGATGGTATTGGCGTCGGGCGCGCGCGTCACCAAAACAACACTGCGCTCGAACATCGAACCGCGCAAGGTGGAAGCGGCCACCAGAAGCGCCGTCGTGGCAAAGTCGGTCTGGGCGAAACATCGCAACGCCGGCGTCGCACCGGCAAGCAGTGCGACGATGGTCCGGCATGCGCTTCGGCGGCCAGACCCGGATGCCACAGCTGCGGCTTTATGCGGTAATCTTTCAGGCATGGCGCAAGATGATGACCTTCTCCGCACCACCCGCATGGCGCTGTCGCGCGCGGCGAACCCGAATTACATCGCAGGTCAAGCGGTCTTTCTGCAACGCGATGTCCAGGGGTTCGCCAAAGGCACGCAAGGCCGCATCATCAGCGTCCAGTTGTCGCGCCCCGGTGAACACCGTTACCAGATGTTGATCGGCGAAGACAAATTCTGGGCCTATGAGTCCGACCTGCGGCCCACACCACCCGGTGATACGCCGCTGACGACCAGCGACGACGGCTCCCTGTCGATCACCCAGCGCCTGCAGTCGATGAGTCTGTCGCAACGCATGGCCACGCTCGGCGTCGACGAATCGCGGCGCCTGGGCAACCTTGCCAACACCCAGCGCATGCACGTCCTGACCCAGGAAGAACGGATGCAGGAATTGTTGAAAACCAATCGCATCAAGACGCTGGCAGGTGCCCATGGCGCTACTGGCGGAACCGCGGCAGGCACCGGTCCGATACCCGAATCGGCAGCCAAGCCGCCGTCCGGATCGAGCGGGAAAACCTGACATCAGCCGCCGCGGCGCGCGCGCGCCGCCCAGGTCAGCATGCCGCGCAGTATGTTGATTTCCTCGTGTTCCAGGCGGGCGCGCGCGGCCAGCCGCCGCAGGCGCGGCATCAGGCGCTTTGGCGTGGTCGGGTCGTAAAAACCGATTTCGGTCAAGGCACGCTCGGCGTGAACGAACAACTGCTCCACTTCCAGCCGCGTCGCCGGCACATCGGCATCCCCTGCCGGGGCCGGAATACCGGCCGCCAGCGCCATTCGCAGTTCGTATGCGAACACCTGTACGGCCGCCGCCAGATTGAGCGACGA
>JANPGJ010000136.1:0-6361 GCA_031423955.1 Burkholderiales bacterium
GGCTGTGCGCGTACCTCGATTGCTCCAGCTGAAGGGTGTCGAGCAGGCCTTCAGGGTAGCCGGAGCCTTTCAGCACGCGCGCGCTCAGCGTGCGCATTCTCGGCGCAAGATCGTCCAGCGCACGGCATTGATCGGCCAGCATTGGCGCGAGTTCGGCGCGTTGGGCAGCGGGCAGGGCGGCCTTTGCGAACAAGGCACTCGCTTGCTGCGGCTGACCGCACAGCACATGGGCCTGAATGCCCCACATGTCGCAATCGTGCTCACCGGGAAACAACTGGCGGAATTCATCGAACGCGATGATCGCCAGCGCCGGCATGCGTGCGTGCAGCTGGTGGCGCATCTGTTGCACACGATAGCCGGTGAAGTTGGGCTCGATCTCGACCGCGCGCACGATCGGGCCGAGCGCGGCATGCGGGTTGCCTGCGCGCGCGTGGCATTCCGCCAGCGCGGCCAATGCATGGGTGTGGTGCGGGTTGACGGCCAACAGCGAAGCAAGCTCGGCTTTCGCCGAGTCGATGCGGTTCGCCTGCATGTGCTCGCTGGCGCTTCGCATCACGTCATCACCCTGTGTTGCGGGATGCCATGGAAACTCATGCATTTCCAGCGAGCCCGACGCCGCATCCAAGGCCCGCAGCAGGCATATCGGGGTCTCGCCTTTCTCCGCCAGCATGTCGGTGCGCAGGGTGGCTGTCATCTCGACTTTCAGGCGGCTGGCCCCGCGGGCGCTTGCCGTGTCGTCGCGATACTCGCGACGAATCTGCACGACATGCAGCGCGAGGCCCGAAACGCGGTTGACGAGGGCGTGCGAGCGCCCCTGGCTGCTGTCCCTGAATTGCGCGCCGACCATGTAGTCGCGCCCGCCGATCGACAGGCCTTTGCCTTCGAACTGGTCAGGGCTGTGGCGGGTGAGGTCGAGCTGTTCCACGTGCGGGGCCCCTTAACCAGCGGCGTCGATATGTTCCGGTCCCCCGGTGTCCGCTGCCACCTTATCCACCGCCAGCCTTCGCCTTGCCGGCCGGCGTCGCGACCAATCCTTCAGCCCGACCCAGCAACGAAGGCAATATCCGTTCGCTCCAGCCGGAGGCGATGAAGAGGAATACTCGCATAGCTTCCTTGACGTTGTCGTCCTTGAGTGATCCTTTCAATATAACTTCCGCCTCAAACGCGAAATAGGTGAGGAGGCCCGCGCCGGCGCCGATGAGGGCCCGGCTGTAGGCCTCCATCAACAGGCCGCGTCGTCCTGAATCGGGTTCAAGGCGCAAGGATTGCGTGCGCGATGTTGCAAACAGGAAGGCGCCGAAAGACCCTGCGATCGCGGAAAGGAACCAATTCCAGCCGGGTATCAGGTCCGCATACACCAGTTGGGCGAATGTCTTGAACGCGACACAGACCACGAAAATCAACACGACAGCGAGAAAAAATTCCCAGAAGAACACGCCCCTGCAGAGCTGATCCTTGGCGACGAGAATTTGTTCTTCGGCCTGCAGCTGGACTTTTTCACACTCCTCGCGCTTCACGTCATTCAGAACCATGGCCATGGATTCGGCAATCAGGCGGCGAATGCCGATCAGGGTGGTGTCGCTTCTCGCCTGCGCGAGATCGAGCCGCGCCCGGTTGCTCGACTCGACGTAGTCGCGCACCGATTGCGTGTTCACCCAGCCGCGCAAGGTGTAGGAAAACCAGCCCAGGCGCAGGTCGCTGTCTCGATCCTTGAGAAATCGACTGGCATGCGACAGGGTCATCACGTTGGCCTGAACCGAGCCCATGCCATCCTGCGCGAGCTTGTCGATCGACCACCAGCGTACTTCGAGGTCCTGGTCGAGGTAAACGATATAGCGCGGGCTTTTGCGAACCAGAACCTTGATGATGCGGCCCAGCCATGGGTCCCGCTCGCCTTCCTGCATATTGACCAGGCGGGTCATGATCAGCAGGCGCAGCGGGCCGATCTCCGGGTCGGCAGATTCCTTGTCCGGGCCACTTGTGGGATGTGCCACACGCCAGTGCGCGATGGTGGCCCGGGCGTTCAGGAACGCCGTGTCATCGTTCGGTTCAGTGCACATTTCCCCTCCCAAGGCCTGTCGCACAGTCCAACCCATCGAGATGCTTGTTGCGGTTCGTGCCTGGAACCATTCCGGCACATGTCCTTGACTCGATCGGGGAACTGGCATCCAGTAAGTAACGCTTCCGGGTTCCCGTTTGCACGGGAACGACACAGTGGGTTTGTTTCACGTGAATGTTTCTGCGTGAGGGACGACACCGGCGCCACTACCACGCAGCGGCAAGGGCGGCCATCGTTACGTGATTCCAACCTGCGCCAGACGATCTTCCCAAACCCGCGCGAGCTTCCTGTAGCCGCCATCGGTCGGGTGAATTTCATTGATCCAGTCGTTGGACACCGCCTTGGTATCAAGCTCGGCGGCGAGCAACACCTTTCGCGTGTCGATCACATGCACTTTCCCGGCCGGATTGTCGAGCGAAAGCAGGGCGTCGGCCATTGCGTCATAGACGAGTTTGGCAAGCGGAATGTATTGCTCCTTCGGCACCCGGGCGGCGCGCACGGCCTTGTATAGCCACGGCCCGGTCGCGGCCTTGCTCATGAACGTGGCGGGTGCGTTGCGCGGCGTCGGGTAGGCATAGGTGTGCAGGAAGATCGGAGCGTTGCGATTTTCGGTCTGGTCGCGCAGCGCGATGATCTGCCGGAAGCTCATCAACACGTCGTTCACCAGGTCGGTGAGCGCCGGCAGGCTTACGTAGGATGCGGGGATGTCGGGCGCGCCGGCGGCGCGCGGCACGATGATCGGGCCGGCACCGCCGGTGGCTTCGAGGGCGGCGAGCAGGTCGTTGCCGCCGCCCGAGAGCAGGATGCCGTCGTACGACGCGCCGTGCAATTCGAAGCCGAGTGTCGGGTTGGTCGCCGAGTTGCCCATGTTGCGCATCACGTCACCGGTGAAGGCGAGGTTGACGATCAGGGTTTTGCGGTCGAATTCGAGCGCTTCGAGGATGTTCGATGAGGGGCGAAAGTCGAGGCGCGACCAGGCGAACCAGCTGTCGCCTTCGGCCAGCAGGTGCTGGGCGAACAGCCCGAAATCGGGTTCCGGTTTCTGTTCCCATGCGTTGTGCACTACTTTATCGGCCACAGTGCCCTCCTTCCCCAATCGATGCAGGTGGTGATGAGATGTCCGGGAGGCCCGGCAATTCAGTCCGCCGATGTTACAGAATTCGCATGTCGTGAGCGGCGCCGCACTCGTCAAAATTGACGATCATTGCCAGGTCCAGGGCCACATCAATCGATCGACTTGAACACCTCCAGCAGCCGCCGCAGTTCCGCCGCATTCAACGGTTTGAACAACACCGGATACTCGATGGTCTCAAACAGCGCGAGGGTCTCCGGCGCGACACTGGCGGTCACCAGCGCGCCGGCGACTTCGCCGTGGCGTTCGCGGAAGCGTTCGATGGCGATGATGCCGGTGTCGCCGCCGCCCAGCGCATAGTCGCTGAGCACCACATCCGGCTCGACCCCTGCGCTTGCCGCGAGCGCTTCGTCGATACCGCCGGCCACCTGGGCTTCGCAGCCCCAGTCTGCGAGAAGCAGGCGGGTGGCGTCGCGCGCATGGGGGTCGTCGTCGATGTACACCACCCGCAGGCCACGCAAGTCGATCTCGGCCGGCGCCGGGTCCGGTTCGATTTCCAGCGCTTGGTCACGGCGAACCTGCGCGGCCGGCACCCGCACCTCGAAGGTGGCGCCGCCGCCGGGGTTGTCGACCGCCCGCACCGTGTGCCCCAGCAGGTCGGCCAGGCGGCGCACGATCGCCAGCCCCAAACCCAGACCCTCGCTGCGCCGCGCGCCTTCACCCTGCACATATTCCTTGAACACTTCCTCGCGCATGTTGGCGGCGATGCCGGGGCCACTGTCGGCCACCGCGAACACCAGGCCGGCCTCATCCTGCCGGGTGCTCACGCTCACATCGCCCGCGGTGGTGAACTTGTGCGCGTTGTCCAGCAGGTTGCGCAAGATGCGCTCGAACAACTGCGGGTCGCTGTGAATCGCCCATTCACAGGGGCCGATCGAAAGCCGCAGGCCCTTTTCCTGCGCCCGCGGGCCGAATTCACCGGCCAGGCGATCCAGCAGTTGCGCGCCGCTGAACCAGGCCGGGCTGGGTTTGGTGCCGCCGGTTTCCAGGCGCGAATGCTCCAGGAGCGAGGTGAACAATCGTTCCAGCGTGCCGAGGGCGCGGCCGATCTGGCGCGTGATCTCGGCCACCTGCGCAGGCGCACGGGCGCGCGTCAGCATGCCGGTCATCAGGGTCAGGGCGTGCAGCGGCTGGCGCAGGTCATGGGTGGCCACCGCCAGGAAACGCGATTTCGCCATGTTGGCCTCCTCGGCCGCAATGCGGGCATGATCGAGGCGGGCGATCAGTTCGTCGTTCTGCAAACGAATGTCGATGCCCTGGCACACCTGCAGCGCGAAGTTGCGCGCAAAGTTGAACATGATGGCCGAGAACACCGCAAGCAGCAGCAGCACCTCGGCGGTGTAGGCGCTGCCGGCGATGACCCAGCCGATCGCCACCGGCACCACGAACAGGCCAAGATACAGGCCGAACACGCGCGGGCGCCCGCCCACCGAAGCCAGCGAGCCCGCCGCCCAGGTACAGAAAATCAGGGTGAGGTACATGCGCAGCAGGTCGGAAGCCGCGGGGAACAGGGTCAGGGGGCCGATGGCGATGGCGCCACCCATGGCGGCGGTCAGCCAGGCGTAGCGGCGCGCCCACAGCGGCGGGTTGGCCAACACCGTATCGAGTTCCCTGGCCGGCTGCAGCAGGCGGGTGCGCAGCGCCGCGGCGCCGCCCACCAGCACCACCCACGCGCCGACATGCCAGGCGCCGAACACCGGGTAGGCCGCCAGCGCGATAAAGGCGACGATGATCCATACGCTGGCCGAATTGCGGATCGACTGGTTGACGGTGAACGAAAGATTGAGAGCCTCGTGGCGATCAGTCCGGCCCGCCAACCCGTCGGGCGCGCGCGATTGCTCCGGGCTTGCTGCCGCTTCGTCTGTCGCGGCACCCACCGCCGGTCCGGGCGTCAAGGACTGATTCCGAACTTTGCCACCACGTAGACCGCCTCGACACGGTTGCGCACGTTGAGCGCGCGGTAGATGGTCGAAAGATGGGACTTCACCGTGCCGGGCGCGATGCCGAGCCGTTCGGCTGCCACCTTGTTGGGAACGCCGCGCAGCGCCTGGCGCAGGATTTCCCACTGCCGGGCGGTAAGGAAGGGCGCCGTCGGCACCTGCGGGTGCGGCGACGGCGGTGGCGACTCCACCGCCGTGGCTGCGGGGTGAGTGGCGGTGAATGCAGGCGCGCGAACCATGGCCGCTGCCGGGCTGGCGAAAAGTTCCATCGGCAGGTAAACGCCCTGCGCCAACACCAGCCGCAGTGCGCCCATCATGAGCTCCGGCGTCGAGGTCTTGGGAATATAGCCGGCGGCGCCGGCGGTGATGGCGTCGCGGATGACCAGCGGCGAATCCTCGCCCGAGACCACCACCACCGCCGCGGTCGGAAAGGTTTCGCGGATCAGCGGAATCATGCCCGGACCGTTGCGCCCCGGCATGTTCATGTCCAACAGGACCAGGTCGAAGCTGCTGCCGACGAGACCCAGGGCCTCGTCGATGTGCGCGGCCTCGCTGACATCAAGGCTGGCGTCGAGGTCGCGCAGCAACATCCGCAGCCCGCGGCGGAACAGCGTGTGGTCGTCGATCAGCAGAACTTGCAAAGTGGCGGGCCTGAAATGGGCTGGGTTGCCCCAGATTAAGGGATCCGGGGCGGACCTGTCATCCGCCGTGGTTATAAACCAAAGTTCAGGCCCCCGGGTTTGGACGGGCCGGGCGACGCGGCCTATGCCGATCGGGCAATTGTGTTCCGCCGGCGCACGGCGCAAGCTTGAATCCGCGATGGCGACTGACACCCGGTTGCCGCGAACCGGATGGAGAAGGACGCGAACATGTATCGGGACGTGCGGCAAGCTGCGGATGCCGAGGGTGCGGCCGCGACCCCGGCACCGTCGCGCACGGCGCCGCAACTGCCGCCGGGCGGCGGATTGTCCGCAGGCAATCAGTCCAGCCTGGTGGCGCTGCTCGACGAATTGTCGTTTGGGGTGGCCGTGGTCGACCTGCAGCGACAGGTGCTGTATGCGAGCCGGATCGCGGCGGCGCGGCTGCAGGGGCGCGGCAGGCTGCTGGTGGTGGACGGCAAGATCGAAGCGGCGACGCGGCAGGACACCGACGTGCTGCAGCAGGCGATCGAGGTTACCGGCAGCGGCCGCAGGAGCTATATCGCCCTGGGCTGGGGCGGCGGCGCCACGG
>JANPGJ010000137.1:0-2142 GCA_031423955.1 Burkholderiales bacterium
ACCACCGCCGGCTGCGCTTGTACTGCTTCACATCGCGATAGCTCTTGCGCGCGCCATCACCCTGCCCAAGATAGAACTCGCGAATATCCTGATGCCCGCCCAGCTTGGCCGCATCGCCGTCCTGCACGATGCGGCCATTCTCGATCACGTAGCCGTAGTCTGCCGCGGCCAACGCTATCCGGGCGTTCTGCTCCACCAGCAGGATGGTCAACCCCATCTCGTTGCGCAACGCGGCAAGCTTTTGCATCAACTCCTGGACGATCAGCGGCGCCAGCCCCTGCGAGAGTTCGTCGACCAGCAGCAGTCTGGGCGCACACATCAGGGCACTGCCGATCGCCAGCATCTGCCGTTCGCCGCCCGACAAGTAACCGGCTTCGCGCCGCGCCAGCTGCGCCAGCCGTGGGAACTGCGCGTGGACCATTTCCAGCAACGTACCGCGGCGCACGCCACGCGGCGTGGTTGCCGCCGCCAGGTTCTCGGCCACCGTCAGGTTGTCGAACACCTTGTCGCGCTCCGGAACCAGCGCGATGCCCAGCGCTGTGATGCGATGCGGCGCCAAATTCTCGATCGGCTTGCCCATGAAGCGGATCGCGCCGGCCGTGACGCGGGCGTCATCCAGGCCCAGGAATCCGGAGATGGCGCGCAGCACCGTGGTCTTGCCGGCGCCATTGGTGCCCATCAAGGCCACCAGTTGCCCGGCACCGACCTTGAGCGAGACGCCCTGCACGGCGGTCATCACGCGGTGGTAGGCCACTTCGATCGCATCGACCTCGAGCAACGGAGTGGCGTCGCCCGCGCCCACCGGGGCGGTCATGGGTTGCCTCCGGCCAGGGGCTTTTGCTTGAAGGGCCACATCAGGAAGTAGGCTTGCACACGGCGCCAGATGCCGGCCAAGCCCTGTGGCTCGAACACCAGGAACAGGATCATCACCAGCCCGAAGGCCGCATAGTTGATGGCGAACACCGCGTTTTGCAGGCCGCGCATCTGCGGCAGCGCTGCGCTCAGCATGCCGACCAGCCATTCGATGCCGTAGGGAAACAGGGTCACGAACACCGCGCCCATCACCGCGCCGGCGATCGACCCCATGCCGCCGATGATCACCATCGCGACATACTGGATCGACAGGAACAATGAAAACGCCTCGCCCGACACGAAGCCGCGGTAATAGGCGAACAGGCAGCCGAGCATCGCGGTGATGGTCGAACTGGCCACAAAGGCTAGCAGCTTGTAGCGCGGCACATCGATGCCGAGCGCCTCGGCCACCGCTTCACGCCCGTGCAGCGCACGCCAGGCGCGGCCGGTGCGGGCGCGCAGCCAGTTGAGCGCAATCAGTATGGTGCCGGCAGCGGCGAGCAGGAACACCGCGTACCAGGCGCGGCCGTCGGCCAGCTCCCAGCCGAACAGGCGTGGCGGATCGATCACGATGCCGGTGGAGAAGCCGCGCCGGGTTTCATATTCGTGCCCGAGATAGATCACGATGAAGTGCAATGCCAGCGTGCTGACCGCAAGATACAGCCCGCGCAACCGCAGCGAAGGCAGGCCGAAGATCACACCGAGCAGGGCGCCGGTGGCCGCCGAGGCCGGCAAGGTCAGCCAGATCGACGCCCCGGCTTCCTTGACCAGGATGCCGGTGCAGAATGCGCCGGCCGCCATCAGGCCGGCGTGCCCCAGGGAAATCTGGCCGGCGAATCCGGTCAGCAGCATCAGGGCTACCGCCCCGACGACCGCCAGCAGTGTCTGGTTGGCGAGGTCGAGGACGAAGGCGTTGGCGACCCACGGCAAGGCCAGCAGGGCGCAGCCGAAAATGACGCAGGCGGCGCGCTGGAAGCGCGTGTCGAAGAGTCGCGTATCTTCGCTGTAGCGGGTGCGGAAATAGCCGCTGGCGTGGGGCACTAGTATCGTGACCTGGAAGTTTCGGAACACAATGAAAGCAACGGATTCGGCCTCAGGGCCAGGCGCAAACCACAGCCATAGCCGTAGCTATGGCGAGGATTTGCAACAACGCCCTGGGGCCGAAGGCGCGCTTTCATGTTTCGAAATTTTCGGGTCACGGTACTAGACGCGATCCAGTTCTTCGCGCGAGCCGAACAGGCCCCAGGGTCGCACGATCAGCATCGCCGTCAGCACCAGAAACGGCACCAC
>JANPGJ010000138.1:0-24726 GCA_031423955.1 Burkholderiales bacterium
CGGCGATATCGTGCCGCTCGGCCAGGATTTTGCCGATCTGCGCGATGCCATCCTGATCCGGGTCGAGGTCGATGATCTCTAGATGCCGGTTGGCGTCGCCCTGCAGATAGATGTCCGCCGCCAGCGTGCGCGCATCCGGCACGCGCGGGTCGATGAACACGATTTCGTGGCGTTGCGCTTGCTGCTCCGCCGCCTGGGCGGCAGCCACCGGCGCGCTGGGGGCCGGCGCCGCGGCCGGGGCGGGTGGCGCGTCGAGCATGCGTACGTTGGCCATGCCGGCGGCCAGGCCGGGGTCGAGCAAGGCCAACGCATCAGCCGAATGCAGGATGCGCGCTTCCACCTCCTCGATGCGCATGCGGGCGGGCGGGCGGCGGCGCGGCGGGGGTTTCATGGCGGCTTGCGGGTCGATCGCGGTCGTGCGCGCGGCACGCGACGGTTCATTGCAGGACGGCGCGGCGCCGTGGTTCCAGCGAAATGCGGCCGCGGTCGATCGTGTTTTGCGGTTCGGCGCGCGGCTCGATTCGCTGGGTACCAGCCCCAAGTGCGGCCGGGCGCAGGGTGGCGCCGTTGGCCTGGCCGGCCTCGTCGCCGCGCTTGGCCGGTGTTGCCAGTGCCGAGGCGCAGCGCGCGCCGGCCGGAATCGCGCCGCCCGGATTGGCCAGGCTGGCACGCACCCGGAAGGTATTGCTGGCGGCGTCGATCATGCGGTCGACCAACACTACCTTGGCCTCGCGCGCACCGATGCCCGGCACGTCGGGGGTGATTTGCGTCAGGCTGCCCGGCAGCACCGTGCCGAACAGGGTGGCCGGCACGATCAGCTCGACTTTCAGCGGGTCGACGCGGGCGATGCGGAACATCTGCTTCTGGTCGATCCGTTCGCCGGTCGAGACATAGCGCTCGGCGACCACGCCATCGATCGGCGAGCGGATGCTGCGCACCTCCAGCTGCGCCTGCGCGAGATCGAGTTCGCGCTTGAGCACGCGGCGCTGTTCGGTGGCCTGGGTGAGTTTTTGCGCGGCGATGTCGGCTTCCGAGCGGGCCTGGTCCAGCACCTGCTGCGAAATGAAGTTCTTGTTCACCAGGTCCTCGGTGCGCGTCTGCTTCTGGCGCAGGAAGTCGAGGTTGGTTCGGGCGGCCAGCATTTCGGCGTCCGACTGCGCGCGCGCGTGGGCGATTTGCAATGAGGCGCGTTCGACATCGGCCTTGAGGGTGGCCAGCACCTGGCCTTTCCTCACCAGGTCGCCGCGTTCCACATGCAGGGTTTCGATCGCGCCGATCACCGAACTGCCGACCTCGGCGATCGACTCCGGCTCGATCAGGCAGCCGACCCGGCCGGCCGCCTCAACCGGCTTGAGGATCGAGATTGCGAGCAGGCAGGCAACCAGGCGCAGGGCGAACTGGCGGGCCGCGAACCGCACTGGCGGCACCTGGCGCGCGACGATGCGCCGCTGGCCGATTTGGTGCCGGCTGGCTGTTGCGTTATCAACAATTGCTGCCATCTAGTTTCCCCTTCCATCGACTCATTCAGCGGCAGCGCCTGCCGGATGCGCGCGGTCCCATGCCGCGTCGCGTTCCAGCATCGCCCGGCGCGCTGCCTGCGCGCCCCGCTCCGCTCGCCACTGCGGCAGGCGCACCACAAGCCGAACCAGCCAGAGTGGCGATCGCAACCCATTTTCCGGCAGCCGCGCCCGCCACCATCGCGGGATAAGCGGGGCAATCAGCGGCTGTTTCGCGCACAGCAGGGTGACGGCGCTGCCGGGGTCGCCGCGGCGCGCGGCGCGCCCGATCAACTGGCGGTCGATGCGCGGCGAGGCGTTGTGCTGGCAGCAGATCAGGGCCAGGCCGCCACGCTCGGCCACCCCGGCGGTGAGCGGAATGTCGGTGCCGCGGCCGGCCATGTTGGTGGCCACCGTGATGCGCCCCGGCGCGCCGGCGCCGGCGACAATCGCCGCTTCATCGGCTTCATGGTGGGCATTGAGCACCTGGTGGCTCAACCCTTCCTGCGTCAGGCGCGCCGCCAACGCGTGCGAATCGGCGACCGAATCGGTGCCGATCAGCACCGGGCGGCCGGCGGCCAGCGCGCAGCGAGCGTGCGCCACGACGGCGTCGAACTGTTGCTCGCGGCCGGCGAATATGCGGGTCGGTTCGATGCGGCGCCGGTTCGGGCGCTGCAACGGCACCGCAACCACCGCCAGGTCGTAGGTGGCGCGCAGTTCGCCACGCGCCTCGGCCAGGGTGCCGCTCATGCCGCCCAAGCGCCAGTAGCGGCGAAACAGGCGCTGAAAAGTGATTTGCGCGCAGGTCTGGTTCTCGGAGGTCAGCTCGCAAGCTTCCTTGTGCTCGATCAGTTGCTGCAGTCCGCCGGACCAGACGCGACCTTCGGCGATGCGCCCGGTGGCGGCGTCGATCAACACGATCTTGCCGTCCTGTACCAGGTAGTGGCCGTCGCGGCGGTACAAATGCAGGGCGGCGAGCGCGGTGGCCAGGGTTTCCTCGCGGTGGCTGCGATTGCGCCACACCGCCGGCAGATCGGCGGCCCAGGTGTCCAGCAAGGCGCGCCCCCTGGCTGTCAACTGCGCCTGCATCACCCCCGGGTTGAGCCGGTAGTCGAGCGCCGCCTGCATGCGCCGCGCCAGTGTGATTGCATGGCTGTAGTAATTGTCGCGGCCGCTGTTGGCGCCGGCGCGCGCCAGGATCAGCGGCACCTGCGCATCGTCGATCAGGCAACTGTCGGCCTCGTCGATCAGCGCCATGCACAGGCCGCGCATCACGGGTGCCGATTGCGCGGCGGCGGCTTCGGTGTCGCCGGCGCACAGGCGCGCAACCCGGTCTTCGAGGTCGCCGATCAGGCCGCCGCGGGCGATGCCGTCGCGCAGATAGTCGAAGCCGAGTTCCTTGGCGGTGGCATAGGTGATGTCGCAGGCATATTCACGGCGCCGCGCCGGCGCGTCCTGCTTCTCCTCGATCGCGCCGACCGTCAGCCCGAGCGCCGCATACAAGGGGCGCAGCAGGGCGGCGTCGCGCCCGACCAGGTATTGATTGGCGGTGATCACGTGCACCGGAATGCCGGCCAGGGCGGCGGCGGCGGCGCCGAGCGCCATTGCCAAGGTCTTGCCTTCGCCGGTGGCCATTTCGGCCAGGCGGCCGTCGAGCATGATGCGGGCGGCGATCAGCTGGCTGTCATACAGCCTGACGCCCAGCGTGCGGGTGGCGGCGGCATCGACCAGCCGGAAGGCGTCGCCCAAGGTGGCGTCGGTCAGGCCGTCGCGCGCTAGGCGCAGGCGCAGGGCGTCGATCGCCGGTTGCTGCGGTCCAGCGCCGGCCGCTGCGGCCGCGCCGCGTACGCGCTGCGCAAACCGTCGATAGCGTGCGGCGTCTGGTTGCGCCAACGACATCAGCGCCTCGCGCAGCCGGCGGCCAATGCGCGCCAGACCGTCTTGCGGCCGTGCCAGGCGTTGCGGGTAGGCGCCGTAGACAATGCCCGGCACCTGCAATGCGGCGTTTTTCATGCCCGGTGCGACGCGCAGCGCAAGTGATCGAGCCAGGATGGGCACAGCGTGGTTGGCATGATGGTTCAATTCGTGATGCGGACCGGTGCGATGCGACGGCGCGCGTTTGCGCGCCAGTCCGGGTCGATGCCGACGCGACTCCAAACTTAGCAGGCGGGCCGGCACGCGAGGGGTCGATTAGCGCTCCCTCTGGATCGCTATTCAAGTGTTTGGCGCGGCATGAGCCTGCCCAATCCGCCGCCTGTAAATATGACCTGGGTATATCTAGGTTGATATGGACAATAAGAGTAGTTAGAGGCCACAATACTGGATGACAGGATGATGAATCGGCAAAGACCTGCCGACGTCATGTTGCTTCCAAATGCTAGTGACTACTGAAACGTCTGGATCCACTTTCGATGTCTGCCGCACCCGCCAAACCCCGTCCGCCGATCGACCCGCTCGAACGGATCCGCGCTGAAGACCAGAACAACTACGAATGGTCCCTGTCGGTTCGCATCAATCAGTTGTCGCTGGTGATGGACCGCCAGATGACACGGCTTCTGGCCGAACACGTTGGCTTGACCTACAGCGAATGGCGTGTGCTCGCAATGTTGTCGCGTGCCGGGCCCTCGACCTTTGGCTTCGTGGTCGCCTTGACAGTGCTTGACAAGGCGCTCGCCAGCCGAGCGATCGGCACCCTCGCCGGCAAAAAACTGGTGCGCAAATGGACCACGCCGGGGGACAAGCGCGGCGTGACGATGGAAATCACCGCGCGCGGCCGCAAGCTGATGGACAAGTTCGCCCCGATCTGGCGCGCCCGGCAAGCGCAGATGCTTGAAAGCCTGAGTCGGGCCGAGCGCGTGCTGCTCTACACCATGATCGACACGCTTGCCGACAAGGTCGAAAGCTTTGATGTCGCTGCGCCGTAGCGCCTGCTCGTTGCGGGCACGCGCGATGGCGCGATTTTTCGCCGTGCCGGAGGGGCCAGGTCAGCGTCGGTGCCGGCGCAGCGCGGGCTATTGCGCCGGGTTGAAACGTGCCAGGAACAACTGCCGGCCGTAGCGATAGAGCTGGCTGGCGAGCGGTTCGCTGCCGTGGTCGAACCGCACCCAGGCGCGGCCGCCGACCCGCTCCAGATGCTGGGTCGGCAGTTTCAGGTCGATCAGCATCACCGGTTGCAACAGGCGCAGGCCTTTCTTGTCGTCCGGATCGGTGACATAGGGGCCACCGCCGGTGTCGCCCAGGGCCGGGCTTGGCAGTTCCAGGTTGGCGGCCGGTACTTCGCGCACCGCTTTTGCGTTGAGAACCACGCCCGGCGCATCGGCCAGCCGTACCTCGATGCCGCGGGTTTGCTCGCGCACCAGCGCGGCATCCTGCTGATTGATGGCGGCGCGCACCACGATCTGCTCGCGGTCAAGCACGTAGCCCAGGGTGCTGCCGCGCTCGGCGAACGTGCCCGGCAGGTCGGCCCCTTGCACCAGCGCCAGCCTGCCGTTCAGGTTGCTGCGCACGGTCAGGCCAGCAATGCGCTGATCGATGTTGCGCAGTTCCGCCTCGTTGCGTGCCAGTTCCTGCTCGAACTCGGCAGATCGCTCGGGCTTGTCGGTGGCCATCGCGCTGTAGCGCTCGGCGGTCAATTCGGTGGCCCGGCTCAACAGCCGCTCGCGGCTTGCAGCCAGGGTTGGATCGGACAGATCGACCAACACGTCGCCGGCGCGGACGTTGGCGCCATCGGCGGCGTTGAGTCGCGCGACGAAGCCGCTGGTATCCGGGCGCACGCGCGCCTGGTCGGGCAGCCAGACCACGCCGATGGCGGCGGTTTGCAGCGGTACGGGCAGCGCGAACACCAGGCCTAAGCAAGCAACGGCGCAAAGGCTTGCGCTGAGCGCCAGGCGCAGGCGCGCACGGCCGTTGCGCTGTTCGCGCAGCAGGCGCCAGACGGCTGCCGCCGGCGGCCTGGCCAGCCCGGCTGCGCAGGCCAGCGCGGCGATGGTGCCCAGCACAAGGGAGAGTTCGCCCAGCCACAGCACGATGCCGATGCCGAGAATCAGGCGGCAGGCGAACGCCAGCGGCGCATAGGCGATGAGCCATTTGGTTTCGCCGCGCGCCGGCGCCAGTGCTCCTTCGGCAGCGGCAGCGCCGACCAGGCGGCGCGCGCGCTGGCCCCACCAGGCGCCGCTGCGTTGCGCCAGATTGGGCAATTCAAACAGGTCGCACAGCACGTAGTAGGCATCGAAGCGCAACAGCGGATTGCCGTTGAACAGCACACTCGATACGCTGCCTGAAAAAAATATCGCGAACGCCAGGTCGCGCACCAGGCCGGGCTGCACGTTGAGCCAGACCAGGAGCGCGAGCGCCGCCACCGCAAGTTCGGCCTGCATGCCGGCGGCGCCGACGATGGCGCGCTGATGGCGGGCGCGCAAGCCGGAGGCGGCCGAGGCATCCACATACGGGGTCGGGGTCAGCAGAAACAGGGTGAAGCCGGCCTTGTGCACTTCGCCGCCGAAATGCCTGACCGCCAGCGCATGCGCCAGTTCGTGCCATGCCTTGAGAAACGGAAACACCAGCCAGGCCAGCCACAGCCAGCGGGTGCCATGCCAGGCGTTTGCCAGTTCATTCCAGTTCAGCGCCGCCGCAACACTGGCGCTGCCGACGAGTGCCAGCCAGAGCCACAAGGCGGCGGGAAAGAACATCAGTTTCTGCAACAGGTCGAGGCGCTGCAGCAAGGCCCATGGATCGCCCAGCGGCACCCGAAAGGCGAACGGATTGAGCATCGCGCCGGGACGGCTGCGCGGCTGCGGCCGTGCCGCCTGTTTTCCGGCGCCGGCGGAATCGAGCAGTCCGCGCTCGGTCAGGCTGGCCAGCAACTGCAGCACTTCGTCCTGGGTCGGAGCGGCGTCGGCCGCGTCTTCGAGCAGCGCGTCCCAGGTCTGTTCGACGGTGCGTTCACCGTCGCAGCGGCCGATGAAGGCATAGGCCTCCGGGTTGATGCGGAATTGCCGACCGCTGGCGCCGTCGATCAACAGGTACCAGACCTGATCACGGTGGCGCAGGCATTCGACCTGCACATCGGCATGCAGGCGCGGGCGCAGGCCGGATACGCGGTACCAGAGCGGGCTGAACAGGGAGCGACGCATGCGTATCTTGTGTGAACAGGCCCTAGTACCGTGACACGAAAATTTCGTCACATGAAAGCGCGTCTTCGGACTCAGGGCGTTGTTGCAAATCCTCGCCATAGCCACTGCTATGGCTGCGGTTTGCGCCTAGCCCTGAGCCCGAATCCATCGCTTTCATTTTGTGTCGAAACTTCCGTGTCACGGTACTAGCCGCCCAGCGACCAGAGCTTCAGGCGCGCCCAGTCGAGCGCGCGATGGCCCCAGACCCAGCCGAAGGCGCGTTCGCCGGCATGGATCTTGGCGACTCCCTGCAGCCCGGGGCGCGCGGTGGCGGGCAATGAATCAAGCTTTCCTTCGACCTCGAAAAAGTTGCGGCCGTCACGCGCGGTCGCCAGTGGTGTGATGCGCGAAACGCGAAAGTCGAGCCGGGAGCCCGGCAGCGCGGACAACGACAGAGCACCCAGCATACCCGGCTTGAGGTACGGGATGTCGCGCTCATCGACTTCGACGATCAGCCGGTACTGGCCGGCCGGCGCAACCACCAGCAGCACTTCGCCGCGCGCAACCGGGGCGCCCAGCGATTGCGACAGGTCGCCCTTGATCACCACGCCGTCGAACGGCGCGCGGATGCGCGAACGCAGGCGCTGCTCTTCATTCAGGGCCAGTTGCGCGGCGGCGGCGTCGGCGCGGCCGGCGCTGGTGGCGTAGAGCGTGCGGTCGCCGCGTGCGAGGGCGCCGCGCACCGCGTTTTCATGTTGCACAACCTCGCTTTCAAGCTTGCGCTGCTCCAGTTCGAGATCCTGGTCAACCATTTCGGCGAGCACCTGGTCGGCGCGCACGCTGTCACCGGGCCGCACATGCGCCCGTTTGAGAAAACCGTCGGTAGGCGCCACCACCGCGCGCTGGATCGCGCCTTCCAGCCGGGCCGGTGCACCGACCCAATAGTCGACCGGAATACACAGGCCGGCAATGGCGGCGACGAGGGTGACGGCGAGCAGCCAGGGGCCGGGTTGGGCGCCACGCGCACGCAGCCGGTCGCGCAGGCGCGCATGCCAGGGGCGCTCGTTGGCGCGCATCAGGTCGAGCGCCGGGCCGATCAGGCTGACGAACTGTTCACAGCGCTCGATCGCGGCGGCGTCGATCGGCTGGTCGCGCGGCCGCTGTACCGTGATGGCACCGAAAATGCTGCCGGCGCGAACCAGCGGAATGGTGCATAGCGCCGCGTCGTGGCGGCGCGCCAGTTCGGCATGCGCCAGCGTGATCCGCGCGCGCCCTCCAGATGGTGCCGGCAGTGCCAGGGTGGTCGCCTGGCTGACCGCCTCGTCCATCGCGCGGCCGATCGCTTGCGCCAGCGCATTGCCGGATCCGCCGTCCGTGCCGCTTGACTGGGCGATGACGCGGCAATAGCCGCCCTCGAGCATGCCGATGGCGACCCGGTTGTAGTTGAGCACCGAGGCCAGGCCGCCGGCGGCCGACGCTGCGGCTTCGGCCAGGCTGTCGCAGGACAATACCTTGGTGTGCAGCTTGAGAATCGCTGCCGCCGCCGGCTGCTGGCGCGCCACGGCAGTGCCGGCGCTGGCGGCGACGTTGGCGACGTTGGCGACGTTGGCGGCGTTGGTGTTGGCGTTGGTGTCGGAGTTGGAGTTGGCGGTGGCGGTGGTGGTGGAGGTGGAGGTGGCGGCAGCGTGGCTGTCGGCATTGGCTGCATGCATCTGGAAGGCAACCGCGCCGATCGAATCGCTGCGCCGCCGCAGGGGGAGCGAAATGACGCCTTCGTTGCCGTATCTTTTCGGCGCTACTTGCTGCCCGCCATTGGCCGGCAGTGACTGCTGTTCGATGGTGGCGGTGGCGGCGGCGAGCAGACGCATGTCGGGCCGCGCGCTGCGCGGCCAGATGGCGGCCAGTGCCGGTGTCGCGCCAGCGCGGGTGGCGACCATGATCACGCCGCCGGCGATGCTGGAGCGGGTCGTGCAATAGTCTTCAAGCCAGGTTTGCAGGTTGCTTTGCGACACGATAGGGTGGGTGCGCTCGGTGTGTTTTCACCACGGTCATGAGTCGTGGCGTCGGTGGAATGCCGGATCAGCACGATTAGAAACCGGAGTGCCCCGCGCCATACGCTGAATCAGAAGGGTAATCCCGCTTCAGTTCTCTTCGACGTCGCTTGCATTCAAGACCCCGGGCGGACGGCCGTTAATCTCGGTAGCTCAATTCCGCGCGGTCATCCCGCATACCACGCCCGATGAAATCCCTGTTCCCGCGCCATCCGGCATGCAGTCCCGCCGTTGCCGCTTTGGCATGCGTTGCACTGCGCGTAGCGGCGGTGTCATTATTGGTGACCGGAGTCGCGGATGCAGCGCCGGCGATGCCGCAAAGTACGGCGCAGACCGGCCTGTCGGGGCTGGTCCCTCTTACCTTGTCAGTGGTGCTCGGGCTCGGCATCCTGCTGGGTATCGTGGGCGCGCGCGCCATCACCTGGCTGCGCCAGCGCGCCGGCACTAAAAGCGCCGGCGCGGCTGCCGATGCGACAGGCGCGCAGGCGGTGTCGACGCAATCGATGGCGGTATTGTCGGAGATCGATCGCTCCATCCTTTCCGGGGCCCGTTTCGAACGGGTGATCGCCGTGTTGCTGCGCGCGGCGCCGAAGATTTTCGATGATGGATTGATCGGTGTCACCGCGCTGGGACGCGATGGCCAGCGTGCGGTGCGCACCTATTTCGCGCAAGCCGGCGGCGCCGGCCCGAACATGGTGGAGCGGGTCGAAATCAACCCGCGCCTGTTGCAGCAACTGGCGCAAAGTCCCAAGGGTTGCGTCATCGAGAAACCGGGCGAACATGCGTTCCTGGCACCGCTGTTCGCGCGCGGCGCGCTGCAGGCACTGCTGCTGCCGGTGTTCCTTGATGCGCGCCTGGCGGCGGTGCTGATTGTCGGCGCCTGCAAGCCCAGTGCGATCGCCGGCGCGACCCGCCAGTTCGCCAGCGACGCCGCCGATCGGCTGAGCGTCGCATTGACCGCCGCCACCCGCGACCAGCAACTGCATTTCCAGTCCAACTACGACGAAATCACGACCCTGCCGAACCGTCATTACCTGCAGGATCGCCTGGCACAGGAGATCGGTCGCGCCCTGCGCGAAGCGCGCGGCTTCGCGCTGCTGTTCGTCAATCTCGACCAGTTCAAGAACGTCAACGACACCCAGGGCCATGCCGCCGGCGACGCCGCGCTCGAGCAGGCCGGGCGGCGGATCCGCCATTGCGTGCGCAATGAGGATGTGGTGGCGCGCTTCGGCGGCGATGAATTCGTGGTCCTGCTGCCGGCGATCGGTTCACCGAATGACGCCGCGCGGGTGGCCGAAAAGCTGCTGGAAGCCCTGGTCGACCCGTTCATGATCCACGCCCAGGCACATCAGCTTGGCGCCACCGTGGGTATCAGCATGTTTCCCGACGACGGGCGCACCGCCGACCGCCTGATGCGCAGCGCCGATTTCGCGATGAGCCGGGCCAAGGCGGCCGGTCGCGGCCAGTACATGTTCTACGACCAGACCATGCACATCGAGGTGCAGCGGCGGGTGGAGATCGAGGCCGACCTGCGCGCCGCGCTGGCGCGCGGCGACCTGCAGCTGCACTACCAGCCGCAAATCGACCTCTCAAGCGGCAAGATCAGCGGCGTCGAAGGCCTGCTGCGCTGGACGCATGCCGAGTTCGGCGCGGTGTCGCCGATGGAATTCATCGCCATCGCCGAGCAAAGCAGCCTGATCGAGGAGATCGGCGTGTATGTTCGCGCGGCCGCCTGCCGCCAGTATTGCGCCTGGCAGGCGCAAGGCCTGGCGCCGCCGCGCATCTCGGTGAACGTGTCGGCGCGCGAGGTGCGGCGCAGCGGTTTTGCCGGCCGCATCCGCGCCGAACTCGAGCAGTTCGGCATGCGCGGCCGCTGCCTTGAACTCGAACTCACCGAGAGCCTCTTGGCCGAGAATTCGCCGCAGGTCAAGGAAACACTGGCCGAATTGCGGGCGATGGGCCTGCTCCTGGCGATCGATGATTTCGGCACCGGCTATTCGTCGATGTCTTATTTGCGCGAGTATCCGTTCACCTGCCTGAAGATCGACCGCGCCTTTGTCTCCGGCATCAACGCCGCCGCCGGCGCCGATGCGATCGTGCGCGCGATTCTCGGCCTGGCGCGCGGCCTCGACCTCGAGGTGGTCGCCGAAGGCGTCGAAAACGCCGCCCAGCAGGCCTTCCTGGCCGCCGAAGGTTGCCAACTCGGGCAGGGCTATTTGTGGAGCAAGGCGCTGCCCGCCGACGAGTTCGCGCGCCTGATGCGCCAATGGGTGGCGCGCCCGGGGGCGCTGGCGAGCGCCGGCGCGCGGCTGGTGGCGGTGTAGGAGGTGACACCCGTCGCGATGCAGGTTTGCTGTCCCCTGCGGCCACGGGTCGGCAAAGCCGACCTGCAGCGGACATCTTGCGCGGGCGTGGCGGTATCAGCGAACCAGGGTACAGGTGTGGTCCGGCCGGATCGGCTCCCTATGCGGTAGCGCAGGACGGCCAGGCTATGCAATATGTGTCCGGACCGTGATCGCCCGCAAGCCGCCACAATTGACATTCCCCATGTCATCATCGGGCCCGAGCATACAACTGTGTGCATGAGCGATTCGGGAGCGTGAAGCATGCTGGCGCGGGCGGTGTTGCGGGTTGCGGGTTTGCTGGTTTGCCTGGGGATTGGTCCCGGTCAGGCGGCGACGGTCGAGCGTTTTTCGCCACAGGGCGAGGTGCGTGCGGTGCGCCAGGTGGCGGTGCGTTTTTCCGAAGAAGTGGTCCGCTTCGGTGACCCGAAGGCGGCGGCGCCGTTCGCCATCGAATGTGCGGAGGCGGGACAGGGTCGCTGGCTCGACGCTCGCAACTGGGTGTTCGATTTCAGCCGCGATCTCGCGCCCGGCATACGCTGCTCATTCAGACTCAAAGCCGAGCAGCGTGCCCTGTCGGGCGCCAGCTTTTCCGGCAAGACCGAATTCGGCTTTTCCACCGGCGGGCCGGCGGTACTGCAGACCCAGCCGTATACCGGCGCCACCAATATCGATGAAGAGCAGATCTTCATCCTGCGCCTGAATGGCGCCGCGCACGCGCCCAGCGTGCAGGACGGCGCCTGGTGCGTCGCCGAAGGTGTGGGCGACAGGATTCCGGTGGTGCTCATCGGTGGCGCCGAACGCAGCGGGTTTTTCAAGGCCATGAAGCGCGAGCGCGACGCCGACAACGACAAGTTGCTGTTGCTCAAGTGCCGGCAGCGCCTGCCGGCGGGCGCCAACATCACCCTGGTGTGGGGACGCGGCATCGCCTCGAACGCGACCGACACCGCCAGCCGGGTGCCGACCACGCTGGATCAGCCGCTCAAGTTCCGGGTGCGCCCTGAATTCAAGTTGAGTTTCAGTTGCGCGCGCGACAACGCCAATGCGCCGTGTTCGCCGTATCAGTCGATGAGTGTGGAATTTTCGGCCGGCGTCGCGCGCAGCGTTGCCGACGGCATTCGCCTGAAGACCCCGGATGGCGAGCGCAAGCCGTTCTGGACCCAGGACGAGCAGGAGGCAACGGTGAACCGGGTCAGCTTCAAGGGGCCGTTTGCCGAGAATGCCGAACTGACGGTCAGCCTGCCGGCGAAGTTCAGCGACGATACCGGGCGCACACCGGTGAATGCATCGGCGTATCCGCTCAGGACGCGCACCGGCGCAGGGTCGCCGCTGGCGAAATTCGCCGCCAATTTCGGCATCATCGAACGCGCCATGCCGGTGTTGCCGGTGACCATTCGCAATGTCGAGGCAGAACTCAAGCAGGGCAGCGTCACCATCGAGGCCGGTGATGGCGCGGCGCCCGCGGCCGCACCGATCGCGCCCGCGGCCAAGGGCGCGCAGATGAACCGGGTGCGGGTGACCGACGACGCGCAGATCATCGCCTGGCTCCGGCGCCTGCGGGTAGCCGGCAACGACGAATACAAGTCACGCGAGGTCCCCTTGCTCAAGGGGGCGGCGAACCTGAAGGTGGGAACCTTGCCGCTGCCGGGCGGCGGCAAAATGTTCGAGGTGATCGGGATTCCCCTGCCGGAGCCCGGATTTCATGTGGTTGAACTGGAAAGCGAGCGGCTGGGCGCGGCCCTGCTGGCCAGGCCGAAGCCGATGTATGTGCGGGCCGGCGCGCTGGTGACCAATCTTGCGGTGCACTTGAAAATGGGGCGCGACGCCAGCGCGGTGTGGGTGACTGCGCTCGACACGGCGCGACCGGTGGCCGACGCGTCGATTCGCGTTTCCGACTGCAAGGCCAATGAGGTGTGGGCCGGCACGACCGATGCCAATGGCGTGGCGATGATTCGCCAGGGTTTGTCGCGCGAGGAAAGCTGCGACGCCATGCCGGCGTATTTCGTGTCGGCGCGCAAGGGCGACGAGTTGTCGTTCACGCTGTCGGATTGGCAGAACGGCATCGAACCCTGGCGCTTCAATGTCAGCCAGGGTGCGGCCGGTGAACCGGGCCTGGTCGCGCACACGGTGTTCGACCGCCCGTTGTTTCGGGCCGGCGAAACGGTATCGATGAAGCACTATGTGCGTCGCGAGACCCTTGCCGGCTTCGCGCCGGTCGATCCGGGCCGGATGCCGACGGCGCTGCGCATCACCCATGTCGGCAGCGGCACGGAGTTCGATGTGCCGTTGGCTTTCAATCCGCGTGGTACGGCGGCCCACGCGTGGAAGATTCCGGCGGACGCCAAGCTGGGCGAATACAGCGTCAGCCTGTCCTATTCAGGCAAGGGCCGGGGCGAGGACGCGCGGCGGATGATGCAGACCGGCAGCTTTCGCGTCGCCGAGTTTCGCCTGCCGCTGATGCAGGGTTCGGTCACACCGCCCAGGGAGCCGCAGGTCAGGCCGGCCGAGGTGCCGTTCAATCTTGCGCTTTCCTATCTGTCCGGCGGCCCGGCGCCGGGCCATGCGGTGAAGCTGACCGCGGTGGTGCGCGACAAGGCGGTGAACTTCGCCGACTATGAGGAATTTTCGTTCGGTATCGCCAATGAGCGGGGTGATGGCAACGATCAGGTCGAAGGCGAAACGCAGGGGGCGCAGGGCGGCGCCGACCGGCTGGTGGCCGACAAGAACGAGTTGAAACTGGGGCCCGACGGCACCGCGCGCTACGTGGTCAAGGCCCTGCCCAGGCTGGACCGGCCGCGCGAGTTGTTGACCGAGATGACCTACCGCGACCCGAATGGCGAGGAGCAAACCCTGCGTGGCGTCACCGCGCTGTGGCCGGCGGCGGTGATCGCGGGTATCAAGAGTGAAAGCTGGGTGCAGGTCAGGAAGCAGGCGCGCCTGCAGGTGCTGGTGCTGGGACTTGATGGCCGGCCGCGGGCGGATGCGCCGGTGCGGGTCAAGGGCAGCCTCAAGACCACGATCAGCAGCCGCAAGCGCAGCGTCGGCGGCTTCTATACCTACGAAAACAAGGTCGAGCAAAAGGAGCTCGGGGTGGTTTGCAAAGGCCGGAGCGATGCGCGCGGCCTCCTGCTGTGCGACGCCGCCATGCCGGAGGCCGGCAATGTGTTGTTGACCGCCGAAGCCGAGGACGCCGGCGGCAATGTGTCGGCGGCAACGAGTTCGGTCTGGGTGGCGGGCGGCGAGTCGTGGTTTGGCGGCGAAAACGCCGACCGGATGGACGTGCTGCCCGAGAAGAAGCGCTACAACCCGGGCGAGACCGCGAAATTCCAGGTGCGCATGCCGTTTCGCGCGGCCACCGCCTGGGTGGCGATCGAGCGCGAAGGGGTGATCGAGACGCTGGTGGTGCCGGTGACCGGTCGCGACCCGGTGATCGCACTGCCGATCAAGGCCGGCTATGCGCCCAACGCGTTCGTGTCGGTGCTGGCGGTGCGCGGCCGGGTGCGCGAGGTGCCCTGGTATTCGCTGCTGCAGTGGGGCTGGCGCGCGCCGCTTGACTGGTGGCACGAACGTGGCGAGTGGGTCGACTTGTACAACAAGGGCGAAGCCAGCGCGCTTATCGATCTGGCCAAGCCGGCCTTCAAGTTCGGCATCGCCGAGGTGCAGGTCGGCGCTGCCGCCTATGAACTCAAGGTGGCGGTCACCGCCGACAAGCCGGTGTACCAGACGCGTGAAGTGGCGCGGGTGAAAGTCAGCGTCAGGGGCGCGGACGGCAAACCGGCCGCGGCCGGAACCGAGGTTGCGCTGGCTGCGGTGGATCAGTCCTTGCTCGAATTGATGCCCAACGGCAGCTGGAACCTGCTGGAGGCGATGGTCAGGCGGCGCAGCTATTTTGTCGAAACCGCGACCGCGCAAATGCAGGTGGTCGGACGACGCCATTTCGGCAAGAAGGCCTTGCCGCCGGGCGGCGGCGGCGGGCGCGCGCCGACCCGCGAGTTGTTCGACACCCTGTTGCTGTGGAAGCCGGATGTAAAGCTCGATGCGAATGGCGAGGCCGTCATCGATGTACCCCTGAACGACGCGCTGACCAGCTTTCGCATCGTCGCGGTGGCCGACGCCCAACCGGGCCTGTTCGGCAGCGGCAGCGTGACGGTGCGCGCAACCAAGGATTTGCAGATTCTCTCCGGATTGCCGCCGCTGTTGCGCGAGGGGGACCAGTTTCGCGCCGGGGTGACGCTGCGCAACACCACGGCGCGGCCGATGCGGGTCGCGGTCAACGCCCGCGTGGCCGGCCTGGACGCCGCGCCCCCGGTGCAGGAAGTGAACGTCGCTGCGGGTGCTGCGCAAGAGGTGTTCTGGCCGATCGTGGTGCCCGCCAATGCCACCAGCCTGGCGTGGACCGTCGAGGCGCTCGAGAAAGGCCCGGGCAAGCCGGCCGGCGACGCAATCCGGGCGCTGCAAAAAGTGGTGCCAGCGGTGCCGGTTACGGTGCAGCAGGCGACCCTGATGCAGCTCGACAGGAGTTACTCGATGGCAGTGGCGGCGCCGCCGGACGCGCTGGCCGGCCGTGGCGGGGTGCGGGTCGCCCTGCAGCCGACCCTTGCCGGCTCGCTCGATGGCGTGCGCCGCTATTTCGAGGAGTATCCGTTCGCCTGCCTGGAACAGAAAACCTCCAAGGCGATCGGCCTGCGCGACCCGGCCTTGTGGCAGATCGTCGCCAATGGCATCGCCAACTATCTCGACGAGGACGGGTTGGCGGCGTATTTTCCAGGTTCGCGCGGCAGCGACACCCTGACCGCCTATGTGCTGGCGGCGACCCACGAAGCCGGCTACGCGATCCCCGACAATGCGCGTGAGCGCATGGAAGGTGCGCTGATCGCCTTTGCGGAAGGGCGTATCAAGCGCGAGTACTGGTCGCCGACCAGGGATCTCGATGTGCGCAAGGTCAGCGCCATCGAAGCCTTGTCGCGCACCGGCAAGGCGACGCCCAAGTTGCTCGAGTCGATCACCTTGCAGCCCAACCTGTGGCCGACCCATGCGGTGATCGACTGGCTGTCGATTTTGCAGCGCCTGCGGGGCATTCCGAAGCGCGACGAACACCTGGCGACCGCTGAACAGGTGTTGCGCGCCCGCCTGACGATGGCCGGCACCAGGCTGGTGTTTTCCACCGAACGCGAAGACTATTGGTGGTGGTTGATGGTCGGCGGCGACGTCAACGCCGCGCGCCTGATCGCAGTCGTCGCCGACCGCCCCGGCTGGCGCGACGACTTGCCGCGACTGGTCAGCGGGCTGGTGGCGCGCCAGGTCAAGGGGGCCTGGCAGACCACCACGGCGAATCTCTGGGGCGGACTCGCGCTCGACAAATTCGCGGCCCGCGTCGAGGCCGAGAAGGTCGCGGGCATCAGCCGCGCGGCGATCGAGGAAAAGGGCGAAGTGCGTGCGCCGCAGTCGCTCGCCTGGGCGGCACAGCCGGCGGGAGGCGTTCTCAATCTGCCGTGGCCGAAGGCCGATGGCGGTGCTGCCGCTGCGATCAGGCTCAGCCATGAGGGCGCAGGCAAACCCTGGGTCACCGTCCAGAGCCTGGCGGCGGTGCCGGTGAAAGCGCCGTTCGCCGCCGGCTACCGCCTGACCAGGACGGTCAGCGTGGTTGAACAAAAGACCAGCGGTGTCCATACGCGCGGCGACGTGGTGCGCGTCAAGCTCGAGGTCGACGCTGCGGCCGACATGACCTGGGTGGTGGTGGCCGATCCGGTTCCGGCCGGCGCCACCATTCTGGGCGGCGGACTGGCGCGCGACTCCGGCACCGCGCAGCAGGGCGAGCGCAAGGGCGGCGCCGCCTGGCCGGCCTACGAGGAGCGCAGCTTCGAGGCGTTCCGCGCCTACTACGAATACGCGCCCAAGGGCAAATGGTCGGTCGAATACACCATGCGCCTGAACCAGGACGGCGAATTCGCGCTGCCCCCGTCGCGGGTCGAGGCGATGTACGCGCCGGAGATGTTTGGCGTCGCGCCCAACGCGCGCCTTACGGTGTTGCCATGAAATTAAATGGGGTCAGACCCCATTTAATTGCGCTGCTGCTGGTAGTCGGCACTGCTGGCGCTGGGGACGTGCCCGCGTTTCGGCAGGTCAGGCAGGACTGGCGCTCGTCCGAGGCGTGGTTGCTGGACCGCGATGGTCGTCAATTGCAGCGCCTGCGGCTTGACAACACGGTGCGGCGCTATGAGTGGGTGGGGGTTGAGCAAATCTCGCCTGCGCTCAAGGACGCATTGCTGGCCTCCGAAGATCAACGCTTCTTCGAGCACGATGGCGTCGACTGGAGGGCGGCGATCAATGCGGCGGCGGGAAACGTCGGCGCGGCCAATGTGCGTGGCGCCAGTACGCTGACGATGCAACTGGCCGGCATGCTTGACCCTGAGCTGCGGCGCGACGGCGCACCGCGCAGCTTCGGACAGAAACTGCGCCAGGCGCGGACAGCGCTTGAGATGGAGCGGCATTGGAAGAAGGGCGAGATTCTCGAGGCCTATTTCAACCTGGCGACCTTCCGCGGTGAATTGCAGGGCGTGGCCGCGATGTCGCATGGTTTGTTCGGCAAGGCGCCGCATGGGCTGAACCGGCGCGAGGCGGCGATCGCGGCTGCGCTGATTCGCGGGCCGAACGCCGACCCGCGGCGGGTCGCCGACCGCGCGTGCTGGCTGTTGAACCAGCAGGATTCGGAGAAGGGCAGGAAGCCGCTTGCGGCACAGTCCTGCGACGGCCTGGCAGTAGAGGTGAAGCAGACCCTGGCGCGCGGCTACGAGGCGTATCCGAAGGCCGATGCTGCGCCGCATGCGGCGCGCAAGTTGTTGACCAAAGGCGGCGAGCGGGTCAGCAGCACGCTGGATGCCGGCCTGCAGGCGGTTGCACGCAACGCGCTGCGCGCCCGGCTGGGTGAGCTGTCCGGGCGCAACGCCGAGGACGGCGCCGTGGTGGTGCTCGACAATGCCAGCGGCGAAGTGCTGGCCTATGTCGGATCCAGCGGCGATCTGTCGCAGGCGGCGGCGGTTGATGGGGCAACGGCGTTGCGACAGGCGGGGTCGACCCTCAAGCCGTTTCTCTACGGTCTGGCGATCGAGGACGGGCGACTGACCGCAGCCTCCGTGCTCGATGATGCACCGGTGCAATTGAAGACCGAGGGCGGCTTGTACATTCCGCGCAACTACGCCAATACCCATCGCGGCCCGGTGTCGGTGCGTGCCAGTCTTGCCGGCTCGCTGAACGTGCCGGCGGTGCGCACCCTGACGATGGTTGGGGTCGATCGTTTTGTCGAGCGGCTGCGCGCGGTCGGTCTGGAGTCGGTCAGCGAGTCCGGCGACTACTACGGGTTTTCATTGGCGTTGGGCAGTGCCGATGTGAGCCTGCTGCAATTGACCAATGCATACAGGGCGCTGGCCAATCGCGGCTGGTGGTCGCCGGTGCGGATGCGTGCGGGGCTGCCGGCAAGCCGGCAAGCCGGCCCGCCTGCGCGCCAGGTGATGGACGCCAACGCGAGCCATATCGTCGCCGACATTTTGTCCGACCGCGCGGCACGCGCCGTCGCTTTCGGACTTGCCAATCCGCTCGAAACGCCATTCTGGACTGCGGTGAAGACCGGCACTAGCAAGGACATGCGCGACAACTGGGCGCTCGGGTTCTCGGCGCGTTTCACCGTCGGCGTGTGGGTCGGCAACGCCGGCGGCAGTCCAATGCATGATGTCTCGGGGGTCTCCGGTGCGGCGCCGGTATGGCGTGATGTGATGCTGCATCTGCACCGCAACTCTGGCGGGCAGGCGCCGCGACCGCCGGCCGGTGTGGTGCTGCAGGCACTTCGTTATGAACCGGCGATCGAGCCGCCACGCAACGAATGGTTTGTCGCCGGCAGCGAGCAGGCGGTGGTGCGGCTGGCCGCGACGGTCCATGCGGGCGCGCGGATTACGGCGCCGGTATCCGGGACCATCATCGCGCTCGACCCCGACATTCCGCCACGCAACCAGCGCCTGCACCTGATGGCCCAGGCGCCAACCGGGGCGCGTTGGGAACTGGACGGCAAGAATCTCGGTAGCGCGGCGCGGCCGCTGGCCTGGTTTCCCTGGCCCGGCCAGCATGCCTTGAAGCTGCGCGGCGCGAATGGCGAGTTGCTCGACGAGGCGAAATTCGAAGTGCGTGGCGCGGCGCGAAAAACCGCTGGCGCGCGGCAGGTAGCGACAGCCGAGTAGCCGATGATG
Source organism: Burkholderiales bacterium (assembly GCA_031423955.1). Classification (GTDB taxonomy): domain Bacteria; phylum Pseudomonadota; class Gammaproteobacteria; order Burkholderiales; family JAEUOS01; genus JAEUOS01. Next base: position 19,238 of record JANPGJ010000138.1, read on the forward strand.
CGGGATAAAGATCATGCCGCGGGCCGCAGCCGCAGGATGCCGGGATCGCGCGCGGCGCTTACTTCGCACCGGCTTTGCGCAGCATGTCGGCGATGACCAGCTGGCCACGCCGCTGCGCGTGGGCGAGCGCGGTCACGCCTTGCGCGTCGGCCAGATCGGGATTGGCGCCGGCGGCGATGACCAGGCGAACGATCTCGACATGGCGCGCGCCGCCATCGCCCAGAATGACCGCTTCGAGCAGGCAGGTCCAGCCGAGTCGGTTGATCTGGTCAATCTCGATCCGGGTGGCAAGCAGGACGCGCACGTTGTCGACGTGGCCGTAGTGGCAGGCGGGCGTCAGCGCAGTGCCGCCATAGCGATTGGTGCTTTTGAGGTCCGCGCCGGCGGCCAGGGTCAGGCGCAGGATCTCCGTATGTCCCCGGGCGCCCGCCAGCAGGTAGGGGCTGTCGCCGATGGAGTCGCGGGCGTTGACATCGGCGCCGGCGGCGATCAGGGCGCGCGCGCTGTCAACCTGATTGCCCTCGGTGGCTGCCAGCAATGCCGTGCGCCCGTTGCCATCGCGCGCTTCCAGCCTGGCGCCGGCGCCGATCAAATGGCGTACACGGGCGGTGTCGCCGGCGGCGGCGGCGCGGATCAGTTCGTTGTCAGGTTGCGCGTGCAGTGCGCAATGGAAGAGCGCAAGCAAGATGCAGAGGGTGGTGCGAAAGAGCGTGTCCATGGCGTTCGTTGCGTCCGGCAAAGCGAAAGTATAGTTGCGGGCCGGTCTGGCTTGCTGCGGTAGAATTGTGGCCCTTGACGAAACAGCGAAAGGGATACGCGATGTCACAACGACTCTCGGTGGTATCGGGTCAATCGCCCGCATCCGCCGGTGCGATCAGTCCGATCACCGACATCGTCGCCGAACTCAAGGCCGGCCGCATGGTGGTGGTGGTCGATGACGAGGATCGCGAAAATGAAGGTGATCTGCTGATGGCAGCCGAGTTCGCGACGCCCGAGGCGATCAATTTCATGGCCAGGTTCGGGCGCGGCCTGATTTGCCTGACGCTTACCGAAGAACGTTGCCGGCTGCTCAACCTGCCGCTGATGGTGACCAACAACGGCACCAAGCACAGCACCAATTTCACGGTTTCGATCGAAGCCGCCGAGGGCGTGACCACCGGGATTTCCGCCGCCGATCGTGCCGCCACGGTGCTGGCGGCGGTGGCGCCGGCGGCGTGCGCGCAGGACATCGTGCAGCCTGGTCACATATTCCCGTTGATGGCGCAGCAAGGCGGCGTCCTGATTCGTGCCGGCCATACCGAGGCCGGCTGTGATCTCGCCGCCATGGCGGGATCCCTGCCCGCGGCGGTGATTTGCGAAATCCTCAAGGACGACGGCAGCATGGCTCGCCTGCCCGACCTGATCGAGTTCGCGCGCGAGCACAAGCTCAAGGTCGGGACCATCGCCGACCTGATCGCCTACCGCAGCCGCAATGAAAGTCTGGTGACGCGGGTCGCGGAACGGCAGATCAGCACCGCGCACGGTGCGTTTCACCTGATCGCCTACCGCGACCGCGCCGGCGGCGGCGCGCATATCGCACTGGTGCGCGGCGAGATCGATGGCGCCGCGACGACGCTGGTGCGGGTGCATGAACCCTTGTCGGCGCTCGACTTGCTCGATGTCGGTGCCGGCACCCATTCATGGACGGTCGATGCGGCGCTGCGCACCATCGCCGCCAATGGCAGCGGGGTTGCGGTGCTGCTCAACGCCGGGGAAAGCGCCGATGGATTGCTCGACAAGCTGGCGGAACTCAACTCCGGCGTGCGCCCGCGCATCAAGATGGATCTGCGGACCTACGGCATCGGCGCGCAGATTCTGCGTGACCTCGGCGTATGCCGCATGAAGTTGCTGGCCAACCCGCGCAAGATGCCGTCGATGGCCGGCTTCGATCTCGAGGTAGCCGGGTATCTGGCGCCGGAGGAAGCGTGAGAAGTCCACCGTGCGTCACCCGCCACGGCGCCCATTCCGGCACCGCTGATGCCTTGTTCCGGCTTGTGCCCCGGTGCGAGCGATGAGCGACGACCGGGTGGCCTACGATGCCGCCCTGTCGGGGCGCGGTTTGCGCGTCGGCATTGTGCAGGCACGCTTCAACGCCGCCATTGGAGATCGCCTGCGCGACGCTTGCATCGCCGAATTGCTGCGCCTGGAAGTCGCGCGTGACGACATCGAGGTAGTCAGTGTGCCGGGTGCGCTGGAAGTGCCGCTGGCCCTGAAACTGCTCGCCGATTCGGACGAGTTCGATGCGCTGGTGGCGTTGGGCTGCGTGATCCGCGGCGAGACCTACCACTTCGAACTGGTCTGCAACGAGTCTGCGCGCGGCATCACCCAGGTGCAGCTCGAGGGCATGATTCCGATCGCCAACGCGATCCTGACGGTGGAGAACCAGGCGCAAGCCGAGGCGCGGATCGACAAAGGCGCGGGTGCTGCCCGGGTAGCGATTGAAATGGCCTTGCTGGCCGAGGAATTGACGCGATGAAAAGCGCGCGGCGCCGATCGCGCGAACTTGCCGTGCAGGGGCTTTATCAGTGGCAACTCAATGCAACCGATCCGACCCTGATCGCCGATGACCTGAAAGCCACCCGCGGTTTCGAGCAGGCTGACGAAAAGCACTTTCGCGGTCTTCTTCACGGGGTGATCGAGCATGCTGCCGAACTGCACGTGTCGCTGGCGCCGTTTCTTGATCGCACAGTCAAGGAACTGTCGCCGGTCGAACACGCGGTCCTTCTGGTCGGTGCCTACGAACTGGCGCACCATCCGGAGATTCCATATCGCGTGGTGATCAACGAGTGCGTTGAACTGGCCAAGACCTATGGCGGCACCGACGGCTTCAAGTACGTCAACGGCGTGCTTGATAAACTCGCCGGCGCGGCGCGCGATGTCGAGATCAAGGGCGTGGCGCACTGAAAACCGCCGTGCTGTCGCCGATGTCCCCCGAGTTCGCGCTGATCGCCCGTCATTTCACCCGCCCCGCCAGGCGGGCGCGGCTCGGGGTCGGTGATGATTGCGCGCTGTTGGCGCCGACCGTCGGGCACGAGATGGCGGTGTCTACCGACATGCTGGTGGCCGGCACCCATTTCCTGGCCGCTACCGACCCGCGACGTCTGGGACACAAGACCCTCGCGGTCAATCTTTCCGATCTGGCTGCGATGGGCGCGGTGCCGCGTTATGCCACGCTGGCAGTCACGCTTCCCGCTGTCGATGATGCCTGGGTAACGCAATTCGCCGCCGGCTTTTTCGCGCTGGCCGACCGCCACGAGGTTGAACTCGTCGGCGGCGACACGACCCGCGGGCCGCTGGCATTTTGCGTGACGATCATCGGAGAGATTCCGCGCGGCCAGGCGGTCCTGCGCGATGGTGCTGCCATCGGTGACGATGTCTGGGTCTCCGGCACGCTCGGCGATGCCGCGCTCGGCCTGCTCGCCCTGCGCTCCGAAGCCATGCTCGACGGGCCTGATCGTGCATTCTGCGTCGGCCGCCTCGAGTCGCCGGAGCCGCGGATTGATCTCGGGATGGCGTTGCGCGGCGTGGCCAGCAGCATGATCGACCTGTCGGATGGCCTGGTCGGGGACCTGGCGCATATCGCCCGGGCGTCCGGCCTGGGTGCACGCATCAACGTCGATGCGTTGCCGCTGTCGGCCGCGCTGCGCAGCCAGCGGCAGGCGAGAATCCAGCGTTGTGCGCTGGCCGGCGGCGATGACTACGAGTTGTGCTTCACCGCGCCCGTGGAGAAGCGTGAACTGGTGGTCGCGGTGGGCCGCTCGGTCGGTGTGGCGCTGACGCGGGTCGGCAGCATGTTTGCCGCGCTTGATGACACTCAACCTGTTCTGCTGGTCGACAGTGACGGCCGGGTGCTGCCGACACCGGCCGGCTACGATCACTTCGGTACCGCCGCTTGACGCCCACCCTGGCGTGGATGCTGCGCTCGCCGGCGCGCGTGCTTGCCTTCGGTTTCGGCAGCGGTTTGCTGCGCCCGGCGCCAGGCACCTGGGGCACCTTGTTTGGCTGGGCATCGTACGCGCTGTTGCTGCAATCGCAGCCGGAATGGGTGCGCCTTTGCGCCGCCGGACTGGCGTTTGCGCTTGGTGTATGGGCCTGCGGTCGCGCCGGCCGGGACCTGGGCGTGGCTGATCATGGCGGCATGGTGTGGGACGAGGTGGCGGCATTCTGGCTGGTGCTGACCCTGGTACCGGCAGGGTTTGCCGCCCAGTTGGCCGGGTTCCTGCTGTTTCGGCTGTTCGATATTTTCAAGCCGCCGCCGATTCGCTATTTCGATCGGCGCTGGAAAAGCGGGTTTGGCGTGATGTTTGACGATTTTCTGGCCGCAGCCTACACCTTGCTGGTGCTGGCGATCTGGACGAGGTGGGCGACATGATTGACGGCGAACTTGACGCGCTGGCTGCACAAGTCGGACAGCGACTTGCCGAAAACGGCTTGCTGCTGGCAACCGCTGAATCCTGCACCGGCGGGTGGGTTGCCGAAGCGATGACCGCGATCGCCGGCAGTTCGGCCTGGTTCGAGCGTGGGTTCGTGACGTATTCGAATGCCGCCAAGGTGTCGATGCTGGGAGTCAATCCGTCAACCCTTGATGCCCACGGCGCGGTCAGCGAGGCAACCGCGCTGGAAATGGCGTCGGGGGCGCTGGCGCACTCGGCGGCGCAGGTCGCCGTCTCGATCACCGGGGTCGCCGGCCCCGGCGGCGGTTCGCCCGCCAAGCCGGTGGGTACGGTGTGCTTCGCCTGGGCCCGGAGCGGGTTCAATGCCCGGGTGGAAACCAGGCATCTTGCCGGTGACCGCGCCGCGGTGCGCCGGCAGTCCGTTGCGATTGCGCTGCGCGGGGTGCTTGCGATTGTCTGAAATTGGGGCTAGACTCGATACTGTACGTAAAACCAGTGTATTAATATCCAGTCAATAGCGCCGGCGCCGAAATGCTGGTAAACGGGAGAATTGAAATGGGAAGCGTAACCGCAATAGGAACCGCGATGGACGACAATAAAAGCAAGGCCCTGGCCGCAGCGCTGGCACAGATCGAAAAGCAGTTTGGCAAGGGCTCGATCATGAAGCTCGGCGATGGCGGCATCGAGGACGAGATCGGCGTGGTCTCGACCGGTTCCCTGGGCCTCGACATCGCGCTCGGCATCGGCGGCCTGCCGCGTGGCCGCGTGGTGGAGATTTACGGGCCGGAATCGTCAGGCAAGACGACGCTGACCCTGCAGGTGATCGCCGAAATGCAGAAGCTCGGCGGTACCGCCGCGTTTATCGACGCCGAGCACGCGCTCGACCCCAATTACGCCGCCAAGCTCGGCGTCAACGTGGAAGACCTGCTGATTTCGCAGCCCGACACTGGCGAGCAGGCGCTTGAAATTGCCGACATGCTGGTGCGCTCGGGCAGTGTCGATGTGGTGGTGATCGACTCGGTTGCCGCGCTCACGCCGCGCGCCGAGATCGAAGGC
>JANPGJ010000139.1:0-2279 GCA_031423955.1 Burkholderiales bacterium
TCCATGCCCCAGGAGTCGCCCATCACAGCGCCCTGCGCGCGCAGGGTGTCGTACAGCGGTGTTGTCTGCAGCGGGCGCGCCGCCGGCAACTCCTCGTTCGGGAAACGGATGCTGAAACGGCGCGAATAGTTCTCGCGCACCTTGGCGTTGGTGTAGGTGCGCGTGGCCCAGTCGCCGTAACGCGCCACGTCCATACCCCAGATATCGAACCCGGGATCGCCATCGACCATCCAGTTCGACAGCGCCAGGCCGACGCCACCACCCTGGCTGAAGCCGGCCATGACACCGCAGGCGGACCAGAAATTGGTGCGCCCCTGCACCGGGCCGACCAGCGGATTGCCGTCGGGCGCGAAGGTGAACGGGCCGTTGATGACGCGCTTGATGCCGACGTTCTCCAGCCGCGGGAAGTGCCGGAACGCGACTTCGAGCGACGGCGCAATGCGGTCGATATCGGGCTGCAGCAATTCCTGCCCGAATGACCAGGGTGTCTCCTTCGGCGACCACGGCACACAGGCCTTCTCGTAGGCGCCCAGGACGATGCCCTTGCCCTCCTGGCGCAGGTAACACTCGGCGCCAAAATCGATCACGTGGCCGATCTCCTTGCCGAACTCCTTGTTGTAGGCCACCACCTCGGGAATTTCTTCTGTGACCAGGTACATGTGTTCCATGGCCAGCACCGGCAACTCGATGCCCACCATGCGGCCGACCTCGCGCGCCCACAGGCCGCCGGCATTGACTACATGCTCGCATTCGACGACGCCCTTGTTGGTGATGACGCGCCAGGTGCCGTCCGGCTTCTGCTCCAGGCCTTCGACCTTGGTCTGCACCTCGATCGAGGCGCCACCGATGCGAGCCGCCTTGGCATAGGCATAGGTGGTGCCCGACGGATCGAGGTGGCCCTCGTTCGGGTCGAGCAGTGCGCCGATGAAGTGCCGGTCGTCGATCAGCGGGAAATACTTCCGGGCCTCCTGCACCGAAATAATCTCGGTGTGCATGCCCAGGTAGCGGCCCTTGGCCACGGTGGTCTTGAGGAACTCCATGCGTTCGGGCGTGTCGGCCAGCATGATGCCGGCCGACAGGTGCAGGCCGCAGGACTGGCCGGAGATCTCCTCCAGTTCCTTGTACAGGCCCACGGTGTAGCTCTGCAGCATCGCCACATTGGGGTCGCCGTTCAGCGTGTGGAAGCCGCCGGCCGCATGCCAGGTGGAGCCCGACGTGAGCTGGTCGCGCTCGAGCAGCATCACATCCTTCCAGCCCTTCTTGGTCAGGTGGTAGAGCACCGAACAGCCCACCACCCCGCCGCCAATCACCACCACTTGTGCTGTCGTCTTCACGCTGGTATTCCTTCGATAGGTCTTGGGTCGATTCGATTGTCTTGCAGAATCAGAAGTCGGTGGGCGCACCGCCCTCGGACTTGCGCCGGGCCACGAAGGCGTCGAGTTCCTCCTCGATGGCAGGATCCATCGGCGGCCGCTCGTAGGCGGCCAGTTCCTTCTGCCAGACCATGTTGGCCTTCTCGATGGCGGTCGGTTTGCCGGCCTGCTCCCAGGTTTCAAAATTGCGCCAGTCGGAGAGGATCGGCGAATAGAACGCCGTCTCGAAGCGCTCCAGGGTGTGCGCCGTGCCGAAGTAGTGGCCCCCGGGGCCCACGTCGCGCACCGCGTCGAGACCCAGCCCGGCCGGGCTCACGTCGAGCGGCGTGAGGAACTCAGCCACCATCTGCAGCAGGTCGACGTCGAGGATGAACTTCTCGAACGACGCGGTCAGGCCGCCCTCCATCCAGCCCGCCGAATGCATGATGAAGTTGCCGCCAGCCTGGATCACGGCCCACAACGAGAACACCGACTCATACGCCGCCTGCGCATCCACTGTGTTGGCCGCGCAGACATTCGAGGTGCGGTACGGAATGCCGTATTTGCGGCACAACTGGCCGCCTGCCAATACGGCCTTCATGTACTCGGGGGTGCCGAATGCAGGGGCACCGGTCTTCATGTCCACATTCGAGGTGAAGCCGCCATACACCACGGGTGCGCCGGGGCGCACCAGCTGGGTGAACGCAATACCGGCCAGGGCTTCGGCGTTTTGCTGCGCCAGTGCGCCGGCGATCGTGACCGGCGCCATTGCCCCTGCCAGCGTGAACGGTGTCAACATGATGATCTGGTTGCGCGAGGACATCTCGATGATGCCCTGCAGCATTGGCGTATCGAGGCGCAATGGCGAGGAGCTGTTGATGATGGAGAACAGCGAGGGTTCCAGGTCCATCTGCTCGCGCGTGATGC
>JANPGJ010000140.1:0-3616 GCA_031423955.1 Burkholderiales bacterium
GCGGCCGCATCACGGCAGCGGCCACCACCTGGCACACCGGCGACCTGTTCAGCTATTCGACCACGCTGACCAAGTCGGGCTAGGGGAAACACTGAATAAGTCCGTAGGTTGAGAAAGCCGCTTCTGCAACCGAATGAATTCAAATGAACTTCCGTTCGATAGCCTGCATGCCAGGGACTTATTCAGCGTTTTCGCAGGCAAACGCCTGCGCTGGCGGTGCGGCGGGTTGCACGCCATTCAGACCAGGCCGGCTGCCTGCGCCTGCGCCCGCAGCGCATCACGATGCTCGGGATGGGCAATCGCGATCACCTGCCTGGCGCGCGCCGACAGCGACTTGTCACGCAAGTGCGCGACCCCCCATTCGGTGACGATGCAATCGGCATCGGTCGCGCCAAGAGTGGCCGGGCCGTCCAGACGCGCGACGATGCGCGACACCTGCCCACCCTTGGCGCATGAGGGCATGGCGATGATGGCGCGGCCATCGCGCGCCGCAAGTGCGCCGCGCACGAAATCGGCCAGGCCGCCGACCCCGCCCAGATAGCGGGTGCCGGCGGATTCCGCATTGACCTGCCCGGCCAGGTCGACCTGCAAGCCTGAATTGAGCGCCGTCAGCCGATCCACCTGGGCGAGCACCTGGTGCGAGTGGGTATAGGCCCCCGGCGCCATGCGCAATGCCGGATTGCGATGGGCGAATTCATACAAGGCGGTACTGCCGACCGGATTGCCGAACACGCTCACGCCCGGGTCGATACTCTTCATCGAGTTGTCGATCGCCCCGCTTTTCATCAGCCGCATCACGTCATCGTTCAACAGCCCGGAGTGAAAACCCAGGTGCCGATGTCCGGCCACCGACGAGATCAACGCGCCGGCCAATGACCCTACGCCCACCTGCAGTGTCGCTCCCTCGGCCACCAGGCCGGCGACATGCACGGCGATCTGCGCCTCTTCGGCGCCGGCCGGCGGGTAGAACTGCTCGGCCAGCGGCCGCGTGCTTTCCACCACCAGATGGATCGGAACGTCATCGGGAATCTCGCCGCCCGGCACCACCGGCGCGTTGCGATTGAGCTCAACCACCACCAGCCGCGCGCGGCGCGCGGCCTCGTACATGTAATTGCGGCCGGCGCCGGCGAACAATCGCCCGCTGGTCTCGTCGCGAACCGCATGCATCAGCACCACGTCGCAGGGGATGGCACCTGAAGTGAAGCCGTGGCCGATGCGCGAATAATGCATCGGGTAGATTTCCAGCGGGGCACGGCGCCCCAGTTCGGTGGTGCGAAACAATGCGCCGTAGCTGGAAACGCGGAAGCTGCCAACCGGCGCCGCCAGCGGGCTGCCGCTGATGTTGCCGCCGACGAACACTGAAAGCCCCGACGGCAAGCCGGTGGCAGCGAACAGGTGCCCGCACAACTCCAGCGGCTCGCCCGCCATTTGCCCGATCACGATGCCGTCGCCGGCGCGCAAGAGGGCGCCGAAATCGAGCGACGCGACCGGTGATGCCGGCGGCAGTTTGCGCTGGCTCATCGCGCCACCATCGCCGCCGGCGCAGGCGAACCGCGGTCACGGCTGACTGCGGCGCCCTCGAACGAGCGCATTTTCATGCGGCACCCGCAACGCTGGCATGCGGCACGCATTGCGCGAAATGGTCGGCGATCTGCAGGCGGGTCGCCACCCAGACGTTCTGCTGGGCGGCGACAAGCGCGAGGAAGCGTTCCAGCGCCGCCATCCGGCCCGGCCGGCCGATGATGCGCAGATGCAGGCCGAGTGACATCATGCGTGGCGCGTCGCCACCTTCGTCGTACAGCCAGTCGAAGGTATCGGTGATGTAACGCAGCCAGGCGTCGGGCGTGTAGGCCGGATCGGTCCAGAACTTCATGTCGTTGGTATCGAGCGCATACGGCACCACCACCAGCGGCGCGCCCTGGGTGTCATCCCAGAATGGCTGGTCATGGCTGAAGTCGTCCATGGTGTAACGGAAGCCTTCCTCGGCAAGCAGGCGCCGCGTGTTGGCGGTGGTGAGGTAGCGCGACAGCCAGCCGTAGGGCCGCGCGCCGGTGGTCTGGGCGATCGACGCCACCGCGCGCCTGATGTAGGCGCGCTCTTGATCCTCGTTCATGTGGTACTGCGGCGCCCAGCGATAACCGTGCGAGCAGGCTTCATGGCCGCCTTTGGCGATGCGCGCGGCCAGCTCCGGTGCGCGCTCCAGCGCCAGGCCACAGGCAGTGAAGGTGGCGACCAGGCCGCCCTGCTCCAGCAGGCGCAGCACGCGCGGCGCACCCGCCACAATGCCATAGCGGTAGTTGCTCTCGTTGGGGTAGTTGCGCACCGGCTTCCTGAGCATCATGCCAAGTTCATCCACCGCTTCGGGATACTTGTCGCCGTCGGCGATGTTGGATTCAGCGCCTTCCTCGACATTGATCACCAGCGAAAGCGCCAGCCTGGCACCATTCGGCCAGCGAAAATCAGGGTATTCGACCGCGCTCATCGACGCCTCTACATATGTCCGTACATAATGTGCAAGTATAGGGTATTGCCGTGGTTGACCACACCGAAAGCGGGTGCCAAACTGGCGGCATTCGAACATCAATCGGGTCCGATTCTTCCGCCGTCGCACACCTGCCGGCGAAACCCGCAACGGAGACCGCATGCCCAATCATTTGTCCGCCGCACGCAGCGCGGCACTGGCGATTCTCGCCGCCGGCTTTCTCGCCGCGGCGCCCGCGGCCGTGGCCCAGGCCTGGCCCAACCGCCCGGTGAAAATCCTGGTCGGCTTTCCCGCCGGGCAAGCCACCGACGTGCTGGCGCGGATCGCGGCACAGCGCCTGTCGGACACCACGGGGCAGCAGTTCTATGTCGAAAACCGCCCGGGCGCGGCCGGCAACATCGCGTTTGAAATGACCGCGCGCGCGGCACCCGACGGCTATACGCTGCTGATGGGTTCTTCCGGCACCGCAGCGATCAATCCGGCCCTCTACAGCAAGTTGCCGTTTGACATCAATCGCGACTTCGCCCACGTGGTGATGATGGCCGATGTGCCGCAAATGCTGGTGGTCACGCCCAGCCTGCCGGTCAAGAATGTCAGGGAATTGATCGAGTACGCGAAGGCCCGCCCCGGCAAGATCGACTATGCCTCCGGCGGCAGCGGCCTGACCAACCACCTGATGATGGAAATGTTCAAGTCGGCGACCGGCCTGCATCTGGTGCACATCCCCTACAAAGGCGGGCCGCCGGCGCTCACCGACCTGATCGCCGGCCAGGTGTCGGTGATGTTCGAAACCATCGTCGGCGCCTTGCCGCATGTGAAGAACGGCAAGCTGCGCGCACTGGCGGTATCGCGCTCGAAACGCAGCGCCGCCGTGGCCGACCTGCCGACGGTGGCCGAAAGCGGCGTGCCCGGTTTCGATGCCACCGCCTGGGTTGCGATGCTGGCGCCGGCCGGAACGCCACGTGAGATCATCGCGCGCGCCAACAGCGATATCGCGCGCGGCCTGGCCACTCCGGAACTGCGCGAAAAAATTTCCGCCCTGGGCGCCGAAGCCGGTGGCGGCACGCCCGAGGAATTCAGCGCATTCCACAAGGCCGAACTCCTCAAGTGGGCCAAGGTGGTCAAGGCCTCGGG
>JANPGJ010000141.1:0-2136 GCA_031423955.1 Burkholderiales bacterium
TCCTTGATGTAGTCGGCGGTCTTGCGCTCCATCTTCTTTTTCATCGCAGCCAGGTTTTCGGCAGTGAGCAGTGGCGCCAGGTCGGCCACCTCGGTGGCCACCCGCTCGGCCATCGGCAGCGAGCGCTTGCGCGCCTCGGCCACCGCCCAGGCCACGTCGTCCGCGGTGATGCGAACGGCTGCACGGTTGCGCACTTCGGCCAGCAACTTCGCGTAGTCGGCCAGGTTGCTGGTGCGGTCCCATTCACGCACCGCCAGAATGCGTTCCTTGAGGATGGCGGCCTGCTCGCCGTCGAGGTCGAGATAGCCGTCGGCGATGAACGCCAGCGCCGTCGGACCGGCGGTGTAGGCGATATTGATGGTGCTGCAACCGGTGGCCGCGACCACCAGAAAAATGGCTGCCAAGCGACCGAATATGCGGGGAAAACCGCTGTTTACCGCGAAAAGTCGCCTGCTGACGAATGCTAGAATCAACTTCAAGTTTCGCCTCGTGGGTGTGCGTGGGTGCTCGGCAGCCGTTTGACACCGGGGCCTGCGAAAAGTGCAGAACGCATCTCCAATTGTCGTTCCCGTGGTCCGCGTTTTTCATCGCCGGCGCGGGTTTGCCGTGAAGAGCCTATGAGTATTGACATCGTTATCTTAGCCGCTGGCCAGGGCAAGCGCATGAATTCGGCATTGCCGAAGGTGCTGCATCCGCTCGCCGGCAAGCCCTTGTTGCGCCACGTGGTCGACGCCGCCCGCTCGCTCAATCCGCGCCGGGTGGTGATTGTTTACGGGCATGGCGGCGAAACCGTGCGCGATGCGCTCAGTGCGCCGGACATCAATTTCGCCAAGCAGGAGCCGCAATTGGGTACCGGGCATGCAGTGATGCAGGCCCTGCCTCTGCTGGCTGACGCCGCACCGGCCGGCATCACCCTGGTGCTGTATGGCGATGTACCGCTGACCCGCCCCGAATCCCTGCGCGCGCTGATCACCGCTGCTGCCAACGGCGCGCTGGCGATCCTGACGGTCAATCTGGGCGACCCCACCGGCTATGGGCGCATTGTGCGCAATGCTGGCGGGCAGATCGAGCGCATCGTCGAGCACAAGGATGCCAGCCCGGCCGAGCGCGCGATCGCCGAAGTCAATACCGGCATCATGGCGATTCCGACCGCGCGCCTGGGCGGCTGGCTTGAGCGACTGTCGAATTCCAATGCGCAGGGCGAGTATTACCTGACCGATATCGTCGCGATGGCTGTAGCCGAGGGGGTGGCGGTGACGGCGGCGCAACCGGCCGCCGAGTGGGAGACCCTGGGCGTCAACAGCAAGGTACAACTGGCCGAACTGGAGCGCATCCATCAGCGCAACATCGCCCTGCAATTGCTCGAACAGGGCGTGACCCTGCACGACCCGGCACGCATCGACGTGCGCGGCCTGCTGTCTGTCGGGCGCGACGTGACCATCGATGTCGGTTGCGTGTTCGAAGGCGATGTGGTGCTCGGCAACGACATCCACATCGGCCCGAATTGCGTGCTGAAAAACGTGCGCATCCGCGCCGGCACCCGGGTCGAGGCGTTCAGCCACCTGGAAGAAGCCGAGGTCGGCGCCCATTGCCGCATCGGCCCCTATGCGCGCCTGCGCCCCGGCGCACAACTGGGCGAGCATGTGCACATCGGCAATTTCGTCGAGGTCAAGAAATCGACCATCGGCGACGGCTCGAAGGCGAATCACCTGGCCTATGTGGGCGATTCCGAGGTCGGGCAGAAGGTCAACATCGGCGCCGGCACCATCACCTGCAACTACGATGGCGTGAACAAATCGAAAACCATCATCGGTGACGGCGCCTTCATCGGCTCGGATGCGACGCTGGTGGCGCCGGTGAACATCGGTGCCGGCGCTTATATCGGTGCCGGCTCGACCATCACCAAGGAAGCGCCGGCCGGCAAACTGACCCTGACGCGCGCCAGGCAGACCACGGTGGAAAACTGGAAACCGCCGAAAAAGAAAGCCTCGTAGGCGCACCGCATGCCAAAAGCCGCTCACGCGAGTGCCGCCCATCGCCTTGAAGACATTCCGAATATCGGCCCGGCGCTGGCGCGCGACTTGCGCATCGTCGGCATCGCCGCGCCGGCCGGCCTGAAGCGCCGCAATGCGTTCA
>JANPGJ010000142.1:0-12240 GCA_031423955.1 Burkholderiales bacterium
CCGGCAGTGGCGACCTGGCTGCCGGCCTTGATCGGGTAACGCAGGCCTTGCTTGGAAAGCGCCACATGCGCATATAATGCGCATGAATGATTTTGGCAGAGGTTCGAGTCCATGTACGACGTATCCGCCCGCAAGCGCCCCGTCAACCTCACGGTAAACGAAGACCTGTTGTCGCAGGCGCGCGGCCTGACGGACAACCTTTCCAATGTCGTCGAGACCTTGCTGGCCGACTATGTGGCGCGTGAACAGCAAGCCCGCGAAGCCAGGGCGCGCGAGTGCGCAGCCGTCTCTGCCACCTGGAACCGCTTCAACGAGGCCCACGGCTCCTTCGCGGACGAATACTCGCCGCTTTAAATGGCGCAATTCGATATCCACGAAAACAAGGGGCCGAACCACGAGGCGATTCCGTATGTCGTGGTGGTTCAATCGGTGCTATATGACGACTTCCGCCGCCGTGTGGTAGTGCCATTGGTGCGCAAATCAACCGTTGGAACAGTGGACCGCGCGCGCTTCAACCCGGAATTCCGGATCAAGGGTGTAACCGTGATCCTGCATCCCCTCGAAATTTCGTCGGTACCTGTGGACCGGTTGGGCAAGGTCGTAGGCTCCCTTGCCGGCGATGGTCAGCGCATCATTGATGCACTCGACGAACTGATGACGCGATCCTGGGGTTGATGCGGTAGCCAGCAAGCATTTCCACTTGCCGGCCGTGGAAACATTGAGCGGTGGCACCCCGTTTGTATGGAGCGGTCATGTTTGAGGTAGGCCATAGGTGACGCACCACCGACGTTGGTATCTCAAGGCAAGTACCAGTCTGTGCAGATTGGTGCTCTGTCTGTTGCTGTGCCCATGCATGGTCTATGCCTCGAAACCCTTGCTAGTCGCCGACGTTTTCTTTGAGCCAGGAAGTACCGTTGTCAGCCGTGCCAATTACTTTCGCCTGGACGACTTTTCCTGTCGCCTGAAGCGGATTGAACTCGAGGTCGTCATGGCTATCGGCCATGCCGATGCCACCGAAAGGAATGCGCAAGCGCTGTCCATCGCTCGCGCAAAGGCGGTACAGAAGTTTCTCGTTGAAAGAGGATTAAACCCAACAAAGTCTTACATTGAAGGCAAGGCCGCAAAGCAACCTGTAGCCTCCAATTCAACGCAGCTTGGACGTGCGAAAAACCGCCGCGTTGAACTCGAAACGGCATTCACCTATGCACCGGGAAGTTCGAACGTACAAGGTCGATCCTGCAATCCGGTCGTCGCGGCAATTGATGATGATGATGTGCCGGCACTCGCGAAACTTGCCGCCAATGCTTCTTATCCGATACCAAGAATGGGCTGGGCTCCTGCGCTGGACCATGCACTTCGAAGCAACAAGAAAGGGGCAATTGGGTTTCTGACGGGCGAAAAGTTTTTTTCTCGCCTCGAAACTGACGAGCGCGCCGGGATACTTCAAGTCCTGGTCCAGAATCTTCGTTTCGACCTGTTGACCATCCTGCCATCGCGCTTGACAGGACCAGGAAGTTTCCCAAAAGGCTACAGTCCGCTTTCCACACTTGTCTGCATGGAACTTCCTAAAAGGAAATCGGCTGACGAAATTGTCGCCTGGCTCATCGAAAAAGGGCATCGCATTTCGGGAGATATCCAAAACGCACTTAGCTGCGCCATTGGCGCGGCCGATCGTTCAATGGTTGTGCGTCTTCTGGAACTCGGTGCCGATCTGAATACATCGGAAAGACAAAATGCTCCCCCGGTGTTCAGCAGTCCCGGCGACGTTGAGTTTCTTGTTTGGCTGGCTGCACGTGGAGCCAAGTTCGATGGCGTACCAGCGAATGGAGATACCGCACTGCATCGAATAGCGATCACGTCGCCGCAGGTCCTCGACTGGCTCTTGCGGCAAGGAATTGACATCAATGCGCGAAGCCGCGAATCGGGCGACACTCCGCTGTCACGACAGATGTATCGCCTGAGCGAAGAGATGGTGCTTGAACTGGTGAAGCGCGGCGCAGACATCTTGATTCAAGACAACTCTCGTGCAACCCCGCTTATTCGAGCGATCTACTTTCGAAATGCCGGTGCCATTCGAGCTCTGCTGGATGCAGGGGCGGACTGTCACCAAACAATGGGGTCAGCGAAGCGCACGCTCTTACACGCGATGATCGCCGCGAAATTGTCACTTCAGAACACGCTTGAAAGACTTGAGCGTTGTGGCGTCGATCTTCTGGCCACCGACGACCAAGGCAACTCCGCGTTGCATCTTGCAGCACAATTCGCCGACGCGGAGACATTGCGTTCGCTGGTCAAACTTGCGTACCCACTCAATGCGAAAAATGTTGCAGGCGATACGCCCCTGCATATCGCGGCTGGCCGGCAGGTCAAGGCATCGGTGGCTTACATTTCGGCCGGCCCCACGCCAAAACCAGCTGTCGATGCTCGCCTTGTAGAAGAAAAACAGGCTGTAGTCGAAACTTTGATTGCTTCCGGCGCCGATCGTGACGCCCTTGATGCGGCAAATCGCACTCCGATCTGGCGCATTTCCGATCCGGAAGGTCAGGAAAAACTCATCGACCTACTGAAAATTGTTGAAGAAAAGAGAGTCCCTTGATAGCAATGATGCACCTTGCTGCAATCGACGGTGATCCAGCAGTGCCTCGAACGTTCACCAAAATTGTAGGCGATGTAAACACCAAAAACGTGGCTGGCGACACGGCGCTGCACATCGTCGCGGCGCATTCAGTTCCGGTTCTTATTTCGCCGCCGCAAATGTGGCGGCAGACCGAACCGCAACCGAAGCCGTCATTCAACGCAGGCGGTTTCCGCAGGAAGCTTGCGGCGGTTGAGGCCATGATCGAGGCCGGAGCGCGCACCGATATCGCCGACGCGCTCGGCTTGACTCCGGACCAACGCATTGGCGACCAAAGGGGACAGGAGCGGATCGTCGAATTGCTTTCGCCGCGAGGTTGGCTTAAGCGATGTCACGATCCACTCGAAATGTGTATGAAGATTTCGTTCGCCACGATTCCTCCAATTGGCGACCGGTCGTCGCTCGATTGCCTATGAATCGGGCTGTTGCGCAGACATCTCCAAGTTGACCAACATGCGATTGAGCAGTCCCAGTAAAACACCTCTCTCAGCTGCCGAGAAGCCTAGCAACGCCATATTCCGCCATTCGATTGCCAGCGGCAGGATGCGCTCATAAAGCTTGCGTCCACGCGCGGTGATCAACACCCGCGCAGTCCGACCATCCGGCGTCTCCACGCTTCGCTCAACCAACTTGTCGCCTTCCAGCCGCGTCAACAAGCGACTCAACGTCGAGTGCGGCACCACCGCATAAGCCGACAGGTCGGCGATCGAGATGCCGTCGCCGCGCGCCAGCACTGCCAGCACGCGCCAGTGCTGGAAGCTGACGCCGAGTTTCAGCAAATCGTCTTCCAGCGAGCGGTTCAGGCGGCCGGCGACGCGATTCATCATGTAGGGAATCGAATCATCGAGACTGTAGGTCTCGCGCTCCGCTTTGCTTAGCTTCTTTGGCATGGCCATATCTCATCCAGAGGGATTGATCCGGGCGGGTTTGCCTTGACACGCCGGTGAGTGAATAGTAATTTCACAACGTATGCAAATGCAAATATCTTTTTTGCCTTGAAAACAGCTGACTTTGCCGGCCTGCTGCGGCCGGATGCGGTGCACCGCGCCGTATACACCGATACGGCGCTGTTCGCGCTGGAGCAGGAGCGCATTTTCCGCCGCGCCTGGATCTACCTGTGCCACGAGAGCGAGATCGCGCGGCCGGGGGACTATGTGCTGGCGCAGTTGGGGCCCGACGAGGTGATCGTCGCACGCGGCGCCGACGGCGGCATCGCGGCCATGCACAACCGCTGCGCCCATCGCGGCGCGCGACTGATGGTGGCGCCGCGCGGCAACGCGCGGCTGTTCACCTGCGCCTACCACGCCTGGAGCTTTGGCCTGGACGGTGCGCTCGACAGCGTGCCGGCGCCCGAAGGGTATGCCGGCGGTTTCGCCGCCGGCAAGCCAGGCCCGGGCCTGACGCGCGTGGCGCGGGTCGCCAGCTATCGCGGCTTCGTGTTTGGCTCGGGTGCCACCAGCGGCCCTGACTTGTCCACCTTCCTGGGCGGGCTTGCCAGCGCGCTCGACAACATGGTCGATCGCGCGCCCGGCGGCGCACTGGTGCAGGCCGGCGGCCGGCTGCGCATGGAGTTTCGCGGCAACTGGAAGCTCTTCATGGAAAACGCGGTCGACCTGGTGCATCCGCAGTATGTGCATGGCGGCTCGGTGGCTGTCGCGCGCGAGGCACGTGAAGCGGCGCAACTGGAAGGCCAGGCCGGGCAGACCACGCAGATGCTGCTGGCCAACGGCTTGCGGCTTGCCGAATGGGAAAAGATCGGTCTGCATGCGTTTGCCGAAGGGCACGTGTACATGGACGGCTTTTACCGCGATGGCGTGATTGCCAGCGAGCGCGCCGATCCGGTGTTCGAGCGCTATCGCGGGGCCCTGGTGGAAGCGCAGGGCGAGGCGAAGGTGCGCGAGATCCTCGCGATGGACCGCTTCAACAACTTGATCTGGCCCAACCTCTCGGTCAATTCACGCTTCCAGACTCTGCGCGTGGTCCAGCCGGTGGCAGTGGACCGCACTATCGTGACCAGCATGTGCTTCCGCATGGAAGGTGCGCCGCCCGAAATGTTTGATCTCAGCCTGCGCTTTCTCAATACCGCCAGTTCGCCTGCGTCCCTGGTGGCTTCCGACGACCTGGAAATCTTCGAGCGCTGCCAACGCGGCCTGGCTGATCCGGCGGCGGAGTGGGTGGACATGAGCCGGGCCATCGGTCGTGACGCGCCAGTCGGCGACGGCGCGGTGAATGCACCGGGCACCAGCGAACTGCCGGTGCGCGCCCAGATGCGCGCCTGGCGTTCGTGGATGGAAGAGGCAGCATGAACATGGGTGACCCCAAGGCTGCGACCGGCGGCGCATTGGCGCCGGGAGTGCTGGACGAGTTGCGCGAATTCGCCTTCGGGGAAGCGCGCCTGTTGGGTGCCGGCCGCTTCGAGGCTTGGGTGGACCTGTTCGCCGAGGACGGCGTGTACTGGGTGCCTTCGGAACCCGGTCAGGCCTCGCCGGATGGCACCTTGTCACTGTTCCATGAAACCAAGGCACTCCTGCAATTGCGAGCGCGACGCCTTGCGCATCCGCAAACCCATATTCAGGCGCCGCCGGTGCGCACCCACCACCACTTGAGCAATCTGAGCGGTTCGGACCTGGGCGGTGGCCAATACCTGATGCGCTCCATGCTGCTGATGGTCGAGTGGCGCAACGGTGAACAGCGCCTGTTCAGCGCCACCTGCGAGCACCACTTGCGCCGCACACCTGTCGGCTTGCGGATTGCCGCGAAGCGGGTGGAGCTTCTCAATTGCGACGCGCCGCACCGGGCGCTGGCGATTCCTTTTTGAGCCTTTTTCGTTCTTCAGCGTTTCATTTCTCCCGGAGGTTCCATGAGCATCAAACGCAGTCTCGCATTCACCCTGATCGCCGCCACCTTCGGCGCGAGCCCAGCACTGGCACAGGAAACCGTGCTGCGTGCCGCCGTGTTCGTGCCTACCAACACTGTTTTCGGCGAGATGTTCGGCCGCTTCGTCACCCACGTGAACAACGAAGGCCGAGGCCTGGTGCAGATCAACCTGGTCGGCGGGCCCTCGGCGATTCCCAGCCTGGAGCAAGGCAACGCGGTGCGCACCGGCGTGCTCGACATGGCCGCCGTGCCGCCTTCGTTTTACGCCGGCAACATGCCGGAGGCCGACTCGGTGATCCTCTCGCCGCTGACTTTCAAGCAGCAGCGTGCCTCCGGCGCCTGGGAGTCGTTGAACAGGATCACCAACCAGAAAATGAATTCCTGGTATCTGGCGGCCTACGGCGAGGGCTTGCCGTTTCACATCTGGACCACCAAGCCGCCAGCGGCCAATTTCCAGGGCTGGAAATTGCGCACCGTGCCCAACTACACACCGTTTTTCCAGGCACTGGGCGCGGCACCGATCACCATGCCGCCGGGCGAGGTCAAGACCGCGCTCGAACGCGGCGTGGTCGACGGCTACGGCTGGCCGCTGATCGGCATCTTCGATCTCGGCTGGGGCGGCGACACCAAGTTCCGCGTTGACCCAGGCTTCTACAACGTGGTGGTCAACGTGCTGGTCAACCAGACCAAATGGAAGGCCCTGCGCGACGACCAGCGCGCGTTCCTCACCCGCATGGGCGACTGGCTGGAAACCGAAAACACGCGCTGGGCGGCGGAAAAAATCGCCAGCGAGACCAAACGCCAGAACGATGCCGGCATCAAGGTCGTCAATCTCGGGCCCGACTACCTGAAGCTGGCCTACAGTTCCTACTGGGCGGAGCTGACCAAGCGCGCGCCGGAGTCAATTGGCATCCTGCGCCCGCTGCTCGAGCGCAAGCCCTAAGCGGATGACGCAAACGCCGGCGTCATCTGCAGCCGACGGGGCACAAGCCCTGGTCGGCCGCGCCCTGCCGCGCGCGGCGGCGCGGCGCCTGATCGCCGGCCGCGGCCGCTACACCGACGACCTGCGCATGCCCGGCATGCTGCATGTGGCGTTCCTGCGCAGCCCGCTGGCGCATGGGCGCATTGTCGCGCTCGACCTGACTGCCGCCCGCGCACTCCCCGGCGTGATCGCCGTTTTTGACGGGCCGGCCCTGGCGCCGATATGTGGTGCCTGGACCACCACCTTTTTAAGCCTGCCGGCGCATCGCTCCGCCGCCCAGCCACCGCTGGCGATCGGGCGGGTGCTGTGGCAGGGCCAGCCAGTGGCGATGGTGGTGGCGGAGAGCCGCGCCCAGGCCGAAGACGGGGTCGCCGCGATCGACGCCGAATGGGACGAACTGCCGCCGGTGGTGGACGCCACCGCTGCCCTTGAAGCCGGCAGCCCGGCCATCCACGCCGAACTTGGCAACAACCTGGCCTTCAGCCACGCCATCGACGCCGGGCCGGCCACGCAATTGTTCGCCGATGCACACCGCGTCATCCGCCGCCGCTTGCGCTTCGCGCGCCACACCGGCGTGCCGCTCGAAGCGCGCACCATCGTTGCCGAATTCGACCCCTCCGTGCGGCAGCTGACGGTGCACCACTCGACCCAGGTGCCGCACCAGATGCGCGCCGCGTTCGCACGGCTGTTCCACCTGCCCGAAGTCGACGTGCGGGTGCTGACCCCGGATGTCGGCGGCGGCTTCGGCATCAAGCTCCATGTGTACGACGACGAAATGGCGACCATCGCCGCCGCC
Source organism: Burkholderiales bacterium (assembly GCA_031423955.1). Taxonomy (GTDB): domain Bacteria; phylum Pseudomonadota; class Gammaproteobacteria; order Burkholderiales; family JAEUOS01; genus JAEUOS01. The sequence continues at coordinate 7,291 of JANPGJ010000142.1, forward strand.
ATCATGCTCGGCCGGCCGCTCAAGTTCGTGTGCGACCGCCTCGAGGCTTTCGCCAGCGACGTGCACGCACGCTCGCATCAGGTCGACGCGGCGATCGCCGTTGATGCCGGTGGCCAGGTACTGGCCTTCGAAAGTGACGACCTGATGGAGATTGGCGCCTTTTCGGTCTATCCGCGCACCAGCGTGCTCGAAGGCGTGCACGCCGTGTCGATGGTCGGCGCGCCCTATCGTGCCGCCGGCCTCAAGGGTCGCCTGCGGGTGGCGTTCCAGAACAAGGCGCCGGTGGGTGCCTATCGCGGCGTCGGCCAGCCGGTCGCCTGTTCGGTGACCGAGCGCCTGATCGACGCCGCCGCCACCGAACTCGGCATCGACCCGGCCGAGATGCGCAGGCGCAACTATCGTGATGCCGCCCTGCATGGCAGCGCCACCGTCAACGGCATGGATTTCGGCCCCTCATCCCATGCCGCCTGCCTCGAGCGCCTGCTCGACCTGATGGACTACAAGGCGCTGCGCGAACAACAGCGCGAGGCGCGGGCGAATGGTCGCCATCTCGGCATCGGCCTGGCTGCGTTTATTGAAACCACCGCACCTGGCCCGGCGTTCTACGGCGCCTCGGGCGCCCCGGTGGTGGCGCACGACGGCTGCATGCTGCGCCTGGAACCCGGCGGCGCGGTCACCTGTGTGAGCAGTTCCTGCGACCAGGGCCAGGGCATCGACACCGCCCTGCAGCAACTCATCGGCGACACTCTGGCGCTGCCGGTATCAATGGTGCGCATCATGCGCGGCGATACGCTGACCACGCCGGTCGGCGGTGGCACCTGGGCTTCGCGCGGGCTCACCGTCGGCGGCGAAGCGGCACTGGCGGCCGCGCAAATGCTGCGCGAACGCCTGGCCGCGGTTGCTGCTGCGGTGCTCGGCACCCCGGTTGAAAACCTGACCTTTGATGCGGCCGGCTTTCATTGCGGCGGGCGCTGCCTGCCGTTGGCCGAACTGGCGACGCTGCTGCACTACCGCCAGCACGAATTGCCGCCCGGCGTTGCCATCGATTCAGCCTGTGTGGCCTATGCGATCCCCACCCGCCCGTACCTGGCCGCCAATGGCATCCAGGCCAGCCTGATTGAACTCGACCCCGACACCGGCTTCATCAAGCTTCTCAAGCACTGGGTAGTGGAGGACTGCGGCCGCCTGATCAACCCGTTGCTGGCCGATGAGCAATTGCGTGGCGGCGTGGTGCAGGGGCTGGGCGCGGCCCTGTTCGAAGAGTGTCTCTACGATGCGCATGGCCAGATGCAGAATGCCACCATGGCCGATTATCTGGTGCCGATGGCCGCCGAAATGCCTGACATCGTCATCGCCCACATCGAAACACCGGTAACCGGCACCCTGCTCGGCGCCAAGGGCATCGGCGAGGCCGGCACCATCGGCGCCGCCGCGGCGCTGGCCAATGCCCTCAACGATGCGCTGGCGCAGTTCGGTTGCCGGGTCGATGCCCAGCCCTTCACGCCCGAACGGGTGCTGCGCGCGCTGGGCCGCGTTGCATAGGCGACAATGCGCATTCTGGCGATCCACGAGCGCACGGTGCCGGTCGGCAGCGCGATGCGCAACGCCGCGATTTCATTTGGCGGCATGACTGCCTCCGCCCTGGCGATCGTCACCGACCATCTGGTGGAAGGTCAGCCGGTGATCGGCTACGCCTTCGATTCGATCGGCCGCTATGGCAAGGGCGGCCTGCTGCGCGAACGCTTCATTCCGCGCCTGCTGGCAGCGCCGGCGGCCAGCCTGCAGGGCGACGACGGCCTGCTTGACCCGGCGGCCTGCTGGCAGGTGGCGATGCAGGACGAAAAGGACGGTGGCCACGGCGAGCGCCCTGGCGCGGTCGGCCTCATCGACGCCGCCGTGTGGGATGCGCTGGCCAAGGCGCGCGGCGATCCGCTGTGGCGCACGCTGGCGGCGAAGCACGGCGTGGCCAACGCCAGCCCGCTGTTCGCCACCTACGGCTCCTGCGGCCACTTTCAGCCCACCGGCGGCGAGGCCGGTCTGCAGGACGAACTGCGCGTCGCGCTTGATCTCGGCTATCGCACCGTGAAAATCAAGGTCGACGGGCGCGACGCCAGAGCTGATAGCGGACGCATCGAAGCAGCACTGGCGGTGCTGCCCGATGCGGCGCATCTGGCGATCGATGCCAATGGACGAGCCGATGCGGACGACGCGGCATGGATTGGCGCGATGGCCGGCTTTGGCCTGGCCTGGCTTGAAGAGCCGGTATCGGCACTCGACTACGCGGCGCTTGCGCGCTTCGTGCAGCAGTACACCCGCCCGGTTGCGACCGGCGAGAACCTGTTTTCCCTGGCTGACACCATCAACCTGTATCGCTATGGCGGCCTGCGCCCCCCCCTGGACCGGATTCAGGTTGACATGCTGCTCTCGTACGGTCTGCCGGAATACCGCCGCATCCTCGACGCCAGCGCACCCTTTGGCTGGCAGCGTGGCGCGTTCTGGCCGCATGCCGGCCACCTGTTCGCAGCCCACGTGGTCGCAGGCTTGGGGTTGGGCAGCCATGAGTCGGCACCCGATGCCAGCCGGCTCTACGGCGGCTACTGGGATGGCACGCGTGTGGAAGACGGCGAGGTGCGCATTCCGGACCTGCCCGGCGTCGGCTTCGAAGCCAAGGCCAACCTCTACGCCGTACTTCGCGCCCTGACCTGAGGTTCACAATCCTTCACGCCCACCGATTCAACACAGGAGCACAGCATGGCAAAACTGCGGCACATCGCGATCTCGGTTCCCGATCTTGAAAAGTCGGCAGCGTTCTACGAACAGACCTTCGGATTGAAGCGCGTCAACTTCGTTGTCACGCCCTATGGCGACGGCCTGTCGCTGTCCGACGGTGTCATCAACCTTACTTTGCTGCATTTCCATACCGACGAGGCCGCCGGCGACGAACGCGGAAAGGATTTCGTGGGCATCCACCATTTCGGATTCATCGTCGACGACCTCGATGCGATGAGCAAGAAGATCGAAGACCATGGCGGGCGCTTCCACCGCGAGCTCAAGGGCGGCGGCGGGGTCGATTTCGAACGCAAGTTCCGCGACCCCGACGGCGTGGTGTTCGACATCTCGCACAAGGGCTGGATCGGCATAGAACCTTGAAGCCAGCCGCGCGGCGCTGGCCGCAGGGTCGCCACCCGCGCTTTCCGCTCGGGTAAAATACCCACCACGTAAAACAATTGCGGAGCCGCCCATGAGTGCCGTGCTGATTTCGACCAAAGGCCAGATCGTGTTGCCGGTCTCGGTGCGCCGCGCGCTCGGCTTGAAGCCAGGCATGCGGGTCAATGTGGAAGTCGACGGCAAGAGTGCGCGCCTGACGCCGGCGCCGGCGAAAAAGACCGTGACGCTGGGCGAGATCCAGTCACTCCTCAATTACAAGGGCCCGGTCGTCGCGGTCGACGCCATGCGCGTCACCGAGTACAAAGGCTGATCCGGTGCGGGCGGTCGATACCAACGTGCTGGTGCGGGCACTGGTGCAGGATGATCCCGGTAGCTCGCGCCGCGCGCAGGACTTGCTGCGTGGGCATCAGGTCTATGTTCCGGTGACGGTGATGCTCGAACTCGAATGGGTATTGCGCTCGCGCTATGGCCTGGCGCCGGCCGCGATCGCACAGGCGCTGGAGAAGCTTGCAGCGCTCGAGAACCTGGTGGTCGGCGAGCATGCGGCGGTGGTCGCCGCGGCGGGAAAAATGGCCCAAGGCTGGGATTTCGCCGACGCCCTGCATCATGCGCTCAGCCATGGTTGCGCGGACTTTGTCACCCTCGACGCAGGTCTGGTCAAGCAGGCCAGACGCGTCAATCCGCTTGATCCGCCAGTGACACGTTTGTAGCAACCGTTCATCCCCAACTCTCCCCACTTTTTGGAGCATCACCGCAATGGCTTCCACCCCGATCAAGGTCATGACCTCGCTGGCCACCAAGGATTTTCTGGCCGAATTCCTGGCGCAATACCAGGCTTCCACCGGCCAGGCGCTGGCCTACGAGAACACCGGCGGCGTCGAGATCGCCAGGCGCGCGCGCGCCGACGAAGTCTTTGACGTGGTGGTACTGGCATCCGGTGTCATCGATGCCCTAGAGGCCGAAGGCAAGCTGATCGCCGGCAGCAAGGTCGATGTGGTGAAGTCGAGCGCAACCGTCGCCGTGCCGGCCGGCGCGCCGCGGCCGGACATCGGCAGCGAAGAGGCGCTCAAGCGCGCGATCCTGGCCGCGCCCAGCGTGTGCTATTCCACCGGCCCGAGCGGCGTTTACCTGGAAAAGCTGTTCGCACAATGGGGCATTGCCGAGGCCATCAAGGCCAAGCTTACGATCGCCCCTCCCGGCGTGCCGGTCGGTTCGCTGCTGGCGGCAGGCAAAGCGGCACTGGGCTTTCAGCAACTCTCCGAACTGATTCATATCGCCGGCATCGAGGTGGTGGGACCGCTGCCGCCGCCGATCGGGTTGATCACCACCTTTGCCGCCGGCATTTCGCCGACCTGCACGCAGGTCGAGGCGACGCAGAAATTGTTGGCCGCGATGGCCGCCCCAGCGGCAGCCGCGGCCAAGCGCAAACACGGCCTGGAACCTGCAGGAGCCTGAACAGCTGTCAATCTAAACACCACCGGTTCCCCTTGAGTCCGGGGCTTGACCGGCCACTTGCCAATCCCAACCGAACGGATGGAACCCCATGAAACGACGTGAATTCAACTCCGCCGCGGTCGCCACTCTTGCGGGACTCGGCGGCGGCCTGCGCTTTGCCCACGCCCAGGGCCAATGGACGCCGACCAGGCCATTCAAACTGGTGGTGTCGGCAGCCCCGGGCAGCCCGCCCGATATCACGGCACGGCCGCTGGCCGAGTTGCTCGCCGCCACACTCGGTCAATCAGTCGTGGTGGAAAACCGGCCCGGCGCCGGCGGTATCGTCGG
>JANPGJ010000143.1:0-9053 GCA_031423955.1 Burkholderiales bacterium
CTTCGGTGCCGAGGCTGCCGGATGCGCCGGGCCGGTTTTCCACCACGAATGGCTGGCTGAAATGCTCGGTGAGCTTTTGCGCAAAGACGCGCGCCACGATATCGGCGCCGCCCCCCGCCGGCCACGGCACCACCACCCGCACCGGCTTGGCCGGGTAGGTCTGCGCCAGCGATGGCAGGCTGGCAATCGACACGACACAACACGCCACGAGTATCGAAACCATGCGAGCCTTCATCGTCTTGCTCCATTCGCCACTGCGCTGCGGGCCGGATATCCCGTGTGCCAAATATACTATTGCAGTGCGGGGCCGCGCCGGCCGCCACGCCGCAGGTGCGGGCGCAGCGCAGCGTTTGCACTAGAATTCCTCCGGTTTCCGCCAGCCACAGGGTTCGCCAATGGGTGATCAGGTCACGAACAAGCCGCGCCCGAGCTCTGCCGGGGCGCGCTTTCGCGCCGCCGTGCTGGCCGAGAAGCCGCTGCAGATCGTCGGCGCGTCGAACGCCTACCTGGCGCGCATGGCCGAGCGCGTGGGGTTCAAGGCGCTCTATCTCTCGGGCGGCGCGTTGTCGGCCGGCTCGCTCGGGCTGCCGGATCTGGGCATCAGCAACCTGGCCGATGTGCTCACCGATGTGCAGCGCATCACCTACGCCTGCGATCTCCCGCTGCTGGTCGATGCCGACACCGGTTTCGGCCCGAATGCGCTCAACATGGAGCGCACGGTGAAATCGCTGATCAAGAACGGCGCGGCAGCGATGCATATCGAAGACCAGATCGCCGCCAAGCGCAGCAGCAGCCGCGGCAAGCTCGCGCTGGTGACCGTTGCCGAAATGCAGGACCGCATCAAGGCGGCGATCGATGCCAAGACCGATGCCGAGTTCGTGGTGATGGCCCGCACCGACGCGATGGGCGTCGACGGTTTCCAGGCCGCGCTCGACCGCGCCTGCGCCTATGCAGAGGCCGGCGCCGACATGCTCATTCCCGAGGCACTCACCGACCTTGCGATGTACAAGACGGTGGCGGCGCAGACCGGAGTACCGATTCTGGCCGGCCTGCCGGAACGCGGTGCCACCCCGATGTTCACCGTCGACCAGTTGCGCGCGGCCGATGTAGCGATGGTGATGTATCCGCTGTCGCTGTTTCACGCGATGAATGCGGTCGCCCTCAAGGTGCTGCAGACGATCCGCCGCGAAGGCACGCAGAGCAGCATGGTCGACAGCATGCAGACGCGCGCCGAACTCTACGACTACCTCGACTATCACGCCTACGAAGCCCGGCTCGATCAATTGCTGGCCAAGGCGGCGCCGGCCGACAAAGGAGCGGTGTGAAGATGGCTGCCAACCCGCAGCTGACGCGGCCGGACGCGCTCCCGCCCACCTTGAGAACAATTCCTCGATGAGCGCCCCCGCCCGGCCGCCCGAAGGGAGCGCTCATCCTCCCGCGGGGAGGATGTCACGCAGTGACGGGAGGGTCGTCCCGTGAGCGCGCTGGCCCGCTGCTACAACGTCGAGGACGTGCGGCAAAGCGCGCGCCGCCGCCTGCCGCGCGGCATTTTCGAATTCATCGATCGCGGCGCCGAAGACGACGCGGCGATCGCCAACAACCGCCGTGCCTTTCTAGAGACCAGGTTGCGCACCCGGGTGGCGGTGGACGTGTCGGCGCGCTCGACGCAAACAAACGTGTTCGGCCGCAGCCTCGGCATGCCGCTGGCGATCGCGCCGACCGGCGCCGCCGGGCTGGTGTGGTTCAAGGGCGAGCTTGAACTGGCGCGTGCCGCCGCCGCCGCCGGCATTCCGTTCACCCTCGCCTCGCGCTCGCTGACCACCATCGAGGAGATCGCCGAACACGCCGGCGGCATCCTCTGGTTCCAGCTCTACATCTGGGCCAAACGCGAGATGTCGATGGCGCTGGTCGACCGCGCCTACGCGGCCGGCTTTGACGCCCTGCTCATCACCCTCGATGTGCCGGTCGATCCGAACCGCGAGTTCAACCGCAGGAACGGCTTTGCGCTGCCCTTCAACCTTACCGGGCGCGGCGCCTTCGACATGCTGACCCATCCGCGCTGGATGTCCGGGGTGATCGGACGCTACATGCTGAACGGCGGCATGCCGCAGTTCGAGGCGCCGGCCAAGGCCGACAACGTGACCTGGGACGCGATCGCCGACCTGCGCCGGCGCTGGGACCGCACCCTGATGGTCAAGGGAATCCTGAGCGCCGAAGACGCGATTCGCGCGGTCGACTGCGGCGCCGATGCGGTGGTGGTGTCGAATCACGGCGGCCGCTGCCTCGACAGCGCAGCCGCCTCGATCGATGTGCTGCCCGAGGTGGTGGCGGCGGTCGGCGATCGCGCCCGCGTGCTGCTCGACAGCGGCGTGCGGCGCGGCTCCGACATCGTCAAGGCGCTGTCGCTGGGTGCCTGTGCGGTGTTGAGCGGCCGCCCCGGCCTGTGGGGCCTGTCGGTCGACGGGCAAGCCGGTGCCGCCAAGGTGCTGGCGATCCTGCGCCACGAAATGCTGACCACCATGGGGCAGGTCGGCTGCGCCGCGGTCGACCAGCTCGGACCACATCTTGTGCATGGCGCCGTTCAACAGACGGGTCGCGCGACGCCGCACGCCACAGCCAGGGAGAAGAGCGATGATCAGGATTGAACCAGGCAACGAAGTGCTGGGCGCCACTGTCAGCGGTGTCGACCTGCGCCAACCCTTGTCGAAGGGCGACTTTGCGGCGCTGCTGCGCGCGCTCGGCAACCACGGCGTGCTGCGCTTTCCCGACCAGTTGATCAGCGCCGCCGAGCTCAAGCGGATGTCCGGGCAGTTCGGCGAACTGCAGATGCTCAGCACCTCGACGCTCAATGAGCCGGGGGTGCCGGAAGTGTCGATCCTGTCGAACATCATCGAGAACGGCAGGAACATCGGAGTGCCGGACGCCGGCCAGGCCTGGCATACCGACATGACCTACAACGCCGCCGGCAAGCAGGGGTTCATCAACGCACTGGTGGCCTATGCGGTGCCTATGCGCGACGGCCGGCCGCTCGGGGCGACCGAGTTCACCAACACCCGCGCCGCCTACGACGACCTGCCTGACGACATCAAGCAGCGCTTCGCCGACGCCACCGCGCTGCACGATTACTGCAAGTACTGGGACATGATGCGCGACCGTGGCAGCCAGCGGCCGGCCCTGACGCCGGCGCAGCGCGCCGAAAAGCCGCCGGTGCGCCATCCGGTATTCCTGACCCACCCGATCAGCGGGCGCAAGGTGATTTACGTCAACCCTGCCTATGTCGAATCCATCGACGGCCTTGCGGCAGACGAGAGCCGGCGCATGCTCGACTACTTCTTCGCACACATCCTCAAGCCCGGGTATCGCTATGTGCATCGCTGGCAGGTGCGCGATGTGCTGATCTGGGATCACCTTGGCACCTGGCACAACGCGGTGGCCGACTATGCGCCGCACGAGCATCGGCTGATGAAGCGCTGCCAGGTGATGGCCGACCGCGTGTTCGACCCGCACTTCGTCAGGCAGGCACTTGCCGCCTGATTCCGCGCCGATGCGGCAGACCAATGCATTGCCCGGCATCACGCTCGAGCAGATGCTGAACGTGCTGGTCGAACGCGCCGGCTGGGAAGCGATGGGCCGCGCGGTTGCGATCCGCTGCTTCATCGACAACCCGAGCATCGCATCGAGCCTGCGCTTCCTGCGCCGCACGCCGTGGGCGCGCGCCAAGGTCGAACAACTGTATCGGCGGCATGCGCCGCCGTCCTGAACGTCCCGCCAAGCGCCCCACCCACCCGCCCACCAAGGAAATTTCCGCATGAAGCTGACCCTGACCTACGCTCCGATCGCCTGCTCGCTGGTGCCCTACATCCTGCTCACCGAAGCCGGCGCAAAGTTCGACCTGCTGCCGGTCAATCTCGCGCGTGGCGAGCATCATGCACCTGACTACCTGCGCCTCAATCCCAAGGGCAAGGTACCGGCGCTGATCATCGACGGCGTGCCGCTCACCGAGAACGTCGCGATCCAGCTCTGGATCGCCCGCCAGTTCCCCCATGCGCAGTTGTTGCCGGCCGACCCGATGGACGAGGTGCGCGCGATTTCGGTGATGGCCTGGTGCGCCGCCGGCATCCATCCCAAGCTCACCCAGCAGCAGCGCCCCGAGCGCTATTGCGACCTGCCCGACACGGCTGACAATGTGCGTGCATTGGGCTCGCATTCCCTGTTTGAACTGTTCGCGATCGCCGACGCCATGCTGGCCGGGCGTGATTGGTTTTTCGATCGCTTCAGCTGCGCCGATGCCTATTTTTACTGGTGCTTCCGCCGCGGTTCGCTGTTCAAGCCGGACGTCTCCGGATTCACCCACTGCATGGCCCACCTGCAACGCATGGAACAACGCGCCAGCGTGCAGCAATTGCTGGCGTATGAAAAACAGGTGCAGGCCGAATTCGCCAAGGCCGCCTGAACGGCGTTTTCAGGAGCGAAAATATCGGTCTGCACGACAGCAGCGGACAGCAGCGTTCACCCGGGAGACTCCGTGAGTACCGAATCAGCAACCATCAGCCCGCATCTGCCGGTGCGCCCCGAGTGGCTGGCCCTGCATGCCGAAGCGGCGCTCGAACCCGACCTGCCGATCATCGACCCGCACCACCACCTGTGGGACCACCCGAACAATCGCTACCTGCATCCCGAGGTGGCCGCCGATGTCGGTGCCGGGCACCGGGTGCTGGCGACGGTGTTTGTCGAATGCGGCGCCATGTATCGCAGCGCCGGCCCGCCGGCCCTGGCCAGCCTTGGCGAAACCGAATTCGTCAACCGGATTGCCGAAGCCAGCGCCAGCGGCGCACACGGCAGCTGCCGGATCGCCGCCGGGATTGTCGGCAACGCCAACCTGCTGCGTGGCGCCGAGGTTGGCGCGGTACTCGATGCGCATCTGCAGGTGGCGCCGGCGCGCTTCAAGGGGATTCGCAATTCCAGCGTGTATCACCCCGACCCGCGGGCCCGCGGGTCGCTGGCCAATCCGCCGCCGGGCCTGCTGCTCGATGCAGAGTTCAGGCGCGGCTTCGCCTGCCTGGCGCCGCGCGGCTTGTCATTCGACGGCTGGATGTATCACACCCAACTCGACGAACTCACCGATCTGGCGCGCGCCTTTCCTGACACCACGATCGTCCTCAACCATGTCGGCGGACCGATCGGCATCGGCCCCTATGCGAGCCAGCGCGCAGCGGTGTTCGAGACCTGGCGAGCCTCCATGGCAACGCTTGCCCGCTGCGAAAACGTGGTGGTGAAACTCGGCGGCCTCGGCATGCGGGTGTTCGGCTTCGATTTCGCCAGCCATGACCTGCCGCCCACCTCGCAGGCGCTGGCCGTTGCCTGGGCGCCCTACATTACCGAATGCATCGCCGCGTTCGGCGCCCGCCGCTGCATGTTCGAGAGCAACTTCCCGGTCGACCGCGGCACCTGCAGTTATGTGGTGATCTGGAATGCGTTCAAACGCATCGCCTCCACCCTGACCGCGGAACAGAAACAGGCGCTGTTTTCCGGCACCGCCGCGCGCGTCTACAAACTCGATTTACCGTTCTGAAAGCGGCAGGCAATGAACCTCATCGGTATCTGGCGTCTGGTTGAAACCAAAGCGGTGGACCAGCACGGCAACCCAACTTTCCCACCCTACGGCCCGCGCCCGCAGGGCACCCTGGCATTCGACGACAGCGGCCGCATGCTCGCCGCGCTGTGCGATACGCGCGACGACCTGGCGGCGCAAGACTCGCCACGCGAATACAACTCCTATGGCGGCAAATACACCTTCGATGGCGCAACGCTCGTCACCCGCGTCGACATCGCCTCCGACCCGGCGCGCATCGGCTCCGACCAGGTCAGGAAAGTGAGCTTCAACGGCAACCGGATGTCGCTGTTTCCGCCGCACCGGCCGTGGCGCGGCGTCACCCAGGTGCGCGAACTGATCTGGGAAAAGGTGTATTGACGGAGCGGCGCCGGCAGGCCGCCGCCGCACCACACCGGCGGCCGGTCCGGACAGGCTGGTCCGCCAATGCGGCGATCAAACCGCGTGCGTCGGCTTGCCGCCGGCCAGCACCTGGCGGCAGTTTTCGAATACCTGGCTGAGTTCATCGAGCGCGCCGAAGCGCGACCCGCCGGCGAAATGCGGCGTCATGATGACGTTGGGCAACTGGTACAGCCTGTCGCCGGCGAGCCTCGGCTCGTCATAATGCACATCCAGCCCGGCACCGGCGATCAGGCCGCTGCTGACGGCGGTGAACAGGTCATCCTCGTTGACCATGCGGCCGCGGCTGGTATTGATGAAAAACGCGCTGCGCTTCATCGCCTTGAAGACGGCCAGATCGATCATGCCGCGGTTGGCCGGCAGATTGGCGGCATTGACGGAAACGAAATCGGATTGCGCCAGCAGGTCGGCGCGCACGGCGAAGCTGACGCCGTCCTCGGCCTCCCTGGCGGCCGGCAGGCGGTTGCGATTGCAGTACAGGACGCGCATGCCGAAGCCGCGCGCGATGCCGCTCATGATCGAGCCGACCTCGCCGAAGCCGATGATGCCCAGGGTCTTGCCGTACAGGCCCGAGAGCTGCGAGTAACCGGTCCAGTTGTAGGCGACGCCGTCGGTCGACTTGACCAGGGTCTGGTCCCAGGTGCCGGCGCGGATCTGGGCGTCGGCGCGCACCAGTTGCTTGGCCAGCGCCAGCATCATCATGATGCCGTGCTCGGCGGTATAGATCAGGGTCAGCCTGGGCATGCAGGACACATGAATGCCGCGCGCCCTGGCGGCCGCCAGGTCGATGGCGTCGGAGCGTTGACCCACGCGCTGGATCAGGCGCAGGTTGGGGGCGGCGGCGATGCGCGCCGCATCCACCGTGCCGCGGCGGAAAATGATGATGCTGGGGTTGGCATCGGCAATCTCGGCAGCGGTCGCCGGCAAGCCCAGGAGGGTCACGCCATCGGATGGATGCAGGCCGTCGGCCGCCGCATGGACCGCCGCCGGATCGACCGGCTCCGGCGCGAAAAACGCGCGCACCCAGTCGTCGCTGATCTCCGGCGGGCGGGCGATGGCGTAGCGGCCGAGGCGCAGGATATGGTCGTCGTCGAGAAACACGATGCGGTGCTGGGACATGTGCTGCAAACCTTTTTCGGTGATGGGAAAAGCGAACCTGCGCGACGCGCGAAAAACGGCGAGAACCCCTGACAACGGGCGATTGATATTACTATGCTGGCCCCGGCACCCGCGAGGCGGGAGATGAATGGCAAGTCGCGCGGGCGATCCGACAGGAGACATTTCAGTGCGCTTCAAGGACAGGGTGGCATTCATCGCCGGTGCCGGCGCCTCGGCGCCGGGCTGGAGCAATGGCAAGGCCGTCTCGGTCCTGCTGGCGCGCGAAGGCGCGAAAGTCTTCGCACTGGATCGCTCGGCCGAACATCTCTCGGAGACGGTCGCGGCGATCGAAGCAGCCGGCGGCGAATGCCTGGCACATGTGGCGGACGTCACCCGCGAGGCCGAGATCAAGGCGGCGGTCGAGCGCTGCGTCGCCACCTACGGGCGGATCGACGTGCTGTTCAACAACGTCGGCCTGCAGGCCATTGGCGGCCCGGAGGAGATCGAGGAAGAGGTATGGGACGCTCTGATGAATGCCAACGTCAAATCGATGTATCTCACCTGTCGCCATGTGCTGCCGGTGATGACGCGGCAGAAGCACGGCGTGATCATCAACAACTCCTCGCTGGCGGCGATCAGCTTCCTCTATCCGAGCATCGCCTACTCAAGCTCGAAAGGTGCGGTCGATGCCTTCACGCGCAACGTCGCGGTGCAGTACGCCAGCCGCGGCATCCGCGTGGTGGCGGTTCGCCCCGGCCTGATGGCGACCCCGCGCATCACCAGCCGCATGCAGGCGAAGTTCGGCGACGGCTATGCCGAGGCCTTGAACCAGCGCAACAAGGTGGTGCCGATGGGCAGCATGGGCGACGCCTGGGACGTGGCCAACGCGGTGGCCTTCCTGGCCAGCGATGATGCAAAATACATCACCGCGACCGAACTGGTGGTCGACGGCGGCCTGAGCGCCAGCGCGCTCGGACATCCGTGGATGGAAGACGAAAAGAACCTGTGATGCGCCGCACCCGATTGATCGCCTGCAGCACCGGATGACAGGCCAATGGCAGCCATCCGGCCATGAAAAATCACAAAGAGGCAAACCGATGTTGAAACCCCGCACACTTGGCTTCGCCGCCATCGCCCTGCTAACAGCAGGCTGGGCGCAGGCGCAGTATCCCGAAAAGCCGATCCGCATCGTGGTGCCGTTTGTCGCCGGCGGCGTGTCCGACAACGTGGCGCGCCAGGTGGCGATCAAGATCACCGAGCAGACCGGCAAGACCTTCGTGGTGGAAAACCGCGGCGGCGCCGGCGGGCGGATCGGCTATGAGGCCGGCGCCAAGGCGGCGCCCGACGGCTACACCATCACCGCCACCGATGCCACCTACACCATGCTGCCGGGCATCTTCGGCAGCAAGCTGACCTGGGAACACAGCGACCTGACGCCGGTGCTGTTGATCGCGCAAATGCCCTTCGTGCTCGCCGTCAGGAGCGACAGCAGCATCAAGACCCTGCAGGACCTGGTGGCGCAGGCCAGGGCCAACCCGCAGAAGATCAACTACGGCAGTTCCGGCAACGGCGGCGTCAATCATCTGGTGACCGAACTGTTCGCCAAAAGCGCCGGCATCACGATGCAGCAGATCCCCTACAAGGGCATGGGCGATGCGGTGGTCGGACTGCTCGGCAACCAGGTCGACCTGCTGGTGACCGCGATGCCCACCGGCCTGCCGCATGTCAAGAGCGGCAAGATGACCGCGCTGGCGGTGTCGTCCGCCAAGCGAGCCGCCGCCGCGCCGCAGATTCCGACCGCCTCCGAGCAGGGCGTGGCATTTGTTTCCAACAACTGGGTCGGCTTCACGGTGCCGCGCGGGGCGCCGCGCGAAGCCTACGAATGGCTATCGAAGAGCGTCCTGGCCGCGATGGCCACACCGGACCTGATCGCGCGCATTCATGC
>JANPGJ010000144.1:0-19506 GCA_031423955.1 Burkholderiales bacterium
AGCACGTTCAAGGCCACCGACCCGTCGACTGCCAGGTCGACGCTGGCCGTCAGGTCGCCCAGGCTGGTCGCGTTCAGTGCGGCCTGCGCCGCATTGATGTTGAGGCCGGTGCTGCTGAAGGTCTTCCAGTTCAGCTTGGTCACCGGGGTCACGCCATCGCCATGCGCGGCCTTGTTGAGAACCGCATCGACACCAAATGCGTGGAACACCAGGATGTCGTCAAGGCCCACCAGGTCACCGGCGAAGTCGTCCAGCGCCACCCCAAGATAGGTACGGTCGTCGGTCTTGGCGACCGCATCGGCGCCACGATCCTTGATGCTCACCATGCCAAGGCTGGTCACCGTCGCACCGAAGCCCAGGGTGCCGTTGCCAACCGCCGAGGTGCTCCAGTCGCCGGCCACGCTCGGTGCCGCCAGCGTGCCGCCCGTGCCCACGAATACCCCGACGTTGGTGAGCGTCAGGGTCATGGCGTCGGCGTCCTGGCCCACGCCGCTTGGCAGGTCCGCGCTCCTCACTTGCCCGAGGCCGATTTGGAACCCACCCTTGGCGACCAACACGCCGTTCAGTACGTTGAGCGCTACCCCGCCCTTGACCGCCAGGTCCACGCCGGCTGTAAGGGCGCCCAAGCTGGTCGCGCCCAGCGCGGCCTTCTCGGCTCCCAGATCCATGCCAGTCGTAGCGAGCGTGCTCCAGTTCAATTTGGCCACTGGCGTCGCCACCGCACTGCCTTGCGCAGACTTGTTCAACAGCGCGTCGACGCCATATGCATGGAACACCAACAGGTCGTCAAGTCCGACCAGATCACCGGCGAAGTCGTCGAGCGCCACGCCCAGGAAGGTACGATCATCGAGCGCCGACGCCGCGATGGCGCCGCGGTCCTTGAGGCTGACCACGGTCAGCTTGCCGACTGTCGCGCCGAACCCAAGGCTGCCGTTGATCACAGTCCCGGCACTGCTGTTGGCGGACAGGCTGCCGCCGGTACCGACGAACACGCCGGCGTTGTTGAGGGTGACCGACACCGCGCTCGCATTGGTGAAACTGACACCATTGCTTGGCGAGGTCGTGCTGACCGTGCCCAGTTGCAGTTCGAATCCGCCGCGGGCCACGAGTACGCCGGAGAACGCATTCAGCGCCAGGGTGCCGCTCGCGCGCGTGACATCAGAAGCGTTGGCGAAATCCATCGCGACCGGGGCTGCGCCCGGCCCGGTGGAAACCAGCACACCGGTCAGGGCCCGGCCGGAACGATTGACTTCAACAGTCAGATTACTTGCGTACAGGCTTAACTGATCGATGCCCAGCAAGCTGGCCGAGGCGATCGATCCCTTGATCGCATATTTGGCCGGCGCCTGGGTGGCGAGACTTTGGTCGGTGGTCGCAAAGGCGATAAGGCCGAGGCTGCCGCCGGAAAGCTTGAGCCCGATACCGCCGCTGGCGCCGGACAAGGCACCGAGGGGAATATTCTTTACGGTGGCACCGAAACGGATTTCCGTTTCGACACGATCGTCGATGCCGTCGGGGCCGGCAACGCCACCGGGGCCGATGAGGTCGATTCCGCTCAGGACATCGGTCTTCTCGATGCTGACGGTCGCCTCCAGATCAAGTACATCCTGCAACTGCAGTGTTACCGCGCCGCTGGCCCGCGTGATATCGGCCGTGCCGGCGAAACTCATGTCGACCTGCGGCGCGCCCGGCGGCCCGGTCGACACCACCACGCCACTCAGGGTCTTGCCGGTGCGATTGATCTCCACGGCCATGTCGGTGGAGGTCAGGGTCAGGCCGTCCACGCCTACCAGTTCGGCGACGCTCAAGCTCCCCTTGACCGCGAACTTGGCGCGCGCCTGCACCGCAAGCGCCTGATTCGATGTGTTGAACAGCACCAGCCCGAGACGACCGTCGGCAAGGCGCAAGCCCACTTCGTCGAGGGTGTCACGCCCTTTGCCGACAAACGCCTTCTCGACGGTGGCGCCGAAGCGGATCTCGGTGGCGATCAGGTCGTCGATGCCGTCCGGGCCCGCTGCATTGTTCGCGCCGATCAGGTCCTGCCCGCTAAGGACGTCGGTCTTTTCGACGCTGATACTGGCCTTGAGGTAAATGAAATCCAGCACTTGCAGGGTCATCGCGCCGTTGACGCGGATGATATTGGCGCCGTCGCTGAACTGCATGTCGATACTGGTGCCGTCGCCCCTGGCCACCATGACGCCGGCCAGATCCGACCCCGAGCGGTTGATTTCGACCGCCAGGTTGTTCGCGCTCAGGGTAATGTCAGCGACACCCACCAATTGCGCCGCCCCGAGGAAGCCCTTGACCGCGAACTTTGACGGGTCCTGCACGGTCTTGGACTGGTCGACACGGCTCTTGACGACCACACCAATCGATCCATCAGTGAACTTGAGGCCGGTTTCATTGACCGTGCCATGCCCGGCGCCAATGAATACCTCGGTCAGATGCACGCCGATATGCAATTCAGTGTCGATCACATCCTTGGTGCCATCGGCACCAGCCGTCGCGTTGGCGCCGAACACATCGGTGGTGCCGGGGGTGTCGAACCTTTCCACCACGATCGACCCGCTTGCCACGACAAAGCCTTCGATGTCCAGCGCAAGGTTGCGGCCTTCGATGCGCGCGTAATTCTCCTGGCCGGCGCCGAAGCTGACCAGCACATCGGCACCGCCGGTGACGATGCTTTCACTGATCTGCCGCCCGGTGGTGTTGACCCGAATGGCGACATCGCCTTGGATGGTGAGACCGTCGACACCGACCAGTTCGACCGTGCCGGACGCGGTCAGCGCGTAGCTCCAGGTCATCGGGTCGGCCGTAGTGGCGCCGAACGCGCCGTACAGGATGAAGCCGAGATCCTCGCCGGCGACATGCATGCCGACCTGCTGCGGGGTGCCGGGATTCGACCCGACGAACACGTCGATGGCCGAAGCGGCGATGCGAATTTCCGGATTAGTCGGCCGGATTTCAACCAGGGTACCGAACGGCGTGCCGGTCAGATCGCTGATGGTGATGCGATTGTCCTGCGGGGTCGGATCCTTGAGCAACAGGTTGGCGCCGGCCTTCACCCGCGCCGCACCATTGTTGATCGACGCGGTAAGGAAATCGAAATCGAGGTCGAGATCAATATCCCGGGCGCCCATGATCACGGCGGCGCTGAGGTTGTCGAGCTCGATGAAGGCGGCGTTGCCCAGCGATCCGGTGGTCAGCAATTCGCTCAAGTCAAGTCCGAACATCAGGCTCAAATCAAGCTCGGCGCCGACCTCGACGGTGGCCGAAGCGGTGGCGTTCACCCCGAGGTCGGTCAGGGCGCTGCCAAGCGCGAGGTTGGCGGTGAACTGCGGACGCAGCGCGAAATCGACGTGAATGCGCAATTGCGGATCACCGTTGTCGATCACCAGTTCCATGCGCAAGGCGCCGCCGCCCATCTTGGCGTTGATGTCGCTGACGATCGCATCGAGCAAGCCACTCATGGTCGGGCCAGCCGTATCGACACTTGCGAAATAAGTCGCCACCGCATCGTGCAGCTTGAGAACATCGCCGATCTTGTAGGGCGCGCCGGTGAAGATCTGGTTCACGCTCAGGTCGATCGCGGGCAGTTTCGTATCAAGTGCGGAGACATCGCGCAACTGGTCACCGAGGTGATCGACCTGGGTCAGGAAATCCAGGAACAACTGCTGGAAGTCGAGATTGAGGAATTTCGCCAGCAACTCGCCCGAGGCACTGCCTGGCTTCGCGGCTACCACGACGCCAAACGGATTGGCGATATCCGCCCAGGTGAAAATCAGCCCGGCATCGACCAGGGTGAAAGGTGCCGATCCGCCGGGAAGCAGCGCCGCCACCGAGAAGTTCCCCGAGAACTTCAGGTCGTCGGCCGCCGGATTGCCCTCAAGGTCGACCGTGAAGAAGTCGAGCGCAGAAAATGCCGACAACTCATACGGACGAATCAGGCCATCCAGCTCCCCGGTGATCGGGTCGCGCCCCGGTTCCTTCAAGTCAATGGCGACGCGCACGCCCGGATCAAGTTCGACCGCGCCGCCGGTGAGGCTGACCTGGATGAAGCCGATGCGCCCGATGGCCTCGATCTGGCCGAAGATCTGAATGTTGTCAATCACCAGTTCCGGACCGGTCACCGCGTTGGCATCGAGGTAAAAGCCGTTGTCGTCCACCCCGATCACGGTATGCAGCAGCACGTCCACCGAGAACGTAGCCGAGCCGTTCAAGCGCAATTTGCCGCCGAAGGCGTCGACGTCCAGGGTGGTGTCGCCGCCAAACGTGCGCGCAACCGTGACGTCAAAGCGGGCGAAGCCGTTGGCGTCCACCGTCAGAATCACATTGCCCGGGGTGAAATCGAGGCCATCGAGCAGGTTGCGCAGTTCGGCGAAGTCATGTGCCGCGGACTGCAGTTGCGAAATCAGCAAGCCGCCGGGGCCGCCCTGAAGCAGGCGGCCAAAGATCGACTCGCTGTCGCCCAGGGTCTGGGTGCTGGCTTCCGGCACGCCGCGCAGTTCAACCGGGCCCAAGGTAGCGCTTGGCAATTCGATCGGCGCATCCGACTGACTCACCGTGGTGATGATCTTTCCCAGGCCATTGCCGACCAGCGGCACCTGTTTGCTCGCAACCGCCTGCGACAGCGTCCGATCGAAGGCCAGGGTCTGCAGGCCGGTCTGGAATTTCGCGAGATTGTTGTTCGATACGGACTTGAAGACCTTCTGCACATTGACGAAGGCCAGCGCCATCGGCTTGGTCAGGACCAGATTGACCGTGCCGGCACCGGCCACGATTTCAGCGTCACGCGTCGCGGCTGCATCAAGCCCCAGCACCACCAGGCGATTCTTGTTGCCGGTACCGCCATCGAAGGAAACGCCGGCGGCCACGCGGATGCGGCCGTCGAACTCAACCGTGTCGTTGCCGGCGAGGCCCTTGATCACGATGCGGTCAATGGTCGCGGCCTGATAGACGGCGACCACCAGGCCGTCGATGACCACACCGATCAGGCTCGGATTGTTGGCATCCTGCGCCACGGTGATCAGGTTGTCACTGCCGTCGCCATTGATGGTCAGCACCGATTCGGCGGTCAGGAAAGTGGCTGCATCGTCGATCTTGAAGGCGCCGCGCCCGCGCTCGCCGACCACCAGCACATCGCCGAACTCCTTGCCGGATGCTTTGATGTCAGGGGCGTACGAAATGGCGGTCACCGGCGCGTTGGGCAGGTTCGATCCGAATTCGCGGAAGACCGTGCGCACCGGCGCAGCAGTCAAATTCTTGGTCTCGTTGGCGACCACACCGGAGCCGTCGTTGGCGATTCCGGAATCAAACGCCGTCAGCCCTGCAGTGAAAACCTTCAGGTGCACGGGCGACCGGTTGAGCGCCTTGATGATGTCGGCTGCCGTGCTGGTCGCATTGATCTCGAACACCAGTTCTCGTGCGCCGTTGACGGCAAAGGCGCGCAGACGCTCGGCACCTTTGGCCACCCCGTTGGTGACGATGAACTGAACCTTGTCGCCGGCGACCGGTGCGCCGTGCGTCGTGAAGATCAGGTCATTGTTCGCACCCGCCAGTGCCACATCGGCGGACCCAAGCGCTGTGCGCCGATAATCGCTGTCGGAATCCGCAGGACTCCCCAGCGGGTTCAAGCTGCGGAAGACACCGTCCAGGGTGCCGACCAAAAGCACGTCGGTCTGGGTCTTGCCGACCCTGACGCCGACGGTCTTGCCAGCCAGGACATTGAGGCTTTCGAGCAAGGTGGCGTCGTTGATGGCACCACCGACGACGCCACCGGTGATCGAGCTTCCATTCGCGGCTGTCACGGCCTGGTCGGCCAGCAATTTCAGATCACGCGCCGCCAGTGAGCCATTGATCGAGACCACGCGCGCCAGTGCGCTCGCGCCAACGCCGGTAAGCTTGATCGCACCGCCGACCACACTCACGGTCACCCGGGCAGGTTGGCCGACGCCGGTCTTGGACGCTGTCTCGATCGCGTCCTTGAGCTGCAAATAGGTGGTGGCGGCTGCCAGGTTTACCGTGAAGCTGCTGCCGTCGCGCAGGTCGATCCTGACATCGCCGACATTGGCATCAGCCTTGCCACCGGTCTCGCCCGCCACCTTGACCAGGGCCAGCGCATCCAGGCCATTGGCCGGCAGGGACGCGTTGCCGGTTGCCGCCGGCGTAATGTCGGCCCAGGTCACGCCGCCGTCGACGGTGGCGTACAGGTGCGTATCATCAACCGCGTAGGCAACCCGCCAGTTGGTGGGATCCATCACGATGGCGGTTATTTTCTTGGCCCCTGGCGGTTGCGTGGTGGCAGCGGCGAACGCATCGCCGGGGGCGCGCTTCCAGATTTCGCCACCATAGGCCGCGTAGGCAACATCCCTCACCGCGGTGCCATCACTCCCCCAGCCACCATAAGCCAACGCACTGGGCACCGCCGTCACGGCACCCGGCTTGACGTTGGTCGCCGTGACTCCGCGATCGAGGCTCTCGTAGAGGCGCTTATTGCCGCCGATCAGGATCTGATTCGCATCAACCGCATTGACGGCCAGCGGCAACTCATTGAAGCCTTCCTGCTCGTCAGCCAGCAGCGCCGAGTAATCCGCCTGATTGACGCCAGGCGCCTTGAACCTTTGGGACGTGGATGCGACCAACTGGTTGTTCAGATCATATACGTCAAGCTGCAGGTATTTCAGATTATTGCCAAGCCGGTAACGAAGCACGAAAACCGGTTCTCCGGCGGCATTTTTGAGAATCCCGACTCCCAGCGCATTGCCGTCACCGCGACTCAGGGTGTTCCAGGTTCCGGAGTCGCTTGCCACCTGTATCTGATTGCCGACGTCTTGTGATCCGGCCAACACGAGGTCGCTGAACGGGTCGTAGGCCAGGCTGCTGATCTCGCTAAGTGACAAATTGCCGTTGAGCGACACCCATTCACGATCGGCCGCGACCATGCGATCGCGCAACTGGAAGATGCCGCCGTCATCGGCTTCGTAAAAAACGCTGCCGTTGCTGCTCAGCAGCTGCGTGCGCGAATCGCCATGCGGCGCGGTGCCATTGGCGCCACTTCCTACCACCTGTATCTGCTGTTCCGCCAACTGGCCGGGGGCGGTATTGATGTAGAAGATTCGCGCCACATAATCGTTGCTGCCAACCGCAGTTTGCTCAAGCGGCGCAGGTTGAATCGTGCCGCCGACGTAGATATAGCCCGGGTTCACGGGGTCGGCGACCAGTGAGAACGTTTTCCCGTTCGAAGCCGTAGGCAGGTTGTTGAGCGTTTTCAGTTGCAGCGCCGAGCCTTGCAGCAAGCCGCTGGCAGCCTTGAACAGGGATTGGCCGGAAGCGGGATGGCCAATCGAGTTGATCTCGCGATCGCCATTGATCACCTGAATGCCGAACTGCAAGCGGATTGGGTCGAAGCTCACTCTGACGACGTCCAGCGCCACCGCCAGCCTGATTTTCCATACATCGTTGATCGCCTTGGCGATGGCGGCAGCGACGCCATCCATACTGGTCACCAGACTGAAATCGGGCCTGACATCGGCGGCGGCCTGGCCGCCCAGCGCTATCGAAAAATTCGCGGTCTGCGCGAGCGACTTCCAGCTTGCAACCGTGGCGGACTCAATGTTCAACACCGCGAACTGGTTCGCCTTGTTGGCGCTGTCCCGGCCGATGGTCACGCCGGCGGCGCCAAAGCCCACCTGGGCAATTGCGGCGAATCCGCTGCCGGCGTTCGCGACGGCAACACCGGCAACGCCCCAGCTGACCGAAAGCGTGGCGCCGGTTCCGGTGCCATTGGTGGCGCCCTGTGCGACCGGGCCTGCCGGCAGCGCTGTGTAAGTACCGGCCGAGTTGACAGTTACGGTGTCCACACCCCATGCCAACGTGAACTGGGCACCGGTTCCGGTACCCCCTGTGACCCCTACGGTCCCCACCGGCGTTACCGTATAGGAGCCCGCAGCCTCGATGGCATAGGTCTGGATCACGCCGCCGGCGACAGTAAGAACCTTGATCTTCGCCGCACTGCCCGGCGCCGACGTGCCGCCGGCGAGGGTGAGGATCTCGCCGGCGATATACCCGGTGCCGCCGCTGACCTTGCTTGCAACAGCGGCCAGCCTGACGGTCGCCACCGTGAACACCGCCGCCGCGGTGGATGAGCCGCCGCCAAGGGTGATGGTATTGCCTGGCGCGTAGCCGGTGCCGGGCGAAGCAACCGCCGCCGCGATCGCCTTCAGAGTGACATTCGCCACCACACCGGTTCCGCCGCCGCCCAGAATCCTGAACGTGGGAGCGGTGGTATAGCCGCGACCGGCCGCCGAGACCGCGATGGACTCCACGCCCCAGTTGATTCCGAACGTAGCTCCGGTACCCGGGCCGGCCGCCAACGCGCGCGTGGTCGATTGCTGAACTGTCGCCATGGGGGGAAGAACCGTGTAGGCCCCCGCCGCGGCCACGGTCACCTGGTCCACGCCCCAGACCAGGGTGAAGGTGGCACCACCCGCTTCAGCAACGGCAACATTGCCTGCGGGAATGACCTGGTATGAGCCTGCGCTTTCAAGGGCAAGGCTTTGAACTGCGCCGGTGCCCGACACAGTCAGCACCCTGATCTTGGCCGCGCTGCCGCCCGGCGCAAGTGTGCCGCCGACCACCGTCAGTATCTGACCCGGGGCGTAACCCGCGCCCGCCGCCGCGATGCCCGGCGTGCCGACCACCCTGACCGCGCTGACTGTCAGACCACCGGCGGTTGTGGATGTGCCGCCCCCCAGGGTGATGACGTCACCGGGCAGATATGCCGTCCCTGGGGTCGCCACACCGGCGCTGATGACCTTCATCGAAGCGACGGCGGAGGCCCAGCTCACATCGGGCAATCCAATCGCCACCGTCGGCCCGGAGGTGTAACCGACACCCGGTTGCCGCACCACAACGGAGTTGATGCCCCAATCCAGCAACAATTGCGCACCGGTCCCTGTGCCTGAACTTGCCCGCTGCTGCACCAGATCGGCCGGTATCGCGCTGTAGGACCCGGCGCTGGTCAGCGACACGCTGTTCAATCCCCAGTTCAGCGTGAACTGGGCGCCGGTTCCGGCGCCGCCGGTGACCGCTATATTGCCGGCGGCCAGCGCCGCGACGTATGAACCGGCAGTTTCGACGGCATAGGTGGCGATCAGGCCGCGCTGGGTCACGGTGCCCGGCGGGTTCTCGACGTTTCTCACGGAAAGTACCCTGATCGTCGCCGCAGCACCGCCGGGCGCCAGGGTGCCGCCGGTGACGGTGAGGATATCGCCAACGGCATAATTCGCACCTGCAGTGACCAATGTGGCCACGCTAGTCAGCTTGACCGTGCCAATGCTGTTGACGCCCCAGTTCAGCGTGAAGCGGGCATTGATTCCGGTGCCGCCAGTGACCGCGACATTCGGATCGCCCGGCAACACTGCATAGGAACCGGCTGCTTCGACGGCATAAGTCTGGATCACGCCGCCCGCCACGCTCAGGACCTTGATCTTCGCTGCGCCCGCCGGTCCCGTGGCCCCCCCAGCTATGGTCAGGATGTCGCCAGCGGTGTAACCAGTGCCCGCATTGACCAGCGCGCTCACGCCAACCAGTTTGACCGTGCCCACGAAGAGCTCGGCAGCCGTGGTCGCGGTTCCGCCAGCGATCGTGATGGTGTCACCGGGCCGGTAGCCGCTTCCGGCAACAAGAACTGCGGTGGAGACTACTTTCAGGGTCGCCTCACCGCTTACGCCGGCACCGCCGCCGCCGGTGACCGTGATCGCCGGCGGCGCCACGTAACCCGACCCGGCGACAGTCACTTCGATTGCCTTGACACCCCATGTCAGGTTAAAGGTGGCCATCTGCCCGGCCGGCGGTGGCGTCGCGTCGGCTACCGGACCAGCCGGTGTCGCCGAGTAGGTGCCTTCGGTCGCGATCTGGACCGACTTCACGCCCCAGACGACGGTGAATTGGGCGCCGCTACCAGATCTGGTCACGGCCTTGGTCAGCGGATTGGCCCCTCTGGATTCGACAGTGGCGTCAAAATTGGCGGCCACGGGCAGTGCACTATAGGCGCCGGATTCCACCACGCTGATTCGCTTGATCGAACCGGTCAACAAGCCGTTGATCTCCTCAACGCGAATCCTTACTTGCGGCGAGAATGTGCCACCGGTCAAGAGCAACACGTCATCGGTGGAATACCCGCTGCCGGCATTGGCGATCAGCACGTCGACCGCCTTGACCTCTTGAACGCGAAGCACCGTTGCCTCGGTTTTTGTCCCGCCTGCCAGCGTGATCAGGGCGCCAGGCGCATAGCCGCGCCCCGCCACCGCGGTGGTCGCCGTCAACGCCTTGAGGGTCGCGGTCGCGGCGGCGCTCACGCCCGATCCACCGCTGCCGCCATCAAAACCTGCCGCCCCTGCCTCGATCAGCGAGACCAGGCCGGCGCCCTTGGGCGCGCCGATGTCCTGCACGCCAGTGGTCCGGTTGGCGTGATTGATCAAGAGACGCCGTGTGTCTTCATTCCAGACCACCGTGGTCGCGCCTGCGCCAAACCCTTTCGCGTTGTCGTTGAGCGCCGCCTGAATCGCGCTGGCGACATCCGCCATCGAAGTGACCGCGGAGAAATCCGGGGTGATGTCCTTGCTCTGGAAATCCATCGTGACCGAGAAGCTGCGGGTGGCGGCAAATCGGCGCCACACTTCGGGATCGGTCGAACCCGGCACGATCGTCAGATCGGCGATGTTGCCCGACGCCAATTCAATCGGGCTGGCGATTGCCGGGGCTGCGGCAACACCGAATTTGACAGAGGTCTTGTTGAAGTGCGCGCCAGGCGTGCCCTGGTTGGCGAACAGTGAAACGGACGTCGCGGGAAATTGATCGCGCAAGCCGATACCCGCGCCAATGTTGCTGAAGACCCGGAATTCGCCGTCGGGCTGCGCCCCATTTTGCACCCAGGTCACGGTCACCGCGTTCAGGCCGAATCCGGCCTGCGGATCGTTGATGGCCGCTGCAATCCTCTTGGCCACGTCACCCATACTGCCCACGCCAGTGAAATCCGGCCGGATGAATTTGCTTGCGTAGCCCGTTACATCGAACGTGAATGCGGTCGTTGTCCCGAGAGCCGACCAAGCGCTTGGCAAAGCGCTGTCGGCCTTGACCGTCAACAATGTCGCGCGGTTGATCTCGACCGAGGCCGGGCTGTCCATCACGAAGCGCACCGTATCGCCGGGTTGATCGATCCGGTAAATGCCGTCGAGTTTCTCGCCGATCACGGTGGCGACGTAGATGATCGGCGTATTAGTGCTCTCGCCCTGCACTGCCAGCGAAATCCGGCCGGCCTTGCGCAAGCGCTCAAGGAACCCGGCGTCGGCGGCGCCGACCAGTTGCCAGTTTGCCCCGTTATCGACGCTCTTGAAGATGCCACCGGTACTGGTACGCAGGAGCGACGTGGCCGCACCAGCGGCTGGATCTTCGAGTTTTTCGACGGTCCGTCCCGTACCGTTGTTGCTGTAAATAACCAGGTGCGGGGCACTGTAAAACACCCCCATGCCCGCCACCATCGCGTCCACCGCCGTCTGGATCACCGCCGCCACATCGGCCATGGTGGCGCCAGCGACCGGGATGTTGCCGAACTGCGGATTGATCGCATAGACGACACCACCAATGGTGATGTTCATCGACTTGCCATTTCCAAGCGCCCGCCAGAGCGAGGCATCATCGGTACTCGGGATCACCGCCACGTATTTTTGGGTATCGCTGAACTGACCGGTTTGAACATTCGCCGGCGGCAAATATGGCGAACCGTCCCCAAGCACAGACGCGTAGAAAGTCTTTGAACCGGTAGCGGCATTCGACACCGCGATCAAATCGGTGACCGAGCCGAACGGCAATCCGCTACCGACCTTGCCGGAGATCCGCTCCCAGGTGGCGCCGCCGTCCTTGCTCAAAAGCAGGCCGCCCTGGCTGCCATTCTGCAAGGTCCCGGCAAGGACCAGGTTCAAGGGATTGCCGGTGGCGGGAGCAAAGTTGTGGGTAAGGATCTTCCGGATGTTGAGATCCTTGAACTCGGTCTCGCCAATCAGGGAAAAGCTTGCGCCGCCATCGACCGTCTTGAGGATCCCGAGCGCCCTGCCGGCCGACCCGGAACTGCTGAATTTTCCGGTGCCGGCATACAGGATGTCGGAGTTTTCCGGATCAAATGCCAGTGAACTGGTGGCGAGCGAACTGAACTGGTCGGTCAAGGGCTGCCAGATCGGGAACGGCACGCTGATTTCACGCGCCGCGCCGAGTTGCGCGTCGCCGACCCGGTCGGTGAAGGACTGGCCGGCATCGTTGTTGCGGATCTCGCCCACCAGCTTGAACGAGCTGCCGCCGGCCTCGGTGCGGTAGATCAGGCGCTTGACCGTGCCGGTGGCGCCCACCGGCAAGTTGCTCAGGGTGATGAAATGCTGGTCCGAAGCCAACACGATGCCGACCTTGGGAAACGCCGCGGAAGCGTTGGTCTGCAGCCCGTTGGCGTCCTCCATCACGATCTTGTACTGGTAGCCCAATACGCCATTGAATCCGACCGCCGGCAGTGCCCTGTAGCCGCCGCCCGGATTGACGATCGTTACCTTGTCCACCGCCCAGGTTTTGACATCGAAGGTCGCGCCCAACCCTGCACCACTGGACGAAGCCTGTGCAGCCGGGTCAACCGGCAACGCTGAATATGAGCCGGCAGTGCTGACCGTTACCGCATCCACGCCCCATGCCAGGGTGAAGGTGGCGCCGCCGGCTTCTTCCACTGCGACCGACCCGGCAGGAACCGCATCGTAAGAACCGCCGCTGACAAGCGCAACGGCCTGGATCACGCCGCCGCTGACGGTGAGCACCTTGATTTTTGCTTTGGTTCCGGCCGCGGCCAACGTGCCACCGCTGATGGTGAGTATCTGGTTTTGCGCGTAACCGGTGCCACCGCCCGCGATGCCTGGCGTGCCCACCACCTTGACCGAACCCACTGTGACAACCGCCGCCTGGGTGGATGTTCCGCCGGCCAGCGCAATCGTGTCGCCCGGCGCATAGCCAGACCCGGGGGCGACTGCTTCGGCCGTGAGGGCCTTCATCACCGCCAGCGCCGTGGCCGGGTCACTGCCGCCACTTTCGAACGACACCGGTGGTGCACTTGTATAGCCGGTGCCCGCGTTGGTCACCGTCACCGCGCCAATGCCCCACTTGATGTCCAGTGTTGCACCAGCCCCGGAGCCAGCCACCAGGCCGCGGCGGGTGCTCACCTGCGCCACCGGATCTGCGGGCAACGCCGTATAAGCGCCCGCCGTTGTCACTTTCACCCGATCGA
The DNA here is from genome assembly GCA_031423955.1 of Burkholderiales bacterium. Taxonomy (GTDB): domain Bacteria; phylum Pseudomonadota; class Gammaproteobacteria; order Burkholderiales; family JAEUOS01; genus JAEUOS01. The sequence goes on from JANPGJ010000144.1 coordinate 13,316, forward strand.
CACCCCACACAGCGGTAAAGAGCGCGCCGGACCCGCTGCCGCCGGTCACTGCGATATTGCCGGCCGGGATACCGAGATATGAACCTCCAAACGACGGGTCTGTCCGAATCCCGTAAATGCCGGTGATCCGGCCAGTCCCGTCTACTGTGCGGACATCGATTTTTGCCGCGACCCCGAAGATTCCTCCGCTGAGCGTCAAGATGTCATCTGCCGTGTACCCGCTGCCGGCGCTGGCAATGGCTGCACTGATCACGCGGACCGCTTCCACGGTGAATACCGCGGCAGCCGTCGCATTGGCATTGGTGATCGTGATGGTGTCGCCCGGCAGATAGCCGGTGCCGGCGGCCCTGATGCCGGCAGACACCGCCTGCAAGCTCGGGACTGTGGCAAGCGCGCCACTACCACCATTTCCGGAAAACACGATGGTGGGAATCGAATGAAATTCAGCGCCCGAGGTGGTGACGTTCACGGCGGTCACAGCACCCGATGCTGTAACCACGGTGGCGGTGAAGCCGGCGCCGCCACCACCGGATGCCTGAACGGTTGGAATCGGAACGTAGCCCGTGCCCGGGCTGGTCACGCTTACCGAATGCACGCCCCATCCAAGCACGAATGTAGCCGCGCTGCCTGCACCATTGCTCGTTGCCTGCGCAACAGGATTGGCAGGCAACGCCGAATAGGTGCCAGGGGTTGTCACGGTCACGCGATCGATGCCCCAGCTGAGCGTGAAACGGGCACCAGTGCCGGTCCCGCCGATCACCGCCACCTGGCCGGTCGGCATCAGCGTATAGGAGCCGCCACGCTCCACCGCGACAGTATCGATCTGCCCGGCGGTCACCGAAAGGACCTTGATACGTGCCGCAATGTTTGCGGTACCACCGGATACGGTCAGGATGTCGCCTACTGCATAGCCGGTTCCCTTGACGGCAACCGACAGAACATTGACGACTTCGACGGTTTGCACGGTGAGCACCACCGCCTGCGTTGAGGTTCCGCCAGCCAGGGTGATGGTGTTGCCTGGCGCGTAGCCGGCGCCCGGCGCGACTACGCTGGCCGATACCGCCTTCTTGACCGCGGTGGCCACCGCGCCGCTGCCGCCGTTGCCGCCGGTCAGGCGGCCAGCCGCGTTGACGGCGTCGCGAATCTGCAATGCGGTGGACGCGCCCGCCTTGATATAAATGGTTAGCCGCTTGGCGGCCACATCGTAGTGCGCCGTTTCACTGCCGGCCGCCGCCAGGGTGTCTGCCAACACCACCGAGACACCGTCGAATGCGGTGCCGTTTTGCGCGGCCGTGAAAATCAGCCGGTTCTTGTCGGCAACCAAACCGAGCGTTGCGAAACTCTTCACGGCGGGAGCGCCACCACCGGTTGTCGCGGCGCCCGGGACCGGGTCGAACTTGCCGCTGCCGTCGTTGCCGACGGTCGCATCAAGGGCCGCGGTGAACGCAAAAACGTCGGACACGGCGTAGATCACACCGCCGACATCCGGGCCCGCCGCCTTGGCCGGGTCGTTGAACTCCATCCGCCGGGTGGCGTTTATGTTGGTGGTCTTCCATACCCCGCCGTTGACCGAGGCCACATAGACGATATTGGGATCGCCCGGATCGACCGCGATGGCCTGGATCGCGCCGGAGACTGGATTGCCCTGCTGGTCGAGGCCCTCCACCTGGCCACCGATGGTTTGCGCCGGACCCTGGCTGATCCATTCCACGGTGCCCGACTGATTCACATCGAAGGTGCTGGCGGAGGTCACGACACTGATGGTGCCGGTGGTCACCAGATTGACCGGGTTCAGCACCATCACCGGCGCCAGCAGGCTGATGTTGCCGCTGACTGACTTGACCTGGGTGTTGATGGTGATGGATTGGCTCGCTCCCTTGGCCTGCAAGGTCACCGCACCGGCGCCGGTAGCGTTGATTCCGATGCTGTCGGCGGGAGCGCTGCCGTCATTGATGGTGATGCCGCCATTGCTAGTGCGCAGGATGATGTTGCCGCCGCTGGTCGTGACCAAGTCGCTTTGATCGGCGCCGTCAACGACCGCCGAGATGGTCCCGTTCACTTGCACGCGGTTGAATGCAACCTGGTTCACGACATCAACGGTGACCCGGGTGGCATCATTGAGGTTGATGCCACCGCTGCCGGCCACCGCAGATACGGTGATGACTTCGAGGGCGATGCTGCTTTCGGCGCTGCCTATACCGACGCCGGCTTTGAGACGACCCGCTGAACCGTACACATTGGCACTGGCCACCGCGTCGGTGATCGAACCGCTGGTTGCAATGACGTTGACCTTGCCCCAATTCGCCTGGTCGGCAATGGTGCTGGCGGCGCGGTCGCCGGCCTTGCGTGCATCGAGTTGCGCGATGACGGCGTTCTGACCGGCCTTGTAGCGGATATTGCCGCCGGCGGTTTGCGCCAATGACCCGCCGGCCATGTTGATTGAACCTGCAGTGGCTTCGACGTCGATGGTGCTGGTCCCACCGGTGCTGATGTTCCCCGCAGCGCCCTGGATCACATCCTTGCCGGCCAGGATGGTGATGTTTCCGGTAGCCGACTGCACACCCTTGTTGACAGTAACGCTACCAGCCGCGCCGACCGCTTCGAGGCGGATGTTGCCGGCGGCAGTAGTATTGATGGCCGCATCAACGACCACCGAACTGCCGACACCGGTGACAAAAGTACCGGCGGTGATCGCGCCATTCAACTGAATCGGGCTTGTCGCGCCATTGGCTTGAAGCAAAACGCTTTCAGCCACGTTGATCGCACCGCCCAGCGTGATCTTGCCGCTGGCCGAGGTGATGCTCAGGCGCCCGGCCAGCGAGATCGGCCCGCTGATGACCACATCACCGGCGGCGATGATGATCAGGTCCTTCAACTTCGCGGTCGCGCCAATCGCGCCATCCAGCGTCACTGTCCCGGCGCCAGTGGTTGTTATGGTCAGACTGGATACATCCGCCACGCTGCCGTTGATGCTGCCGGGATTGGTGATGAGGACATTGCCGGCCGTCGCGGTAATCGCTGCGTTGCCGCTCAGTACCACCGCATCGTTGATGGTGATGTTGCCGGCGACTGTGATGGTGGTGGTGCCGGCCACGTCGGTCGCCGTAAGTGCCGGGGTGACCGTGCCTGGCGCGATCGTTGTGACGACGGTGCCCGGCCCGATGGTAGTGGTGTGCCCGGAGCCAAAAATGCTCAGGCCGGCGCTGCCCGTGGCCACGATGTTGCCGCGCACAAAAACTTCGCCGCCGGCGGCTGGGTTGGAAATTACCAGCGAATCGTTGAGAACCGTAGTTGTGTCGGGATTACCGATTTCCACGCGTTCGGTGCTATTGCCGCTGCCTACCTGGATCACCCCGGCGCCGGGCACCAGAGCTGATTGGGGCGTCGCTGGGTCGCCGCCGGCGCCGTTGCCGATCACCACCGTTCCGCTGCCGCCGTCCACCCGACCGCTGATCGAGCCGCCGGCCTCAATCAGGAAAGTGTCGCGACTGCCGTTGGCGCCAGTCAGGTTTTCGACGCGCGCAAAGTTGATCGCGGCAAACCCGGCAACGCTCAGGACGCCGGCATCCGGCCCGGTCAGGTGCCATGTCGCGCCGGCATTAATGTCCAGGACAATATTGTCGCCCGACAGTAAGCGCCCGATGATCGTGCCGATGTCGTCGTAGGTTCCGTTGCGCTCGCCAGCACCGCTCACGACCACGTCCGCAATTCCGGCTTGGCCGCCATGATTGACGATCGTGAACGTGATTGGGTCAGGGTCGCTGGCGTCATCAGCGGCCAGCGTTCCGGTTGTGTCGGCGTTCACCGCGCCTGCTACCGAACCATCGGCCCGGACGAGCAGGACGTTGTTTCCAAGCAACACACGTTCGCCTGTGCTCAGTGCTTCATCCATCACCGCGATTCCGGCGCCATGGTCCAAACCGACCACGTGACCGACCTCATGCAGCAAAACGCTCAACAGGTCGACCCGACCAAAAGCCGCGCTGCCGGCATCGGCGAGCAAACTATGACTGCTCAGGGTTATTCCGAACTCGCCGGATTCGGCGGGGCTCGCATCGACGAACCAGCCATGGCCGTCGGCATTGGAATCGATGGTGATCTGGTTGCCAACTGCCTGGCCCAGGATGCCGTCGGGAAGGTCAGCGATGTGGACTTTGAGTTCGGCCAGCCGCGCCGAAAACGCGCCATTGCCAACCGCAGAATTCCAGATCTGCCGTGCGCGATCAAGTACCGGCGAGAGTGACTGATCGGTCAGGCTGGGTGCAACATTTTGCGCATTTGCAGCAACGCTTGCTGTGCTGCGCAGGTAATCAACTTGGTCGGTGCTTTTGCTACCGGCCGCTGGAGGTGCGCGCGGCATTGCGTCGCCGGTTGGCTCAACAAATGGCGCTGGTGCAAACGACAACAACCCAGCTGCGTCCGAAGTTGACGAAGTGGGTTGGCTTAAGCTGTTGTTATTGATGGCTTCTTCTGCAATGAGTACAGAAGTGGCCTGATCATTTGCCGGTGGCCCTGTAGCCGGTGGCGTGACCGTCGAAGAGGCTGAAATCGCTGGCTCGTCTGCCTGAGTCGCAGCGATCAAATAGCCATGCGCATCGGGTACATCTTGCGGCGCAGCGTATGTTTCTGCGGGCGCTACTTGGGCGATTTGCGCGCCATTTGAATCGGTGATTGCGGAGTCGGATGCGAGGCTCTCGAAGCCATCGGCCAACATCGATTGCGCACTGGTTTCCTGATCCGCAGCGCCGCTGACTTGCTCCGCAGCCGTGCTGTTCTGCCAGCTTGCCGGCCACGACACATTGGGGGCAGGGTTGGTCGAAGCGGCAGCATCACCGCCGCGATCAGCGGCAAAAGATTCGCTATTGGTGTTGGCGTCAAGCTGTTCAACAATGGCCGTCGGGCCCTCGGATCCGTCATTGGTTTGTGCCTGGAGCAGCGCCTGATAGGCAACAACAGCCACAACGGAATCGCCGGAAAGAAGAACGCGCGGCTCCAGCGGCTCGAGTCGGAATTTTCCGTGAGCCTGCGAACTGGTGTCGCCAACCGCGCTTTTGTCCGACTTGGACTCAGGCGATCGCGACTGAAAACGGTTCTTGAACCAACTTAGCAAAGACAGCAACCCGATGAATTGACCTGACGGCAATCTGGCCCAATCACCTGAACAGCCGGATGTTCGGACCACAATTCGCTTCAACGTACCCTCAAGTTTTCTGCTGCCGCGCCGATGTTTTCCGTATCCCCGAAGGTACGTAAAAGCGTGATTTTTGGCGCAGAGCGAGCACGAACAAACTTGAAGCAGTCGCTAACATACGCGTAAAAAAGCGCTTGTGCAATAGACGCACGACATTGCGCCCCGCCTCGATTTTTTACACAAATTACATTAAATTAAATTCATAAAACATTGTTGTTAAACGAATAAAAATTTCATCAATTAAGAAAAGCACTCACTAACATCGCGGATTTATAAGTTTTTTTCATTGAGGTCGCTGCCAAACTGCCCGGATGCTTAGCCATAAACCAACCCGCTGCCGAACTGGCCCGCGAACATAGGCACCGATGCCTTCGGCGCGCCTGCGCGGACCACTCATCTACTCGCCACCCGAGATCGATTGCGACATCGCGCGCGCGGATTGGGCATTCTTCCGGAGCCAGGGTCAGCACGGCGGATACGAGCCAAGGTGGTTGATCCCGCAATGGTTCCCTAGGAAAAACCCAGCTCACCACCTATCGGTGCGTCCCGGCGCGGCCACGAACAAATTGCCCGAATTGGCGCGACATTCGCGAAAACGACGGCAGTTGCCGCGCTTCTCGCCAACGATCTTTCAGGCTGGATTTCACGATTTATTCGAACTCCGCCGCTGCTTTACCGCTCGACGGCGGGCGCCAAACTCGGGAGAACAAGTCCAGGATTTTGATTTTTGTCCAGGACAAATATGCTCAACAAATGCATGTGCAACACCCTCTTTTGAGCCCATGCCGGCGCAAGCAGGCTGCACGAATACGGCAATCGAGGATTGAAAATCGAGTGTAGGGCAAGCCCTGGAAACCGCCCTCCAGAGACTTGCATGTACCGGAATGCGATCGTCTCCAATGCCGTCACTGCCCGCCAAAACCAAATGTCGCGGCGCAATGCCGCCCTTTTCACGCCAGCAATTTCGTGCGCAAATGGGCCATCCCGAGTTCCGCCGGCA
>JANPGJ010000145.1:0-8146 GCA_031423955.1 Burkholderiales bacterium
ATCGATCTGGCCGGTGGCCGAAGGAACCAGGCGCACATCGAGATAGGGCAGCATGAATGTCGGGATGCTGGCGACGGTGCTGGCAACCTCGCCCTGCCAGACACCCTTGTCGTCCTGGAAGGCGCCGCCGGCGACGAACACTTCCTTGCCATCGGCTGCGGTGTAGGACCAGGCTTCCTTGAGCCAGATGATGCTGATCGGGCCGGGGGCCGCATCGCCCTTGACCCAGTACCAGAACTTGCCGTCGACCAGCACCGGCGCCTGGGTGTCGTCGAGCGTCACCTTGCTGCCGGCGGCCAGTTTGAATTCGGGTGCCAGGTCGGTCACGCTGGCCAGGTTGAGCGCGGCGCCGGTGGCACCAGGTGGAATATCGACCACCAGGTAGCCGCGGCCGGTGAGCGTGCCGGTGCCCATCACACCGCCGTCGGCGGGGCCGATCAGGCGCACATAGGGCTTGCCGGTCTTGGGATCGACCACGGTGAAGGTGGCTTCCTGGCCGGTGTTTGGGTTGCGGAAGCCCATCTTGAAGCGGCCATCGATGGTCAGCAGCTGCACCTGGTCAGGGATATCGGCCAGGAACAGCACGGTGGCCTCCCCTGCCGCGATCTTCGACAGATCGGCATACAGGCGCGCACTGATGGAAAGATTGTCGGCGGCGAAATTGAGCTTGCCTACCACCAGAAGCTTGCCGTCGGTGGAGATGCGCAGGATGATCTCGCCGTTGAAGGTCTCCTTCGATGCGTAGATGGTGAAAATCTTGGCGCCGCCGGTGATCAGCATCGGCGAGGTAAAGGCCGCGGTGAAACCATTCTTCGAAGGGTCGGCCTGGATCGAGCGGTATTGCTTGACCACCTGCGCCTTGACGCTGGCCAGCCACTGATCGGCCGACTGCGCGGTGGGCAACTGGAAGTCCGGCCCGCGCAATTCTTCCGGCTTGTCGATCGACGGCAGGGTCTTGAAGAATTCGACACCGGCCGAGAAGTCGTTGATCGCAAGGCCGGTATTCGGTTCGAGCAGGATGCCACCGGGGATCGAGCCGGAAATGAAGACACCCAAGGGACCAAGCTCCGAAATCGCGAACTTGATGGTGAAGCCGCCGACCCCGGCGAAGGCGAAGCCGCCCTCGACGCCGACAAAGAACACGCGGTCGACCACCGGCGTGGTGGTGTCGAAGCTGTCGATCACTGCGCCGTTGGCATCGAGCTTGATGATGCCGCCGATCAGGCCGGCGGTGATCTGCCCGCCGAACATGTTGCCCTTGAGCGAGATGCCGATGGAGGCGATGTCGATGATCGGGAACTTGCCCTGCAGGAGCAGGCCGACATCGATCTTGATGCCTTCGATGGCGCCGGAGAATTCGAGGCCGGACATGCCCTGCAGGCCGGTGACCGCCGCCGAGAGGGTGAGGACGAAGTCGGCCGGGTCGTCCTGGATGTCGCGCCAGGTGATGCCGATCTCGGTGATCTTGATCGGCAGCCAGGCCGGCCACTTGAAACTGGCGCCGTCGGCGGCGCCAATGGAAAGGAACACGCCGAAGCCGGGCTTGGTGACAAACGTGCCATCGCCCAGGAAGGCGAAGTTGCGACCCTCGCCGCCGATCACCAATGAACCAATGGTGACCTCGGCCCCGACCGAACGGAAGCTCACAATTTCTTCGTTGGCGGCAGCCGAGGTGTTGATCGCCACATCGGTGGCAGTCAGGGTGACCACCGAGCCCAAGGTGATTTTCAGGGTGTCGGCACGGAAGATGAAACCCTTGACCTTGCCATCTTCAAATTCAAGCCCCAGGCGAATCGCTTCGGTATTGGGCACGCCGGGAGCCAAGTCGGGCTCGGAAAGACGATCGCTGACCACCGCCGACACCGGCTTGCCGGGCAGGAAGCGGGCGCCGCCGGAGGCGAAGAAGATGGTGCCGTCGAAATCGACCCGCTGGCCGAAGGTGACCTTGAAGTTGGTCACGCCCACGCGCAGGTCGTCGAATTCCAGGATGCCGGCAATGCCGATCTTGCCGCTGCCGCCGGAGGTCTGCGCCATCGCGTTGGGCCCGGTCGTGCCCGGCTTGTAGATCAGTTGCGCCTCGCCGATGTCGAAGCCATCGGTATAGACCACCAGCCCGGGACCGTTGTTCGGGTTGATCTGCCCGGTGACGCCAAACGACGGGAAAGTGATCGAGGCCTGCTGCACCACCAGCAGGCGCTGACGCGCGCCGCCGTTGTCGGCCGGGTTGTAGTTCGGATCCCAATTGAAGATGATGCCGCTGGCGCTGACTTTGAGCGCATTGGGAATCTCAATGACCAGGCCGGCGATCTGGATGCCGAATTTGCCCGGCACGCTGAAGGCCTCGAGCAGGCTGCCGCCACCGGTGATCGCGCCCAGTGCCTTGAACACATCGACGCTGATGTCGAAGGTGCCCAACAGGCCGGTCAATCTGGCGGTGATGCCACTGCTGCCCTGCGACGAGCCACCGAAGGCGAGACTGGCCACATCGACGCCGATGGCGACGGTCAAGACCAGCTTGCCATCCTTGAACTGGGTCTTGGCCAGCGTGACCGAGGGCCCTTGCAGTGACAGCGGGCCCAGCGTGAGCGCGTTGGTGCCGGCGGCGGCGGTGGCAAGCGAGCCCGAAACAGTGAAAACCTCGTCAACCCGGCCGGCGGCGACTGCACTGTCGCCGCTGCCGACGCGCCAGCTGCCGGCCACCACCTGGACGTTGACTTCGCCGGCGACGAAGGTGTCTTTGGGGTCGACCCCGGTGCGCGGGGTCAGCAGGTAGCGATAGGTATTGCCCGATACATTGAGCACCGTGACGATCGCGGTACCGTCGGCGTTGCGCGCCAGGTTGGCCGCGCCGGCACCGGTGATTTTCAGCTCGTCGCCATTGATGCTGGCGATGTCGATGGCGGCACCGGTGGGGCTGAAGAAGGTGACATCCAGGTAGCGTTGGGCGTTGAGCGTGGTGAGGCTGGCGATCGCGCCGTTGGCCGGGCTGGCCAGGGTGGCATAGGGCTTTTGCGTCGGTGCGGCGGTGGCCGGGGCCGGCGTATACAGGGTGAAGCGCTCGACCTCGGTGGCGCCGTTGGCGCCACGCGCATCCGACCAGGTAGCGTCGACGAAGGTGACCGACACGGTCACGCCGTTGGCGCCGGCGTTCTCGACCGCGGTCTTGAAGGCATCGGTCATCAAGAGCGGGTAAAGGAAGGTGCGGTCGTTGGTGGAATCGACCGACTTCAGTACCCCGGCATTGTTGACAGTGAGGCCGGCGATCGATGTGCCGTCGGATCGCGTCACCGTGACCAGAAACTCCGCTGCCGCATCCAGAATCGAGGTGTCGTTCATGCCGACGCGGTTCGGATCCTGGTAAGTCACGGCCAGGTAGGTCAGATCGTTGATGCTGACAATGGCGGTTGAGGCCGGGTTGGCGAGATCGGCCGTCGGCGCGCGCAAAGACGAGGCCGGGGCGGCGATAGTCGCGCCCTGGCCGAAGATCGAGTAGCCGCTGACGCGGATGTCTTCGAGCTGGAAGCCCTCCGGCCCGCCAAAGTGGAAGCGCGCCGCACCTGAAAGGCCGAAGGCTTCCTGCAGACCGCCGGAATCGTTAGGGATGGAAATGGTCACCGAGGCCTGCGGCATGTCGACATTGATGCGGCCGGTCGGCGTACGGGTAAACGACACCGCGCCCGAAATGGTGAACACGCCGGCCGCGCTGATGGTAAGCGCGGTGGCCGGATCGATCTCGCCCAGCTCGTTGAAGCCGGCGGAGAATTCCTCGACCTTGGCCGCGCTGGCGAACTTCACACGTACCGCGGCCTGCTCGCCGGCTTCGTCGATCAGGCCATCGCCGTCGTCGTCACGGCCGTTGCTGGTCACCGGCACGGTGGCGAGCGGATCGGCAGGCAGCACGATCGAGCGGTCGATCGCCTGGCCGGAGCTGTTCAAGCGCACCGTGATGGCGCCGCGGATGGTGAGCCCGTCCAAACCGACCAGGCTGGCCTCGCCGTAGGCAACCACCGCATAGCGCGCGGCCGCACCCGGCGTACTCGAGGCCCACTTGATCAGGCCGACGGTGGCATTGGTGACCAACAGGCCCACCGCATCCGGGTTGAGCACGCCGGCTTCGTCGCGCAACTTCTGCCCGGTCGGCAGCGATCCCAGGAAGATCTCGACGTTGCGCGCGCCGTAGAGCGTCATGTCGCCCTCGGACTGGATGGTGAAATCGCCGGTCAGCTCGAAGAACGGCGGGATCGACACGCTGGCGTTGAGGATGGCAAAGCGCACCACCCGCCCTTCGGAGGCGGTGAACTTGATGGCGATGACCGTGGTGCCGACGGCGATGGTCTGGTTGACGGCGCGGCCGGTGGTGTTGATCTGCAGCAGCACATCGCCGCCGAGGGTCGGCACACCGGGGTCGCCGGTATTGGTGTCGAGGGTCACGCGCAACTGCCCGGCGATGCCGTCGCCGGAGAAAACGAAGCCGCCCTGCCCGCGGGTCAGGCCGACGCCCTGCACGGTGGCGGTGACGTCCGAGGCAGCCACGCGAATCGCTTTTGGTGCGGCAATCGTGTCGCCCGGGTTCGGATCGACGAGGGTAATCTGCTCGAAGGCGAAGTTGCCGGACAACACGAACGGCACCGACACCCCGGCATCGCTGAAGGTGATGCCGAGCGACAGGAAGCCGGACAGGCGCAGGTACGGGCCCTTCTGCATCACCAGCCGCTTGGTGGCGCCCGCACTGTCGATGGTGAAAGTCTCGTCGACCACCGCATTGGTGGTGTTGATCTCGACCGCCAGGTTGCCGCTGATGGTGATCGAAGCACCACTGCTGTTGATGGTGGTGCTGTAGCCGGGCAGTTCGATGCGCGCCGCCATGCCCTGCTGGGTGATCAGGAAGTAACCGGCCATGCCGCTCAAGGAGAACACCGGGTCGGCCGGGTCGCCAAGCACGAAAGACAGGTTGGTGAGCGCGATCTTGATGACCGACGAACCGTTCGGGCGGAACGACTGCTCGAAGGAGATGAAGCTTGCGAGAGTGACTTCCGCGGTACCGTCGGTATCGAAATCCAGACCGAGGGTGACGTCGCCCGAGGCGGCGATGATGCGGGTGGTCATGTTAAGGACGATGGTGTTGCCGCCCCCGATGCCTACCGTGAATCCGGCGCTGCCGAAACTGGATCCGGCGGCAGTGAAATTGATGACCGGTGCCGGCGGGCCGGTGGGGGCCGCGCCGCCGGTGCTGGGCGCGCTGGCACCGTTGATGTTGACTGACAGGTTGTTGGCCTTGAGGATGACGCCCGGTACGCCGACCAGGGCGATGCCGCCAGTACCGCCGCCGATCTTGCTGTCACGCGCCGTGGCCTGCAGGGCGTAGTAGCTGGAGCGGTCGCTGGTGGCGATCGGCTTGAACAGCGCAAGGCCGAAGTCGAGGTTGGTCAGCGCCAGGCCGATGGCGCCATTGGCAGCCGGGTCGTCGCTGCCGTCAAACTTGCCGTCGCCATTGCTGTCGGGGTTGCCGGTGCCGACAAAGGCCTGCACGTTGGAGGCACCGACGGTAAGCACGCTGACAGTCTTGCTGGTGCCATTGGACAGCACGATGGTCTGCGGCGCACTGCTCTTCATGAACTCGAAATTGCCGCTGACGTAGGCGAAATTGTCAATCGAGACGGTGACGCTGCCAAAGGCGCGGATCACGTTGCCGCTGAAACCCAGCGTGCGCGAAGGCGCTGTCAGGTCGCCGGCACCGTCCGGATCGCTACCGGTCTCGACCACCAGGCCGTTGCTGGCGGCAAAGCTCGGGCTGGCCTTGAGGTTCAGGGATTCCGCCAGGCCCGCGTTGTTCTTGCCGCCATTGATTTCGACGCCCAGCACGTCGGCGCGGATGGTGATGCCATCGACACCGACGATCTCGGCGCCGCCGGCAGCGCTGATCGCGTAGTAGCTGCTGCGGTCGGCTGCGCTGTTGGTCGGCTTGAACAGCGCCAGCGCGAATTCGAGGTTGCGCAACACGAAGCCCATCGCGCCCGCGCTTTGCGGCGTGTCAAGCGTATCGATGGTGCCGTCGCCGTTGGAATCGACGAAGTACGGCCCGCCGACGCCGACAAAGGCGTTGACGTTCGAGGCGCCGATGGTCATGACATTGACCTGCTTGGTGACCGTACCGCCATTGGCGGTGCCGTCGGCGATGCGCACGGTCTGCGGCGTGCCGCTCTGGCTGAAGGCAAACTGCCCGGACAAATGCAGGAAATCGGAGATCGACAGCGACACATAGCCCGACACCTTGAGCAGGTTGCTCTCGGTGAAGCCGACGTTGACGAACTGGCTCAGCGCCGGACCGGTGGCGACCTTCAAGCCAGCCACACTGCCCCAGGCATCCGGATTCGATGTCGCGCTGGCGACGAAATCGATCGCCGGGCCTTTCACGGCACCATCCTTGCCTTGATTGATGGCGATCACCACACGCCCGCTCAATTGCACGCCGTCGACGCCGATCAGGCTGGCGCTGCCGCTGCCGGAAAGCGCGAAGTAGCTCCTGGTGCTGACGGCGGTACCTACCGTGACCGGCTTGGCCAGAACGATCGCGAGATTGTCGATGGTGAGCGCGACGCCGATCGCGTTTTGCGCAAGCGTCGCCACCTCATCGACCGCATCGTCGCCATTGCTGTCGGCATTGCCGATGCCGACAAAAGCGCGCAGATCGTTGGCGCCGAGCGTCAGGACCGACATTTTCGTGGTGCCGGCGGCGCCGACGGTCTTGACGAAAAGTTCCTTGCGGGCAAGGGCGACGCTGCCGCTGACGTAGACGAAATTGTCGATCGACACCATCACCGAACCGACCACCTTGAAGTCGGTGGCGTTGTCGAGCAGGGAGAGTCTACCCAGCGCCAGATTGAAGCCGTCGGCGGCGTTGCCGGCCAGCCCGGTCCAGTCGATACGCGTGCCGTCGCTGGCCGCCGCGTTGTAATAGAACCCGAGGTCCTTGATCTTGAGGGTGAAGCCTTCGGGCAAGCCAAGCACGCCCATGCTGGCGATGTTGGCGGCCACGCCGATCCACTTGCGGGCGGCGACGCTCTGGCCCTCGCTGACAATGGCCAGGTCCAGGCTCGCATTGCTGACGAAAAAGCCGACCGCGCCGAGCGCTTCAAGGCTGGTCTTGAAGGCGTTGACGTCCGCGTAAGCGGCCCTGGTGACGCCGCCGCCGACGCCGACAAAGACATAGGCGTCGGTCAGCCGGATCACCAGTACATTGGCGCCCGGCTTGCCGGGCAAGGGCAGGCTGATACCCTTGGTATCGTTCAGATTGATACCGGATTGCTGGTCGATGCGGAAACCCGAGCGCGCCACCAGGAATCCCGCGACGTCAAGCAGTACCGTGCCCTTGGCGCTGAAATCGACCGTGCTTGTCAGCGCGCCCAGGCTGGTGCTGTTCAGCGCGACCTTAGCCGCGCTCAGGTCGAGCCCGCTACTCGGGGTGAAGCTGCTCCAGTCGAGCTTGGTCACCGGCGTCACGCCGTCGCCATGCGCGGCGCGGTTCAACAGCAGATCGATATCAAAGGCTTCGAACTTGATGGTTTCGCCCAGGCCGACGAGTTCACCGGCGAAGTCGTCGAGCGCCACGGCCAGATAAGTGCGGTCGTCGGTCTTCAAGGTCGCATTGGCGCCGCGGTCCTTGATGCTCACCAGGGTCAGGCGGCCGACGGTCGCGCCGAAACCAAGCGTGCCGTTGGCGACCGTGTCGTTGCTGAAGTCGCCATCGTTGCCAACATCGGTCAGGCTGCCACCGACGCCGACGAACACCCCGACGTTGCTCAAGCTCAGGGTCATCGCATCGGCATCCTTCGCCACGCCGCTGGGCAGTTGTGCGCTCCTCACCTGGCCAAGCGCAATGCTGAAATCGCCCTTGGCTACCAGCACGCCGCCCAGCACGTTCAAGGCGACCCCGCCCGATACCGCCAGGTCCACGCCGGTCACCAGATTGCCCAGGCTGGTGCCGTTCAGCGCCGACTTGGCGGCACTGATATCCATACCGGTATTGGTGAATGTGCTCCAGTCGAGCTTGGCGACCGGCGTCACGCAATCGCCATGCGCCGCCTTGTTGAGCTGCGCATCCACGCCGTAGGCATGGAACATCAGCAGGTCTTCAAGACCGACCAGG
>JANPGJ010000146.1:0-4888 GCA_031423955.1 Burkholderiales bacterium
AATGTAGGCGATATCCTTGAAGGTGTTCTTGAAAATCCGCTCGTCGGAACCGGCCAGATAGGGCTCTTCCCATGAATGCTTCCAGTCCTTGTAGCGCGACAGCATCGGGTACATGCCGAAGTTCATCGAGCCCATGTTGAGCGATGCCACCTCGGGCTTGAGTTGCAGTGCCGGTTGCAGCCGCTCCTCGATCGACATCGTCGGCGCGCCGCCGGTGGTGAAGTTGATCACCACGTTCGAACGCGAACGGATGTCGGGCGCGAATTCGCGGAAATACTTCGGGTCCTGGGTCGGCCGGCCGTCGACCGGGTCGCGGGCGTGCAGGTGAACGATCGCGGCACCCGCCTCGGCCGCGCCAACCGCCGCGTCGGCGATTTCCCTGGGCGTGATCGGCAGGTATGGCGACATGGTTGGCGTATGGATCGCACCGGTGACAGCGCAGGTGATGATGACCTTGTTCTTCGGGCGTGCAGCCATGGGTTCTCCGTTTGATATGTGTGATTGCAGGGCGCGGCGACAGGGCGCAACTATACCCGCCGCCCGCGGCCGCCAACAAGCGCCGCGCAGCCGTCGGCGATCGCCGCAACTTATGCCGCCGGCGGCAGTCAGCTTCGTCACTTTGAACACTCAGGCGAACCATTCCACCCGTCGCGCTGCACCCGATCCGCCGGGGACTCCGGACCGTCCTGCTGCCGCCCCAACCGGTCAGGCTCCCGCCGCCTTGTCGCGCCCCCGCGGTCTCGCAAACCACCGGCTGACAATGAAGGCTGCGTCGACCAAATCATCTGCACTGCGATACCCTCCCCGGCAAGCCCGCCACCCGACCCATCAATCACCCATGACACCCGTAGCCAGCATCCCGTCTGAACCTCCGATCCCCCTGCCGGCGCTGATCTTCGGTGCCGGCGGCCTGCTGCCGTTTTTTGCCCTGGCCGCCGGCATCGCCTTCAACCCGGAACCCAATCTTTCCTACTATCTCGGTTGGCTGGTCCAGTATGGCGCCCTGATCGTGAGCTTCGTCGGCGCCCTGCAATGGGGCCTGGCGATGCAATCCCCGGTTGCGGGCGCAACCGAGCAATGGGCCGCGTTCGGCTGGAGCGTGTGCCCGGCGCTGATCGCCTGGGTCGCCCTGCAATTGCCGCAGGACGAAGGTGTCTACCTGCTCGCCGCGCTGTTCGCGTTGTGCCTGCTGATGGATTGGCGGTTCGCCCGGCGCCACGCGCTGCCGCGCTGGTTCATGCGTCTGCGCATCGCGCTCACCCTCGGGGCGATCACTGCGCTTTCTCTCGCCGGCCTGGTACTCGCCGGCCATGGCGTGCATCACTGATGCCCGAAGGCCCGGAAATCCGCCTGGCGGCGGACAAACTGCGGCGCGTTCTCGCCGGCCGCCAAAGCACCGAAGTACGCTTCGCCGGCGATCGCTTCCCGCACCTGCAGCGCTTCGGCGTGCGCCTGTCGGGCCGCATGATCGAAGCTGTCGAACCACGCGGCAAGGCGATGCTGACCCGTTTCGCAGGCGGCCTGTCGATCTATTCGCACAACCAGTTGTATGGCGAGTGGGCAACCTGTCGCGGTGCGCCTCCGCCATCGCATTTGCAGACCCGCCTGACCATCCGCACCACGACCCACAGTGCGATTCTGTATAGCGCCTCGGAGGTCGAGGTGATCAACACCGCGGACCTCGAAAAGCATCCCTATATCGCGCGCCTCGGCGTCGAACTGCTTGACCCTGCCACCACCTTGCAGACGGTCCATGCGCAGGTCGACGCCGCGCGCTTCGCACGACGCAATCTCGCCGCCCTGCTGCTGGACCAGGGCTTCCTGGCCGGCATCGGCAACTATTTGCGCAGCGACATCCTGTTTGTCGCCCGCCTGCATCCGTCGGTGCGCCTGGGCGATCTGACCGCGGCGCAACGCGCAAGCCTTGCGCGCGCGGCCCTCAACCTGACCCGCCAGTCCTACCGCACGCGCGGCATCACCAACGAACCCGACCTGGCACGCCGCCTGAAAACCGCCGGCTGGACCTACGCCCAGTACCGCCACCACGTGTTCGACCGCGCAGGCCAGCCTTGCCATGCCTGCGGCACCACGATCAAGCGCCTTGAAGCGGCCGGGCGCGGCCTGTTTTTGTGCGACCATTGCCAACCACCCAACCCCTAAAAATGGGGTCAGACCCCATTTATTGGGGCAGGCCCGGTTCCACGGAGACACAAATGCAGGGCATCCTTCTTACCAAACCCGAGTCCGGCTTCAACGCCGCGGTGTGCGCGATCGACGAGGCGCAATTGCCCGAAGGCGACGTCACGGTGCGGGTCGACTATTCGACCCTCAATTACAAGGACGGTCTGGCAATCACCAACAAAAGCCCGGTGGTGCGCAAGTGGCCAATGGTGCCGGGCATCGACCTGGCGGGTACGGTGGAAACTTCCAGCCACGCCGACTTCAAGCCCGGCGACAAGGTGGTGTTGAACGGCTGGGGCGTCGGTGAAACGCATTGGGGCGGCCTGGCGCAAAAGGCACGCCTGAAGGGCGACTGGCTGATTGCCTTGCCGTCGAAGTTCAGCACGCGCCAGGCAATGGCGCTCGGCACCGCCGGCTATACCGCGATGCTGTCGGTGATGCGGATGGAACAATTCGGCGTGACCAAGGAACAAGGCGAGATCCTGGTCACCGGCGCCACCGGCGGCGTCGGCAGCGTTGCAATTGCGATTCTGTCCGAATGGGGCTACACCGTAGTTGCCTCCACCGGAAAAACCGCCGAAGCGGACTACCTCAAGGCCCTCGGCGCCACCGAGGTGATTGATCGCGCCGCGCTGGGCGCACCCGGCAAACCGTTGCAGAAAGAGCGCTTCGCCGGCGTCATCGACTCGGTCGGCTCGCACACGCTGGTCAACGCCTGCGCGCAAACCCGCTACGGTGGCGTGGTCGCGGCATGCGGCCTGGCGCAGGGAATGGACTTCCCGGCCAGCGTCGCGCCCTTCATCCTGCGCGGCGTCACGCTTGCCGGCATCGACTCGGTGATGGCGCCGAAAGCCTTGCGCATCAAGGCCTGGAACAAGCTGGCCTGCAACATCGCGCCATCAAAACTCGATGCCATCACCAAGGAAATCGGCCTGTCAGACGCGATTGCGGCCGCCGCCGACCTGATGATCGGCTTGATCCGCGGGCGGGTGGTCGTCAACGTGAACGCCTGAGCCGCACCCCGCTTCCACCAGGCAATCGCGCGGCAGGCGCGCCCCCCGAACCTTCGCCCATCAACCCGAGGAGATCGTCATGAGCAACCCGCAAGCCGCGACACTGATGCACCAGGCACCGCGTGTCACCCACGTTGACGAGCACGAATGGGAAACCATCCGCTGGCCCGGCCAGACCGGCAAGATGATGTTCCACCCGCGCCCTGAAAACCCGACCGAACCGAATGCCGGCATCGTGCGCTACGAACCGGGCGCGCGCCATCCGTTTCACCAGCACGATTTCGCCCAGGTCTGGTACATCATCGAAGGGACTTTCATCATCGGCGGCAAGACCCACGGGCCGGGCACCATGTTCTGCTATTCCGACCCGCATTTCGAGGAGGAACTGTCCACCGAAACCGGCGGCCAGATGGTGTTCGTGCAGTACCAGGGCCCGACCACCGGCGGCCGGCCGATCTATGACGGCCGCTTCAACATGCAGGCGCGCAAGGCGGTTGAAGAGGAACGTACGGATCGTTGAACTATCGTGCGGGCAATAGTGATGGAACCTTTGACTCCGTCTGAATCCCCATCTCCCGCACACACGCCGGAGCTGCCTGCCGCACCAATACGCAATTGGTGAAGTCCGAACACCCATGGGCACGGACCATCTGGTTTCGCCGCTGACAATCGCATTACGCAACACACGATCAGAAAGCGCTCCTCGGCGCCACTTGCCTAGGCACTCGGCACCCATTGTGAACGCCATCTCTGAACGCGTAGGACGATGCATATGTAATGAGAGGCTCCATACAATCCGGGCAATACTTTTGATGCTCGGCCTATCGCTTTCTGCCCCGATAGCGTCGGCTCTATCGATCCTTAAGGTTTCCGGTGCAGTCAGCGTGTACTTTGACGCGAACTCAGCAGCTCTTGAGAAAAGCCAGCGATATAAGCTGGATGTACTGGCTTGCAAACTCGCAAACTTGCAGCTGGAAGCCGTTATAGCTGTCGGACACGGCGGTCCAAAAGAGCGCAGCGTTGCAGCGTTATCGCGCCAACGCGTTGAGCGAATCAAGCAGCACTTGGTTTCAATCGGCGTGCCGCACGAACGCATCCACACCGAAAGCAAAGGTTCAAAGGAGCAGATCGCAAATAGTCGCGTGCCCGTTGAAAATTCCAGAAATCTACGGGTTGAAATTGAGTATGTTGGAAATCCATATGCTAAAAGCCGATCAGAAGAGTTCAGGCGCTGCGACCCTTTTGAGGAAGCAATACGAACAGGTGATTTGGATGCCTTGAGACAGCGCCTATCACTTGTGTACAGAAACGCGCCATACGCTGAACGCATCACATCCCCCTACTTGCTTGCTGCGACGCCGAACGACTTCAAGAGATTGCCGTCGATGTTTCCGAATCCAGCACCTCACCTCATCTCGATCGGACGATTCGATCTTGCCGCGACTTTATGGAGCAAAGGCTTGCAGTTTGACAAGCAGTCCGTTGGCGCAGAAGTGGCCAGCCTTGTTTGTAGCGACCGGTACGCTGATCTCGATACGGCGAACAAGCTGAACACACTTCTCGGATTGAGCGCATCTGTAGCAGAGGCGCGCGGCCACGGAGATCCTTTCCGCTGCGCAATCAGGCTAAAGAAGATAACAAGCTTGAATTTTCTGGCAGCGCGATTGGGTGCGCACAAGCTCTCGCCGGCAGTG
>JANPGJ010000147.1:0-3270 GCA_031423955.1 Burkholderiales bacterium
AAAATGCGAATTTCACTGATGTGTGCGGAAAAAGATCCGCTCGATTGCCACCGTACGTTGCTGGTAAGCCGCGCACTGGAACGGGATCATGTTGCTGTCACGCATATCCTCGCCGATGGCGCGCTGGAGTCGCAGCACGACGCGATGCGCCGTCTTCTCAAGCTTGAATCCGCCGGCTTGGGTGACATGTTCGATGCCGAGGAAGCGCTCATCGAATTGGCAGTGCAAAGGCGTGAAGAGCAGGTCGCTTATCAGGATGTGCGAGTGGTCATGGCCGGAAGCTGACGCGTCTGGTTGATCATTGAGTGTGACATTGCACTGGACTGCAAGTTGTGTCCAGCGTTGCCAAGACGGGTGCGGCGCAATGCGAATCGATCGCACGCTTGGCTCGCCACATGAGCCATCAAATCCGTGTTGCGTTTTTGCACCTTGACCTTGATTTATCAGTCAAGAAAGCGCATAATTCAACCTGCATCAAGAGTCGGGCTCATAGCCGTAAATCAGCCCCGCCAACCTGCCAAAAAATTCCTGGGCAAGGTGGTCAAACGATGTGGTCGCCATTGCAGTCAAGGCGACAACCAAACGGGAGTTCGGCCCTCCCGTAACGTGTTTACCGGAGGGTTTTTGTTTTTGTAGCACCAGCAGCACAGGGGGAGTTGATCCGTATTGCGGCCCCTGGGTATTCCGCCCGAACCCGCGCTAAAAAGGAGAAGCACACATGCTGTTTGCCAATGCGTTGTTCACGTCCGAGTCGGTATCCGCCGGCCATCCGGACAAGCTGTGCGACCGGATCTCGGACGCCATCCTCGATGAATTTTTGAAGCGTGACCCGAAGTCGCGCGTCGCCTGTGAGACCTTTGCCGCCAGCGGCCGCATTGTCGTGGCCGGCGAGTTCCGCACCACGCGCGAGGCCGATTTCAAGGCGGTCGAAGGCGAGGCGGAGGCGATCGTGCGCCGTACCCTGCGCGCCATCGGTTACGGCCATGCCAAACAGGACATCGACCCCGACACTTGCGAGGTCGAGATCCGCTTCAACCACCAGTCATCCGAAATCGCCGGCGGCGTCGACCGTACCGATGGCGTGCAAGGCGCCGGCGACCAGGGGCTGATGTTTGGCTACGCCGCCCGCGAGTCGGAATCGCTGATGCCGCTGCCGATCCACCTGGCGCATCAGCTGGTGCATGCGCTGGAAGAGGCGCGGTCAAGCCGCCGCCTGCCGTTCCTGCGGCCGGATGCCAAAACCCAGGTGTCGCTGCGCTACGTGGATGGCCGCCCGGGCCCGGTCGAGGCGATCGTGGTTTCCACCCAGCATGAGGCGTCCGTGTCGCTTGAACACCTGCGGCAGGCGGTGCGGGAAGAAATCATCGAGCGCGTCATTCCGGCCAGCCGGCGCAGCGCCAATTGCCGCATCCTGGTCAATCCGGCCGGCACCTTCACCGTCGGCGGGCCGCTGGGCGACACCGGCCTCACCGGCCGCAAGATCATTGTCGATACCTACGGCGGCGCCTGCCCGCACGGCGGCGGCGCATTCTCCGGCAAGGATGCCTCCAAGGTCGACCGTTCCGCCACCTACATGGCGCGCCATCTCGCCAAGCATGTGGTGGCCGCCGGCATTGCCGAGCGTTGCACGGTGCAGCTGGCCTACGCCATCGGCGAGGCCCTGCCGGTGTCGGTGGCGGTGGATTTCCAGGGCACGGGTGTGCGCGAGGAAGAAGCCGTGGCCCGGGTGCTACGCGAGCTCTTCGACCTCACCCCGGCCGGCATCATCCGCACGCTGAACCTGACCCGGCCGATCTTCAGCCAAACGGCCGCGGGCGGGCACTTCGGGCGCGAGCAGCCGGACTTCACCTGGGAGCAGACGCCAAAAGTGGGCGAATTGGCTGATCGCTTGAATCATGGAAATTAGCGGATCGGCCACGGTAGTGCGGGGGCCACGGTTCGTTGCGGCTGCGCCCAGGCGAATGTGCACCGCAAGAAGGGGTGGAAACAACCGGGAAGGGATGAAGCTATGTCGTTTACCGTGATGGTCGCAGACAATTTTCACTATGGTGATGAAGACGAAACCTATGCGCTTGGGCCGTTCGACGAACTCGATGCCGCCGTTTCAGCGGCGATGCACATCATCGACGAATACCTGGAGTCCGCGTTCAAGCCCGGGATGACGGCGGCTGCGCTGTATGACAGCTACAAGTCATTCGGCGAAGATCCGTACATTGTGCCGGCGGACCCTGACGAATATCGCTTCTCGGCGTGGGAATACGCCGAGCAACGTTGCGCGGCCATTTGCGCTGCCGGGCGGGTTTAGAGGAAGAACATCGAGTCACCGGGGATCTGCGCCTTGCGTAACGTAGCTTCCGGATTCCCGATATCGCATTACCGCAGCAAAGGGGGAGTTGATCCGTATTGCGGCCCCTGGGCAGACCGCCCGAACCCGCGCTAAAAAGGAGATTGCCGTCATGCTGTTTGCCAATCCGTTGTTCACGCCCCAGCCGGTATCCGCACAGGGCGGTTTGTGATGGCCGCGACCAAAGCGTCACGCTTGTCCCCGCGCAGTGCCGGCCAGGGCGCCACGGTATCCGCCGCCCAGCCGCAAGCCGTCGCCGTGCGCAAGAAAGCCAAGCCCTGCCGCCTGCGCGCCATCGACGTGGTCAGCTTCGATCGCTACGAGCCGGTGATCCTGGCCTCGCTGGTCACCGAGGACCCGCTGCTCATCATCGGGCGCTCGGGCACCGGCAAGACCTTCCTGCTCAACACCCTGTCCGAGGCCCTGGGGCTCGAGCACCGCCACTACAACGCCAGCCTGATCTCGTTTGACGACCTGGTCGGCTTTCCTTACCCGAACGAAGACCACACGTCGGTGAAATTCCTCGAAACGCCCGCCACCGTGTGGGGCGCCGAGTCGGTGCTGATCGACGAAATCAGCCGCTGCAAGCCGGAGCACCAGAACCGCCTGTTCTCCCTCATCCACGAGCGCCGGGTGCAGGGCATCGCGCTTTGGAAGCTGCGCTACCGCTGGGCGGCGATGAACCCGTGCTCGGCCGACCAGGACGGCGTCGAGTCCTACACCGGGTCGGAGGCGCTCGACCCGGCGCTGGCCGACCGCTTCGCCCTGTTCGTGCGCGCCAGCGCCTGGCTCGATCTCAACGAGTCCGAGCGCGCGCACGTCGCCTCACCCGCCGGCGAGGGCAAGATCGCCAATGACGGCGGGCAATTGCGCGTGGCGGTGGCGCACTGGCGCTCGGAGTTCGAGGTGGCGCTGCTGGCGCCGCC
>JANPGJ010000148.1:0-30623 GCA_031423955.1 Burkholderiales bacterium
GCCGCCGATCATCAGGAACTTGCCCATGCCGGTGAGCGGCTTCTTGATCGTCGAACTGACCGCAGCCATGCCGAAGAACACCGCCGCCGTGCCCATGACCGCGAATGAAATCAGCGAGGCGCCGTTGCGGAAGTTGAGCACGCTTTGCAGCAAGGGGCCGGTCATCAGGCCGAGCACGGTGGTGAACACCAGCAGCAGGGCGATGCCGACACCGCTGGTGCGATTGCGTTCGATGGCGAACATCAGGCCATAGAGCACCGCCATCATCGCCAGGGCGCCCATGATCGGGCTCGAACGCAGGAAGCCGAACGACAGTTGCGAACCGAGCATCGCGCCCAGCGCCATCGGTACCAGCGCAATCGCGGTCAGCATGTAGGTGTTGCGCAGCACGCGGTTGGTCCGCTGCGCCGGGGTGACGTTGGCAAACTCAATCGATGCTACGTTTTGCTCTTGCATGTCAAAGTCTCCGTGAAAGGCCGCACTTGCGGCTCAAAACATAAGATTACCAAATCTGCGGAAAGTTGCAGCGGATTTCTATGCTTTTGGCGCAAGTAATTGACCGGAAACTATGAATATTGGGGTAAACCCAAGTTAATCAAGGGTGGCCGGCGCAGCACTGCAGACAATTGGCGGCATCTGACCGTAAAGGCGTGCCCCTGTGCGGTGGAAGTGCCGCTCGTTGCGGGCGACGCTTTCGACGGCGTTGGTGAACCCGTTCCATCCGCAGGTGCGGCACTTGGCAGTCGCGTATTAGAATGGTCCCATTCTCAATGCCAAGGACACCTCATGTCGACAATGAAGGAAAGCGTCATTTCCACCGCCGCCGCATTCGCTTTGTTTGCTTCGATGCCGGGTCTTGCGCAGCAGGCGCCACCTGCGGCGGCTGGCCCGAGAGTGCTCAAGATGCAGTCCAGCTGGCCGGCCAGTTCGACCGCGCAGGATCACTTCAAGCTGTTTGCCGAACGGGTCGAGAAACTCTCGGGCGGGCAGCTCAAGATTGAGGCGATGGCCGCCGGCCAGGTGGTGCCGCCTTTTGAAGTCCTTGATGCGACGTCCAAGAAGGTGATCGATGGCGAGCACTCGATCTCCTATTACTGGGTCGGCAAGAACAACGCTGCCGTACTTTTTGCGGGCCCGCCCGGGGGCCCGTTCGGCATGGACCACTCGGACTACCTCAGCTGGATGTGGAACGGCGGCGGCATGGAGATGTGGAACGACTTCTACCAGAACACGCTCAAGCTCAATGTGTTCGTGATGCCCGGGCATCCGACCAGCCCGCAGGCGTTCGGCTGGTTCAAGCGACCGATCAAGAGTCTGGCCGATTTCAAGACCATGAAATGTCGCCAGACCGGCATCAACGCACAGATCTTCACGCGCATGGGCATGACCACGATCAACCTGCCCGGCGGCGAGATCCTCCCTGCGGCGCAACGCGGGGTGATCGACTGCGCCGAGTGGGTCGGCGGCATCGAGGACCTGCGACTTGGCCTGCACACTGTCTACAAGTTCCACTACACGCCCGGCATGCATGAGAACAACACCATGGGCGAAATTGTCTTCAACGGCGACGTCTGGAAGAGCTTGGGTCCGGTGCAGCAGGAAATCATCCGGTCGGCAAGTCGCGACGCCAGCATCTCCTGGTACGCGGCGTGGCAGAAGCAGAATGCTGACGCGCTCAAGGAAATGCAGGAAAAGCACGGTGTCAAGGTGCTGCGCACACCGCCCGAGATCCTGAACGCCTATCTCAAGGCCTGGGACGGCTTTGTCGAGGAAGAATCCGGCAAGAACCCGGTGTTCAAGAAAATCCTCGACTCGCAAAAGGCCTGGGCCGCGGTCGTGGTGCCGGCCAAGCGGTTCATGCATCCGCCGTACTCCTTCGCGGCCAACTACTATTGGCCTGAAAGCAAGGCAACCGATGCCAGCAAGAAGTAGCCATGAGTGACGCCAAGAGTAGACGTCAGGAGTTCCTGCTTGCGGGTCTGGCCCCGCCCATCAGCCACTACTGCGACGCGGTGCGCTGGGGCGACACCCTCTACATTTCCGGAATCCCGCCCCTCGACGCCGCGGGGCGGGTCGTCAGCGATGACCCGGCCGCGCAGGCCCGCCAGGTGTTCGAGAACATGAAGCTGATCCTTGACGCCGCGGGCGCGACCTTCGCCGATGTGCTCAAGGTCACCGTCTACCTCACCGACGTCAACGACCGCACCAAGATCAACCCGGTGCGACAGGCATATTTCGGCGCGGCGCGCCCGGCCAGCACGCTGATCGGCATCAATGAACTGGCGATTCCCGGCATGAAGGTGGAGATCGAAGCGGTGGTGGGATTGCGCAAGGATTGACCTGGAGCACCGGCATGGCAGATCTGGAAGACTTCCCCCCCGTTTACTACAACATCATCAAAGGTATCGACACTTTCACCGAACGGACCGGGAAGGTCGTTGCCTGGCTCTGCGTGCCGCTCGCGATCACTGTCTTCTGGGAAGTGGTGGCGCGCTCCTTGTTCAACTCGCCGACCATCTGGGCCTACGACATGTCGTACATGCTGTACGCCGCCTTGTTCATGCTCGGCGCGCATTACGCACTGTTGCGCGGCGCCCACATCCGCACCGACATGCTGTGGGAGAAGTTCTCCGACCGCACCAAGGGCAAGATCGATTTTTACGCTTTCATCCTGTTTTTCTTCCCGGGGATGATCCTCCTGTTCGGCTCGAGCTGGGATGACGCCTGGCAGGCGTTTACCCTCGGTGAGCGCGGTGAGCAGACGGCCTGGCGACCGTACCTCTGGCCCTTGAAGAGCTTGGTACCACTGACGGCGGTGCTGTTGATGATCCAGGGCACCTCCGAAATCTTGAAGAGCTGGTTCGCGATGCGCACCGGCAGGGCGTTCGAGCACAAGGCCGGCGGCGAAATATGAGCGCGCAGGTGGCGCTCGGGATGGTCATGCTGGTTGCGATGGTCAGCGTGATTTTCATCGGGTTTCCGATCTCCTTCACGTTGATCATCATCGCCCTGGCGTTCGGCTGGGTCGGGCTGGGCGACAGCGTTTTCGACCTGGCCTACCTGCAGACGCTCGGCATGCTGAAGTCCGAGGAACTGGTCGCAATCCCGTTGTTCATCTTCATGGGTTTCCTTACGGAGCAGGCCGGACTCATGGAGCGATTATTCCGTGCGTTTCGCGATCTACTCGCGCCGGTGCGCGGCTCGCTCTATCTCGGGGTGATCCTGACCGCGACGGTGTTCGCCATGGCCACCGGCATCGTGGGCGCCGCGGTCACGGTGCTGGGCATCATGGCCGCGCCGATCATGATCAAGTCAGGCTATGACGCGCGGATGTCCGCCGGCGCGATGGCCGCGGGCGGTACGCTGGGGATCCTGATTCCTCCCTCGGTGATGCTGATCGTCATGGGACCGGTGCTGGGCGTATCGGTCGCGGACCTCTACGCCGCCGCATTCGGTCCCGGATTCCTGCTGGCCCTGATGTACATCGTTTATACCCTGGTGCGCAGCTTCATCAACCCCAAGCTCGGGCCGCCGGTGCCGCTCGATGAACGCCCGGCCTCGTGGCTGGTAGTGGTCAAGGAAGTGTTCCTGGGCATGGTGCCGCTGGGGCTGCTGATCGGATCGACGCTGGGTTCGATCCTGCTCGGTCTCGCGACCCCGACCGAAGCCGCAGCCGTTGGCGTGGCGGGCGCGGCCTTGCTGGCTGTCGCCTACCGCAGGTTCAGGTTCGCGGGACTCAAGAACGCATGCATCAGCACGATGAACACCTCCAGCATGGTGCTGTTCCTCGCGGTGGCCTCCAACATCTTCGGCGCGGTCTTTTCACGGCTCGGCTCCGCCCAGTGGATCACCGATACGCTGCTTTCCCTGCCGCTGCCGCCGTTCATGATGCTGCTGCTGGTGCTGTTCCTGATCTTCCTGCTCGGCTGGCCGTTCGAATGGCCGGCGATCATTCTGGTGTTTCTGCCGATCTTCTATCCGGTGATCGTGGCCCTGAAGTTCGACCTGGTGTGGTTCGGCGCGCTGGTCGCGGTGGTGATGCAGACCGCGTACCTCTCGCCACCAGTGGCCATGTCGGCCTATTACCTGAAGCAGGTGGTGCCGACCTGGAGCCTGGGCATGATCTACAAGGGCATGTTCGACTTCATGTTCATCCAGATCATTGCGATCCTGGTTGTGTTCTGGTTCCCGCAGATCGCTTTGTGGCTGCCGACCACGCTTGCCGCGCAGGTTCGCGCCGAGCGCATGGCGCCGCCCACCCTTGAGCAGCAGAAGGAGGAGGACAGCATGATGAAAGGCGGGTCGCTCGAGGAGGATTACAAGGGGGACAGCGCCCAAGGCAAGGACGACAAGGACGAAAAAGACAGGAAGGCGGAGTGACTCGCTGCGCGCATCGCCGCCGCAGCGGATTCGTCTTGCGATAGCCCTGGTATTCCTCTTGCGCGGCAGTGCCGACGTCAAGCAAGGCGGGGCAATCCGTACCCCGGGCGTTAGCACCGTGCCATGCTGTTCGCAGTTCCTCGAATCGCCACCAAATATGCTTGGCGACCTGAAACACAATTCGAGGAGGTTTCCTTGTCGCAACCGCTGGCGTGCGACGCGGTGGGAGGACCCTTGAATCTCGGGCATTCCCTCGAAATCTGGCGGAAGCTGTGAGATTCGAACTCACGGAGGGGTTGCCCCCTCGGCGGTTTTCAAGACCGCTGGATTAAACCACTCTCCCAAGCTTCCGCGGGCGGGCGTGATTATGCCACGCGAAGGGCCCCGAACCCCGCACCGACAGGAGTGGCGCAGGCCGGGTAGTGGGCTGCGGATGCGTTGATCGGCTAGGATGATCGAACGGCCACGCTTGCGGCAGCCCGCCCGGGCGCTGCGTTGCAAGCGCAGTTGTGTCCGGGTAGACCGCGCCGCCTAGCCCTACATGGAATGGAAATCATGGCATTTTTCAGCAACATCCGCGCCAATACCCTGGACGACATCTCGCATGTCATCCAGTTGGCGATCGCACCGGTATTCCTGCTCACCGCCGTCGGCACCCTGTTGTCGGTGCTGACCAATCGTCTCGGCCGGGCGGTCGACCGCCGGCGGGCGCTGGAACGCATGCTCGAGAATGGCCGCGAAGGCACCGATGCCGCACGTGCCGAAGCCGAACTGATCCTGGTCGGGCGCCGCGTGACGCTGATCTACAAGGCGATCGTGCTGGCGGTGTTTTGCGCGCTGTTCATCTGTATCCTGATTGCGCTGGCGTTTGTCGATGCCTTCCTGGCGACCAATCTGGCGCGCGGACTTGGCGTGCTGTTCGTGCTGGCGATGTTCGCCCTGATCGGCGCATTGCTGATGTTTCTGCGCGAGATTTTCCTGGCGGTGAGCACGGCGACCCGGGAGTCGCACAAGGCGCAGTGAACGCAGCGACTTGTTTGCGTGCCCGATGCAGGGCCGGCGATCGCAGGTGCTGATCAAGCCGTGTTGATCACCGTCTGAGTTGCCGCAACGCCGTGCAGTTGCGCGGCATCTGCCGCGATCGCGTGTATTCGCTGTGCTAATGTTGGGGCACCGGAATCAAGGCCGCTGGCGGCGAATGGCTTTCGCGGGAGGTGCCGGAATCACGTTGAAACGGGCACGAAGAGGCCGGTTCGCCGCTTGCAATCGTGCCCGCCGGATTGCGGGCAGCGCAGGGGAGAGGATGAGCGCACCGCTTCTGGAAGTGCTTGGGCTGACGACCGACTTTGACACCCGCGGCGGGGTGATCCGGGCGGTCGACGGCGTCAGCCTCGCCATCGATGCCGGCGAAACCCTGGGCGTGGTCGGCGAGTCGGGTTCGGGCAAGAGCGTCACCGCGCTGTGCGTGATGCGCCTGGTGCCGCAACCCCCCGGCCGCATCGTTGCCGGCGCAATCCGCTACCACGGCGACAACCTGCTCGATTTGTCCGACGCGGCGATGCGCAAGATTCGCGGCAAGGACATCGCGATGATCTTCCAGGAGCCGATGACTTCGCTCAACCCGGTGTTCACCATCGGCCGCCAGATTGCCGAGGTGATCGAATTGCACGAGGGGCTGGAGCGGCGGGCCGCCCGCGAGCGCACGCTGGAGATGCTGGCGACCGTGCACATTCCGAACCCTGTGCGACTGGCCGACGATTATCCGCACCAGCTTTCCGGCGGCATGCGCCAGCGGGTGATGATCGCTATGGCGCTTGCCTGCAACCCGAAACTGCTGATCGCCGACGAGCCGACCACCGCGCTGGACGTGACCATCCAGGCGCAGATCCTCGAATTACTGGCGGAGCTGAAGGAAAAGTTCGGCATGGCGGTGCTGCTGATCACCCACGACATGGGCGTGATCGCCGAGACCGTGCAGCGGGTCGCCGTGATGTACGGTGCCCAGGTGGTCGAGCAGGCGCCGGTCGGGAGACTGTTCGCCGAGCCCCTGCATCCCTACACGCAAGGGCTGCTGCGCTCGATTCCGCGGATCGATCGCACGGCAACCGGGCGCACACGGCTGGAACAGATTCCCGGCACCGTGCCAACCTTGCGGGCGCCGCTCAAGCCCGGCTGCCGCTTCGCCCCGCGCTGCCGCTTTGCCAAGCCGGAGTGCGTCGCAAGTACGCCGATACTCAAGGAAGCGCGGGCCGGCCATCAGGTCGCCTGCTTCCTGTATTGAGATCAAACAGAGATGACGCCACCACTGCTGCGCGTGCGCAAGCTCAAGAAATATTTTCCGCTGCCGGGAAGCCTGCTGGCGCGGCACACCGGGCGCGTGCACGCGGTCGACGATGTCAGCTTCGAGATCGACGCCGGCGAAACCCTTGGCCTGGTCGGTGAATCAGGATGCGGCAAATCGACCACCGGGCGCCTGATCCTGCGGTTGATCGAACCGACCGCGGGCGAAGTCTGGTTCGGCGAGCGCAACGTCACTGCGCTTGACGGCGGTGCGCTGCGCGAATTGCGCAAGGACATGCAGATCATTTTCCAGGATCCCTATGCCTCGCTCGATCCGCGCATGACGGTGGCAGCGATCATTGGCGAGGCCCTGCTGGTCCACAAACTTGCAAGCGGCCGCAAGGCACGTGACGAGCGGGTGGTCGAACTGCTTGAAACGGTAGGGATGTCGGCCGAACATCTGCGCCGCTATCCGCACGAGTTTTCCGGCGGTCAGCGCCAGCGCATCGGCATCGCGCGGGCATTGGCGGTGAACCCCCGGCTCATCGTCTGCGATGAGCCGGTATCGGCGCTCGATGTGTCGGTGCAGGCGCAGGTGGTCAACCTGCTCGAGGACCTGCAGGGCAGGTTCGGCCTGACCTACCTGTTTGTCGCCCACGACCTGTCGGTGGTCGAGCATATTTCGACCCGGGTCGCGGTGATGTATCTGGGGCGGATCGTCGAGTTGGCGCCGACCCGCGAGCTGTACACCAATCCGGCCCATCCATACACCCAGGCCCTGCTGTCGGCGGTCCCGGTGCCGGATCCGGCGGCGCGTCGCAAGCGCACCGTTCTTGAAGGCGACGTGCCCAATCCGGTCCATCCGCCTCCGGGTTGCCGCTTCCATACCCGCTGCCCGCAGCGGGTCGCGGCCTGCTCGCAACATGAGCAGGTGCTGACCGAAATCGCGCCGGGGCACTGGGTTGCCTGTCAGGTGCGAACCGGTGCGGTTGCATGAGGTCACGCGGGCTGCCGCGCCGGCATGCGGAGCGCGATGGTGGCGGCAGTCGCGCGGCCGTTTCGGTGAGATGCCGGCCACCAGGTCTTGACATGACCCGGTGCGAAACGTAAGTTGGGGATCGGCAGACTTAGGTAACCGGGCGGTCCGGTCGCTGCGGACGATTCGATTTTTCGTTAAAGGATCAACGATGAAGAGTTACGGTCAGTCCCATTTCACCAGCGCAATGCGACGCAGCTTGCTCAAGGCGGGAGGCAGCGGGCTGCTGTTGGCCACCGCCGGCCCCGAACTGGCGATGGCGCAGACCCCGAAGCGCGGCGGCACCTTGCGCGTGAGCAGTGGTGGCGACCCGCCGGATTTCGACATGCATCAAACGGCGACATACCTGAGCCAGTTCCTGTGCGCACCTTGCTATTCGACCCTGATGCGCGCCGACCCAAAGGACTACCATCGCCTGCTGCCCGACCTGGCCGAGAAAGCCGACGTGTCGGGTGACGGCAGGACCGTGACCTTTCAGTTGCGCGACGGCGTGGTGTTTCACAACGGCATGCCCTTGACGGCCGACGATGTGGTCTTCAGTCTGGAGCGGATTCGCAACCCCGCCCGAGGGCTGGTCAGCCCGCGCAAGGGCCTGCTTGGCAATATCGAAGCCATCGAGGCGCGCGGAGCGCGCACGGTGGTGGTCAGGCTGGCACAGCCGCAAGCCGATTTCCTGTTCCTGGTCAGCAACCCGTTCAATGCCATCATGCCGAGGAAGGTAGCTGAGCCGCTCGATGCGCAAGGCCAGGGCATGAAGCGGCAGATCGTCGGCACCGGGCCGTTTCGCCTGACGCAGTCGGTGGACGGCCAGATCTATGAACTGACACGCTTCGACAAGTATTTCGGACCGCCGGCCTATCTCGACAAGATCCAGTTCTTCCCGATCAAGGGCGAGATCGAGCGCAGCGCGGCGCTCCAGGGCAAGCGTATCGACGCCTGCTATTTCTTTGCCAACGAGGCGGCGCTGGCCAGCGTGCGCAAGGTGCCGGGCGTGACCGCGCTGCGGCGGCCGACACCGGTGTTCGTCAACCTGATTCCGAACGTGCAAAAGAAACCGTTCGACGATCCGCGGGTGCGTGAGGCCTTGTCTCTCGCGCTGGATCGCGATTCGTTCATCAAGACCGTCGGCCCGCTGTCGGGCGCGTTCTACCACAGCTTCGGCCTGATGCCGCCGGACAGCCCCTACAGTCTGAGCCAGGCCGAGATCAAGCAATTTGGCGGTTACGACACCCTGCCTGGCCTGGGTGGCAATCTGGCCGCCAATCGCCAGCGCGCCGTCGCGCTGCTGGAGCAGGCCGGCGTGCCCAAGGGCTTCAAGATCGTGATCCCGACGCGTAGCGACATTCCTGCGTTTCGCGATGCCGCGATCAATATCGCCGGCCAGTTGAAGACCGTCGGGCTCGATGTGACCGTCGACATCCGCGATGCCGGCGCCTTCTACACCATCGAGACCAAGGGCGATTTCCAGATGGTCGTGCACTCGGTGGCGATGGGTGGGTCGACGCCTGACCAGATCCTTGGCGAGGGCTACACCAGCTATGGCGGGCGCAACTACGGTCAATGGAGGGACGATGCGCTCGACAACCTGTATCGCCAGCAGTCGCGCGAACCGGATGCCAGGAAGCGCAGCGAGCTGATCAAGCAGTTTCAACTGGCTTTCCTGAAGACCCACTACCAGATCAACTTGGCCTGGGTCGGCTACGGCGCTGCCTACTGGAACAGCGTGCAGGGATGGACCGCGTTGCCTGACATTTACGCCAACATGCAGATGGACCGCGTCTGGCTGGACGCCTGAGCAGGCCGGCGCCGCGCCACCCGGGATGCTCGACTATATCGTTCGCCGGCTGTTGATCGGGGTGGTGACGCTGTGCGGCGTCGCCATCCTGGTATTCGTGGTCATGCGTGTGCTGCCCGGCGATGCCGCGGTGATGATGAGCGGTGCCGGTGCGGGCGCGATCTCCGAGAAGGAGCTTGCCGGCGTGCGCTCGAAGCTGGGCCTTGATCGCGCCTTGCCGGTGCAGTTTCTCGACTGGGCCGGCGAGGTGGCGCAACTGCGGCTCGGCACTTCGCTGCGCACCGGCAACGAGGTCGCCGCGGATGTCGCGCGGCGCTTTCCCTACACCCTGCAGATCGTGGTGATGGCGATGCTGATCGCCGTATTGGTCGGGGTGCCGGTCGGTGTGTTGTCGGCGGCGCGCGCCGGGTCATGGACTGACCAGATATTGCGCGCCCTGTCGATCGGCGGCCTGGCCGCGCCCTCGTTCTGGGTCGGGCTGCTGTTGATCCTGGCCCTGGTCTGGCTGTTCCAGTGGAGCGCGCCACTGGTGTGGGAGCCGTTCTGGGTCAGCCCGTGGAAAAGCCTGACCCAACTGTTCTGGCCGGCACTGGCGGTGGGCTTGCGGCAACTTGCCCTGATCGCCCGCATGACGCGTTCGATCATGCTCGAGGTATTGGGCGAGGACTATATCCGCACGGCGCGAGCCAAGGGCTTGTCGGAATGGTCGGTGGTGATGCATCACGGCCTGCGCAACGGCCTGTTGCCGGTGGTCACCCTGATCGGTTTCGAGGTTTCGGCGCTGTTCGGCGGCCTGATCGTGACCGAGACCGTGTTCAGCGTTCCCGGACTGGGGCAGTATGTGGTGAGCGCGATCCTCAACCGCGATTACCCGGCGGCGCAGGGCATCGTGCTGATCCTGGCCGGCATCGTGGTGCTCGGCAACCTGGGCGTCGACCTGCTGTACGGCTGGCTCGACCCGCGCACCCGGGTGCAGGCGGGCGAAAAATGAGCGTTGCCGACGGCATTGACGTTTCCACGCCGGCTGGCGGGCAGGGCGCTGGGCGGCTGCGCACCCTGCGCCGCATGGTGCGCGAACAGCCGCTCGGTGCCGCCGGCGCGGTGGTGCTGCTGATTATGGTGCTTGCGGCAATCGGCGCACCGGTGATCGCGCCGTTCGACCCGACCCAGGGCGATGCCGCGGCCTTGAACAGTGCACCGAACGCGATCAACTGGTTGGGCACCGATGCGTTCGGGCGTGACAACCTGTCGCGCCTGATCCACGGCGCCCGCATCTCGCTCCTGGTCGGCCTTGGCGCCAGCCTGCTCGGGGTGACCATCGGCGCCGCGCTCGGCATCGCCGCCACCTACCGCGGCGGCTGGGCCGATGTGCTGACCCAGCGCCTGATGGATGCCTTGCTGGCTTTTCCGATGCTGCTGCTGGCGCTGGCGATGGCGGCGGTGCTCGGACCGTCGTTGCCGAACGTGATCGTCGCGCTCGCCATGCCGATCGTGCCGCGCGCCGCGCGCATCGCGCGTTCCAGTGTGCTGGTTCTCAAGGCCAGCACCTTTGTCGAGGCGGCGCGCGCCACTGGTTGCAGCGACCTGCGCATCATGCTGCGCCATATCCTGCCGAATACCTTCGCGCCGCTGCTGGTGATCGCCACCGCCTATCTGGGCCTGGCGATCGTGCAGGAGGCGGCGCTCGACTACCTCGGCGCCGGCATCCAGGAACCGGACTCATCGTGGGGCCTGATGATGTCGGGGTCGGCCACCACGCTGGCGCTGACCGCGCCATGGATAGTGATTTTTCCCGGACTGGCGATTTGCCTGACGGTGCTCGCCACCAATTTGCTGGGCGATGCGATCCGCGACCTGCTCGACCCGAAACTGCGCGGAAAATGATGAACGCATGAACGCGCGCCGCACTTCAGAGAATTGAAAACACAAGGAGGCACGGCCATGACCAGGAGCATTCTGCATACCAGTCTTTGCGATGATCTGAACATCGAATACCCGATTTTTCTTGCCGGCATGGGGGTGAAAGGGCGCGCCACCCCGCCGCCACTGGTGGCGGCGGTGTCGGACGCTGGCGGCATGGGCATTCTGGGGTGTTCCTGGCTCGACAGCCACGAGGTGCGGCGGCGCATCCGCGCGGTGCGCAATCTCACCGACAAGCCGTTTGGCGTCGATCTGCTGCTGCCGGCCAGCATGGTTGACGCCACCCCGGACCGGGTCGAGATGCGCGCGCGGATCGAGCGCGACCATCCGAAACACGCAGCCTTCGCGCGTTCGCTGATGGACCGCTTCGGCCTGACGCGGATGGTCGCCACGGGCGGCGTGATGTCGCCGGAATTCATTCGTGCGCAGGTCGATGTCTGCCTTGAAGAACGCATTTCGGTATTCGCCGCCGGCCTTGGCGATCCGTCCTGGGTGGTGCCGCTGGCGCGCCAGGCCGGGATCAAGGTGATGGGCCTGGTGGGCAACGTGCGCGGGGCTGAACGGCAGGCCAAATCAGGGGTCGACTACGTGATCGCACAAGGCTACGAAGCCGGCGGCCATACCGGCAAGATCGCCAATTTCCCGCTGATCCCGATGGTGGTCGATGCGGTCGCGCCGGTGCCGGTGGTGGCCGCCGGCGCCATCGCCGATGGCCGCACCCTGGTCGCCGGCCTGGCGCTGGGCGCGGTCGGGGTGTGGGTCGGCACCGCCTTCCTGCTGGCCGAGGAATCCAACATCTATCCGGTGCACCAGGAGGAGATCATGCGCGGCAATGCCGAAGATTTCGTGGTCACCCGTGCGTATACCGGCAAGACCGCGCGCGACTTCGACAATGCGGTGATCCAGGCCTGGGAAACTTCCGACCTGAAGCCGCTGCCGATGCCGCTGCAAGGGGTGTTGATGGATGATTTCATCGCCGCTGCCGACGCCGCCGGTCGTGCTGACCTGATCAACAATCCGGTCGGCCAGATCGGCGGCATGCTCAAGCAGCGCCGCCCGGCGCGCGACATCCTGATGTCGATGGT
The DNA here is from genome assembly GCA_031423955.1 of Burkholderiales bacterium. Taxonomy (GTDB): domain Bacteria; phylum Pseudomonadota; class Gammaproteobacteria; order Burkholderiales; family JAEUOS01; genus JAEUOS01. Next base: position 12,497 of record JANPGJ010000148.1, read on the forward strand.
GCATGAGGCCGAGGGCGTGCTTGACCGCCTGCAGGCGGTGCGCAAGCCGCAATGAGCGCAGACCCGACCGCGCCATCGAACGCGGCCGCGCCGGTGCCACCGATGGCCGGAGTCGGCGGGCCGCTGGCCGGTTTGAAGGTGGTCGAACTGGGCGACGGCACCGCCGGCCCCTATTGCGCCAAATTGCTCGGCGATTTCGGTGCCGAGGTGGTCAAGGTCGAAAGCGCGGCCGGCGACTCGACCCGCCTGCGCGGGCCGTTCGCCGATGATCGGCCTGACCCGGAGGCGAGCGGTCTGTTTCACTACCTCAATACCAACAAGCTGGGCATCGTCCTGGCGCTTGAGGAGGCGGCAGGGCGGGCACTGCTCGATCGTCTGTTGGCGCGCGCCGACATATTCGTCACCAACCTGCCGGCCGACCGATTGGCGGCGGCGGGAATCGCGCCGGCCGCCTTGCGCGCGCGCCATCCGCAGCTTGTCATCACCAGCATTTCCGCGTTCGGCAGCGACGGCCCGTGGGCCGGTTTTCGCGGCGATGAACTGGTGACCTACGCAATGGGCGGCATGGCCTACAGCACGCCGGGCATGCCGGATGCGGCCGACGATCTCGAGACCGAACCGCCGCTGCACCCGGCCTGTTTTGTGGCCGAAACCCTGACCGGTCTGATCGCCGCCACCGCCACCATGAGCGCGATCGAGAGCCGCAGCCATAGCGGTGCCGGCTGCCATGTCGAACTGAGCCAACATGCGGCGGTCGCTGCCTTGCAGCATCGCGACATGACCACCCATGCCTATCTGGGCGGCACCTACAATCGCCTGCTCAATCCGCTGAACATCGGCCGCATGCCGAACTTCTATCTGCCGTGCAAGGACGGCTACGCCACCATCGCCGCGCCGATGAGCATTCACTGGGAACGGCTGGTCGAGGCGATGGGCAATCCGGCCTGGGCGCGCAGCGCGGACTTCGACTCCACCGATGCCCGCATCCGCAACTGGATCGACCTGCGGCGCCGCCTGACCGACTGGACGATGACCGTCACCGGCGATCAACTGTATGCCCTGGCCGGTGCGCAACAGTTGCCGATTTTCCCGTTCTATCCGGTGCGCAAGCTGATCGATTCGGCCCATGTGGCGGCGCGCGCGAGTGTGGTCGAGTTCGAAATCGGCACGCGGCGCGCGCGCATGCCGGCGGCACCGCTGGCGATGCAGGGCACGCCATGGGCGCTGCGGCGGCCGGCGCCGCGCCACGGCGAACACACCGCCCAGGTGATCGGCGAGTGGCTGGAGCGGCCGGCGCCGGCAGGCGCCGCCGTGCCGCCGCAAAGCACGACGGCAGCGGCCTCCAAGCAGCTGCCGCTGGCCGGCATCCGCGTGCTCGATCTTGGCCAGTTCATCGCGATCCCGTTCTGCACCCTGTGGCTGGCGTGGCTCGGCGCCGAGGTGATCGTGGTCGAAACGCGCAATCGCATGACATCACGCAGCGCGCCGCCGTTCGCGCCGGGGCTGGAAGGCAACCCCGACGCCAGCGGCTATTTCAACCTGCTCTACAGCGGCAAGAAAAGCATCACCGTTGATATGACCACCGACGCCGGCCGCGACCTGGTGCGCCGTCTGGCCGGCGTGGTCGACGTGATGGTCGACAATTTTTCCACTGGCGTGCTCGACAAGCTGGGGCTCGGCTATGCCGCCCTCAGCGCGCACAATCCGCGCCTGATCGCGGTGTCATGCGGCGCCTTCGGGCGCAGCGGGCCGATGAAGAACGCACGCGGCCTGCACAGCGCGGTCAACCTGTTCTCCGGCGTGGCCGACGTCACCGGCTATGCCGGCGGCCAGCCGCGCATTCTCGGCAGCGTGCTGCCCGACCCCTTGTCCGGCACCTACGCCAATTTCGCGATTCACGCGGCCCTGCATCACCGCCGGCAAAGCGGTCGTGGCCAGTACATCGATCTGGCGATGTATGAGGCGATGCTGACCCTGATTCCGGAGGCGGTGATCGACTACAGCCTGAACGACCGCGATCCGGTGCGGGCCGGCAACCGCGATCGCGCGCAGGCGCCGCATGGCATCTACCGCTGCCGGCAGCCTGACAGCTGGCTCGCGCTCAGCGTTGCCGATGAACGCGACTGGCAGGCCGTGTGCCGCGTCGCCGGTCATGCCGAATGGCTGGCCGACCCGCGCTTCTCCGGCATGACTGCACGCCTGGCCAATGTCGATGCGCTCGATACGGCAATCACCGCCTGGACCCGCGGCTGCGATGTCGAGCCGCTCACCCTGGCGCTGCAGCAGGCCGGCGTGGCGGCCGGCCCGGTGCTGCGCTGCGACCAGCTGATCGACGATGAACGGCTGATCCAGCGTGGCACGGTGATCAGCACCGACCATCCGGTGGTGGGCCGGCGCCGCCAGCTGGGCCTGCCGTGGCGCATGGACAGCGCCGCGAGCGAATACCGCCGCGCGCCGCTGCTGGGCGAGCATTCGCGCGAATTGCTCGGCACGCTGTTGGGGATCGACGATGCCGAATACGCGCGGCTCGCCGCCAGCGGCGCGCTGACCTGAATGCCTGAACGCGGATTGCCGCAAAGGAGTGTTGATGGATCTCGACCTGACACCGGAACAAGTTGAATTTCGCGCCGAGGTGCGTGCCTTCCTGGCGCGCGAACTCACGCCTGCGGTGTGGCAAGCGCACCGCGACCAGACCGAGCAGGGGATGTGGACCGAAGCCTTCACCAAGGCATTCCGCCGCAAGCTTGGCGCCGCCGGCTACATCGGCATGGGCTGGCCGCAGGAGTACGGCGGCGGCGGTCGCAGCCGCGTCTATCAGGCGATTTTCTGGGACGAGATGGAATACTTCCGCGCGCCCGGTCTCGATCGTTCGATCACCTATGTGCCGAATGCCTTGCTCGCTTTCGGCAGCGACTATCAGAAGCAACTGCTGCTGCCGCAGGTGATGCGCGGCGAGCTGGCCTGGTTTGTCGGCTACAGCGAACCCGAGGCCGGCTCCGATCTGGCCAGCCTGAAGACGCTGGCGGTGGAGGACCCGGAGACCGGTGACTTCATCATCACCGGGCAGAAATCTTTTTCCAGCGACGCCCACATGGCGGACTATGGCTGGGTGGCGGTGCGCACCAATCCGGCGATGTCGCGGCATCGCGGCGTCAGCCTGTTCATCGTCGACATGAAAAGCCCCGGGGTGGAAGTCACCCGCTATCCGACGCTGGCCGGCTGGACCCATCATGCGGTGTATTTCAACCAGGTACGGGTGCCGCGCTCGATGCTGGTGGGCGAGGTGCACGAGGGCTGGCGGGTAGTGATGGGTGCGATCGATTTCGAGCGCGCGGCGCTGGCCAGCCATGGCCTGGTCGGTTTCCAGGTCGACCGTCTGGTCGATTGGTGCGCCAGCGGCCACGACGGCGCGTCGCCGCAGCTCGATGACCCGCTGGTGCAGGACGAACTGGTGCGCCTGGCGATCGAGAGCGAAGGCACGCGGCTGATGACCTACTGGCTGGCCTCGCTGCATGCGCGCGGCCTGATGCCGCAGCACGAGACCTCGCTCGCCCTGCTGGTCAAGCGCGAGACCGCGCGCCGGCTCGACGTGGCCGGGCTGGAACTATTGGGACCGTTCGGCCCCTTGCGCACCGGCTCGCCGTGGGCGCGGCTCAACGGCGAGGTGGAAGTGGAGTATCGCGACCGCCTGTACTTCCAGTTCGCCGCCGGCGGCTTCGACATCACGCGCAATGTGGTGGCGCAACGCGGCCTCGGCCTGCCGCGCTAAGGAGCCGGCCATGGATATCACACTCGATGAAGAACAGGCACTGATTGCCAGCAGCGCGCTTGAATTCGCGCAGGGCGCGATCAGCGCGCAGCGCATTCGCGACCTCGAAACCACCGAGGATGGCTTCGACAGCGCCACCTGGCGCAAGATGGTGGACCTGGGCTGGGCCGGCGCGGTGTTCCCGGCCGAGTATGGCGGCTCCGAACTGGGCCTGTTCGAACTGTCGCTGATCATCGCGGCGCTCGGGCAGGGTGCGGTGCCAAGCCCGATTTTCTCGACGGTGGTCGAAGCCGGCCTGTTGCTGCTCGATGCCGGCTCGGCCGCGCAGCGCGCCCACTGGCTGCCGCGCATCGCCGACGGCCGTGCGATCCTCACCACCGCGATCGCCGAACCCGGCGGCGGCTTGTTGCGCGAGCAAATCAAGAGCCTGGTGGCGCCGACGGCAGAGGGTTATCGGGTCAGCGGCACCAAGCTGTTTGTGCGTGACGCCGGCGTGGCTGATGCCATCATCTGGCTCGGCCGCGCGGCGGAGGGCAGCGACGCGCTGAACCTGGTGCTGGTGCCGGCCAACGCCGAGGGTGTCGCGCGGCGGCGGCTGTGGGCCGCCGGCGGCGAGGCCATGTGGGAGCTGACGTTCAACGATGTCACGGTGACGGCCGAAGCCCTGGTCGGGCAGGCCGGCGCGGCCTGGCCGCATGTCGAGCGCCTGCTGGCGCGCGGTGCGGCGCTGAAGGCGGCGGAACTGGTCGGCATCGGCCAGGCGGCACTCGACCTCACCCTCGATTATGCGAAAACGCGGATGCAGTTCGGCCAGCCGATCGGTGGCTTCCAGGGCGTGCAGCATCACTGCACCGAAATGTATCGTGACCTCACCGTGTGTCGCCTGCTGGCCTGGCAGGCGGCGGCCCGGCTTGGCAGCGGCAAGCCGGCCGCGCGCGAGGTGGCGATGGCCAAGGCCAAGACCGGCGAAGCGATACCGGCCTTGACCCGCACCGCGCACCAGATCCACGGCGCGATCGCCTACTACCGCGACTACCCGCTGGAGCTCTACTACCACCGCGCGATCGCCGCCGCTGCCGCCTACGGCGATGCCGGTCACCAGCGGCGCGCCCTGGCGCACCTTTTGCGCAGCGACCTTGCCGCGTTTCAGGGAGAGCATCGCCATGAACTACCAGTTCATCCGCTCTGAGCAGGGCGCAGACGGCATCGTGGTCGTCACCATCGACGACCCGGCGGCGAAAAACGCGGTCAACTGGGTGATGAACCAGGAGATCATCGCGGAATGTGCGCGCATCGAGGCCGACCCGGCCGCGCGGGTATTGATCATCACCGGCTCCGGCCGGATCTTCTGCTCCGGCGGCAACATCAAGCGGATGACCGCGGAAGGCAAGTCGCTGGAGCCGCCCGACCCCAGCCTGCGCGAGGAGATGTTTCCACACGAAGCCGACATTCGCCGGGTGGTGATCGGCCTGCGGCGCATGTCGAAGCCGGCGATCGCGGCGGTCAACGGCCCGGCGGTCGGCTCCGGCATCGGCATTGCCGCCGGCTGCGATATCCGCATCGCCGCCAGCAACGCACGCTTCGGCTGGGTGTTCGTGCGCCGCGGCATCGTGCCCGACGATGCCAGCCTGGCGCTGATGCCGCAGATCATCGGCTACAGCCGCGCCTATGAATGGGGCGTCACCGGCCGCACCATCGACGCCGCCGGGGCACTGGCCAACGGCTTTGTCAGCGAGGTGGTGGCCCCCGACCAACTGCTGCCGCGTTGTCGCGCACTGGCGCGCGAGATCATCGACCACGGCCCGCCCTTGACGGTGCAATTGTTCAAGCTGGCGCTGACCGAATCACTGCACTACGGGCTGGAGGATGCGGTGCGCTTCACCGAGCGCGCGCAAAAGATCGCGCGCGCCAGTGAAGATCATGCCGAGGCGCTCAAGGCCTATGCCGAGAAGCGCAGGCCGCAGTGGAAAGGGCGGTAGCAGTCGCGGCCGACTGTGACGGCGCACGAGTCACCGGGTGGCCGGCACGGTGAACAATTGCCAGCGGCTAAAACCCGCGCATCTGCACAAAGTTATCCAGCGGCTCGCGTTCGGTGCGAAAACTGTTGATCGCCGCACCCTCATCGGCGTAGCCAAGCGACATGCCGGCAAACACCATGTGACTCGCCGGCAACTGCAGGAATGAGGCGATGGCCTGCGGCCAGTTGGCCCAGATCTCCTGCGGGCAGGTGCCGAGGCCGCGCTCGACGGCCAGGAGCATCAGGGTTTGCATGTACATGCCGAGATCGGACCATTGCGGCGGCCCGACGCGGCGGTCGAAACAGAAAAACAGGCCGACCGGGGCATCGAAAAACGCGTAGTTGCGCAGTTGCAGTTGGGTCTGCGGATCTTCCCCGGCGCTCACTTCGAACACCGCGTAGCGCTGCGCCGCGGCCTTGCTGCGGCGGGCGCGCAATGGCTCCCACAGTCTGGGCGGGTAGACCGCGTATTCAGCGGTCTCGGTCTGGCCGGCGTCGAAGCGGGCCTTGACCAGTGCCTTGAACTCGGCGAGCGGGGCGCCGGCCAGGGCATGGATCACCCAGGGCTGCAGATTGCCGCCGGATGGCGCGCGTGCGGCGCTCTGCAGGAGGTCGCGCAACAATGCCGCATCGACCGGATCGCTGCGAAACGCGCGCACCGAGTGGCGCTGGCGTACTGCCTCATGTACATGCATTGCGCTGGTCCCTGGTCCTGGCGTCATCCTCTGGGGGCATGATTCTGCCATGCGCACGGCACTCGCATCGCATGCCGATAGAATCGGGCAGCGTGTTTGACATGGTGCGTGTTTGAGACGGTACATGGTGTCGGCACCGCGCCGAATGGTGCAAACAGGGGAATCGGCAGCATGGCAATCAACAACAGTGACAGCGCAACCGGGGCCGGCCGCATCGCCGCCAGCATTGCAAGCGTGATGTCTGGCCAGGGCGCGCAGGTGCGCCTGATTCTGGCGGCGTTTCTGGCCGGTGGCCATGTGCTGATCGAGGACAATCCGGGTACCGGCAAGACCACTCTCGCAAAGGCGCTGGCGATGAGTGTCGGCGCGCAATTCACCCGCGTGCAGTTCACCCCCGACCTGCTGCCCTCCGACATTGTCGGGGTGTCGGTATTCAACCCGCAGGCGCAGAGTTTCGATTTTCATGCCGGCCCGATCTTCACCCAGATCCTTTTGGCCGACGAAATCAATCGCGCCTCGCCGCGCACGCAGTCGGCCCTGCTCGAAGCGATGGCCGAAGCCCAGGTCACGGTCGAAGGGCGGACCTCGCGCCTGGACGATTTGTTTTTCGTGATCGCCACCCAGAACCCGGTCGAGTTTCGCGGCACCTACCCGCTGCCGGAAGCGCAGATGGATCGCTTCGCGATCCGCGTCTCGCTGGGCTATGTGAGCGCCGAAGAAGAGGTGGCGATCGTCGCCGCCCAGGGCCGCGCCCATCCGCTGGACGCGGTGCGCGCGGTGATCACGCCCGATCAGGTGCGCGCCCTGCGCGCGGCGGTGAAAGCGGTGCGCCTGAGCGACGAGATCACCCGTTATGCGGTGGACCTGGCGCGTGCCACGCGCGGCGCCGCCGGCGTGCAGTTGGGCGCCGGGCCGCGCGCGTCGCTGGCCCTGACCCGGGTGGCGCAGGCGCTGGCATTAGTCGATGGCCTCGATTTCGTCACGCCTGATCATGTGCGCGCACTGGCGCAACCGGTGCTGGCGCACCGCCTGGCGCTCGATCCGCAGGCGAAATTCTCCGGCTTGACCGCCGCCGGTGTGGTGGCCGAAATCCTGGCGCGGCTGCCGGTGCCGGCCTAGGCACAACGCGACCGCAGCGGATCAGTGCGATGAAGAAGCTGATGTTTCGCGTCTATCACGCGATCGCCGGCGTGGCGCACTGGGCGGAGCGCAGCTTCACGCCGGCCGGCATGCTGGTGCTGGCCGCAGCGATTTTGAGCGGAGTGTTCGGCATCGACACCACCCAGAGCACGGCCTATCGCATGTTCGCGTTTTTGCTGCTGTTGCTGGCCTGTGCCCTGATTGGCGCGCGCTGGCGGCGTGGCCGCTTTGCGGTCGAACGCCTGCTGCCGAGAGTGGCCGGCATCGGCGAGACCTTCGAATACCGCATGCGGGTGCACAACCTTGCGCCCGGCGTAGCGCGAGCACTGAACCTGCGCGACGAACTGGCCGATCCGCGACCCGGCTACGCCCAATTCAGCGCAGGCCTGAAGTGGCCTTCCTATCGCGGCTGGTGGCGCCTGACCCAGCGCAACCGCATCGGCCGGGTCGCGCCGCGCGATATCGATGACCTCGAGGCCGGCGCCAGCATCGAGTTGCGCCTGTCGGCGCAGGCGCTGCGTCGCGGCCGCATGCATTTCACCGGTGTCACCGTCGGTTGCGACGATGTGCTGGGCCTGGCGCGCGGCCTGGCCACGGTGGCGCACGAGCAAAACCTGATCGTGCTGCCGCGCCGCTATGTGCTGCCGGCACTGGCCTTGCCCGGTGGCCGGCGCTACCAGCAGGGCGGCGTCAGCCTCGCTTCGTCGGTCGGCGATTCGGAGGAGTTCATCGGCTTGCGCGACTACCGGCCGGGTGACCCGTTGCAGCGGGTGCACTGGAAAAGCTTCGCCCGCCTCGGGCACCCGGTGGTGCGCGAATACCAGGACGAGTACTTCGAGCGTTACGCGCTGATTCTCGATACCTTCGCCGGCGCCGATCAGACCGAGGCGTTTGAGGAGGCGGTGGCGGTGGCGGCTTCCTTCGCCTGCACCATCGATACCCAGGAATGCATGCTCGACCTGATGTTCGTGGGGGCCGAGCCGTATACCTATACCGCCGGGCGCGGCCAGTTGCAGGCCGGCAGCCTGCTCGAGGTGCTGGCCGGTGTCGCCTTGTGCAGCGAGCAGCCATTTTCGGTGCTGGCGGCGACGCTCAAGGAGCGTGCCGCCGGGCTCAGTGGCTGCGTATGCATCCTGCTCGGCTGGGACCGCGAACGCGCCGACCTGATCGACCACCTGCGCGCGCGCGGTGCCGCCTTGCGTGTGCTGTGCATCAGCGCTGCGCCAATCACCGATGCGCCGCCCTGGCTCACGCGATTGGTGCCGGGGCAGGTGCAGCAAGACTTGGCCGCGCTGTGAATACGCCGCCTCTTTTGCTCGGTGCGGCAGCGTTGTTCTGGGGCTGGCAAACCGGCTTCTGGCTGCCCGCTGTCGTCGCCGCGATCCTGCTGGAGGCGCCGCGCCGGGTCACGCGGCGTTTCGAGGTCGAAGCGCTGCGCCAGCGACGGATCGCCGACCTCTGCCTGGTGCTGGCAGCAATGGTGGGCGTCGGCTGTTATGTCGCTTATGGCAACCCGCGCGCCATCGTTCTGCTATTCCAGTGGCTGCCGCTGCTGCTGTTGCCGCTGGGTTTGCTGCAGGTTTGGGGCAGCGCCGGCACGGTGCGCCTCGATGTGCTGTTCTGGAGCCTGCGCCGCGATACCCGCGGCGGCGCGATGACGGTCAACCTCGGCTACGCCTACCTGGTGTTCTGGCTGATCGGCGCCTGCGCCGCCAATCAGCGCGGCGCGGCGCTGACCATCGGGCTGGTGGGACTCGGTACGTGGGCGCTGGCAAGCGCGCGTCGCTCGCGCGCCAATACCGGCTGGTGGGTGGCGCAGGTTGCGCTGGCGGTCGCGCTAGGCTGGCTCCTGCAGATGGGCCTCCATTCGGCCCAGCTGTGGCTGGAAGGTGCGGCGCCCGACTGGATCAGTGGCGCCGGCGGCAACCGCACCAATCCGTACCGCAGCAGCACCGACCTGGGCAGCATTGGCGAACTCAAGCAGTCCGACGAAATCATCCTGCGCGTGACGCCGGAGGGTGAATTGCGCGCGCCCTTGCTGCTGCATCGTGCCACCTACAACGAGTATGGCGGCACCGCCTGGCTGGCGCGCGGTGCTCGCTTTGCCGAGGTGCCGCGGCAAGCGTCGAGTGGTGCCTGGGTGTTGCGTGATGGCAAGGCGCAGCGGCGGATCGAGATCGCCGATTTCGCGGTGCATGGCAATCCGGTATTGAGCCTGCCCGCCGGCGCGCTGACGGTGCAGGCCGGCGCGATCTCGTTGCGCATGAACAACCTTGGCGCAGTGCAGGCCGAAGCGGCGCCCGGGTTTCTTATCTACAGCGTTGGCGATGGCGACAGGGCAGCGCTGGCGCAGGCGCCGAACGAGTCGGATCTCAAGCTGCCGTCAAGCGAACGGGTATTGTTCACCGACACCGCGCTACAGCTCGGGCTCGCCGGCTTGCCGCCGGCGCAGGTGCTGCTGCAGGTCAGACACTGGTTCGGCGACGGCTTTCGTTATTCGATCGTCGGCGTTGCGGCGGCGCCGGGGCGTACCGCGCTGGCCGAGTTCATCGGCACCACCCGCGCCGGGCACTGCGAATACTTCGCCAGCGCCACCGTGTTGCTGCTGCGTGCCGCCGGACTGCCGGCGCGCTATGCCACCGGCTTTTCAGTCCAGGAGCGCGAGCCGGGCAGCAACACATACCTGGTGCGCGAGCGCCATGCACACGCCTGGGCGCGTGTGTTTGTGGACGGCGCATGGGTCGATCTCGACACCACGCCGCCCGGTTGGGCCGAGTTCGAACAGCAGGGGCGACCGGCAGCGACCCGCTGGCGCACGCGCCTGGTCGATACGTGGTCCGCCTTGCGCTACCGTTATGCGAGCTGGCAAATGAACAGCAGCGAGGCCGAGAAATGGAGCCTGTTCGGCGGTATCGGCGCGCTGGTGCTGGCGTGGCTGGCGTGGCGGGTGTTCGGTGGAGCGCGCGGCGGCAAGAAGCCGGGCGGAGTGGCGGGGCAGGGTGCGAGCGCGGATTCGGCACGGATGCCGGGCGTCGATTCGGCGTTCTATCAAATCGAAGCCGAACTCGCGCGCCAGGGCTTGCAGCGTGCGGCGACCGAGCCGATGGAGCAATGGTTGGCGCGCGTTGCACACGAGCGCCCGGCGATCGATGCGCTGGCCGATCTGGCGCAGTTGGTGAAGCTGCATTATCGCTATCGCTTTGACCCGGTCGGTCTTGACAGCACCGAACAGCGGGCGTTGATGGAGGGCTGCGCGGCGTGGCTGGCGAGTCAGCCGGCACCGTTGCAAAGTGCCTGAGCGGTGGTGGTTTACGCCGACCGCATCGGCAGCGATGCGCACAACCCGGTGCTGATGCAGACCATTCGATCGATCAAGCTAATCCAGCCGTGCCCCCGAGCGCTTGACCACGTCGCGCCATTTGCCGACTTCGCGCTTGATCAGGGCGGCGAATTCTTCCGGCGTGCCGCCGGCCGGTTCGTCGCCGATGCCGCTGAAGCGTTCGCGGAAGGTCGGCGAATTGATCGCGCGATTGACCGCCGCATTGAGTTTGTCGAGGATCGGGCGCGGCAGATTGGCCGGCGCGACCACGCCGGTCCAGGTGGCGGCTTCATAACCTGCCACGCCGGCTTCGGCGATGGTCGGCACGGCGGGAAAGGCCGGCGAGCGCCGCGCACCGCTGACGCCGAGCGCGCGCACCTTGCCGGACTTGGCATGCGGCGCGATCGAATTGAGGCTTTCAAACATCAGGTCGACCTGGCCGGCCATCAGGTCGTTGATCGCCAGCGCGCCGCCCTTGTAGGGCACATGCACGATCTGCGTGCCTGACAACAGCTTGAACAGTTCACCGCCGACGTGACCCGGCGAGCCGTTGCTTGACGAGGCGTTGGTCAGTTTGCCCGGATTGGCGCGCGCATGGGCGATCAATTCGGCGATCGTGCTCACTGGCAGTTTGGGTGAGGCCGCCAGCATCAGGTGGCCGATCGACACCAGCGCGATCGGCTGGAAATCCTTTTCCACGTCGTATGGAAGCTTGGCCACCAGGTTGGGGCTGATCGCCAGCGCGCCGATCGGGCCCATGCCGATGGTGTAGCCGTCCGGCGCTGATTTCGACAGCAGGTCCATGCCGATGGTGAGCGCACCGCCGGGGCGGTTTTCGACCACGATCTGCTGGCCCAGTTGCGGCCCGAGTTCGACCGCCAGCATGCGGGTGATGGTGTCGGTGGCGCTGCCCGGCGCCTGCGGCACGATCATGCGCAGCGGGCGGTCGGGATACTGCGCGCAGGCGTTGGCCGCGGCCAGCGTCGCCATTGCGGCGAGTGCAAAGCGGCGCCACCTTGCTTGCCACCGGTTGGCATGATGCGCTGAAATTGCTGTCATGTTGCGGGTTGCGGCGCAATCGTGCCGAGCGTTCAGAAGTGCGTCGATCATTCCTTGTCTCCGATGGGTTGCCCTTGTTTCGTCACATCATAGGCCCAAGCAACAAGGTGCGTGCAAGGCTCATTGCGGGCGCCCCGAGCCAGGGCTTTGCCACCCCGGGTTTGATCCGGATCAATCCTGCGTTTCGGCGATTGCGCAGGCTTCGTCGGACCGGATCGAGCCGAAGGGCAAGGCTCGGGATGCTGGTCCGGGATCCGGCCGGATTGCCGGGAGAGCGCAAAATCATCGCCGCTGGCCGCGCACGCTTTCCGAATTTGTCGTAGTCTAGACATGCCACGCCAATCCGGCGCGCCACAGGCGACGCAACGCGGGAGAACCTGAGATGAAAAAGAAGTACGCACCACCACCGCCGGTCAGGGACGAGACCCGCGTCATCGAACGGCCCGACGGCTTTTACTGGCAGGCGATGGCGTCAGGCAAAACCACCGGGCCATTCGATACGCTGCTTGAAGCGACGCTCGACATGCAGTCCGCCGACGATTCCGAGGGTGACGGGCAGGCCTACGAATCTCTCGAGGAAGCCGAAGCCTCTCTCGACATCAGCGACTGGATCGACCCCGACACCGGATCACCGGCGGAGGAAACCATGCCGCGCATCGAGGACCATTGATCCGCGTCGTGTCGGTTGGCGCGGTTGCGGCGATGCAACAGGTCAGCCGGATTTGACCGCCACGCCGAGAATCCGCTCAAACCGCGCCGCATAGGCCGGCCACACCGCCGGATTGACCAGGCGCGGTGGTCTCTCGCCGCGCAGCATGCCGACGATCTGCTCGGCGGCGATCGCCGCCACGTTGCGCCGCGCCTCGTGGGTAACGCCGGCGGTGTGATAGGTGGCCACCACATTGGACATTTGCAACAGTGGGTGATCGAGCGGCGGCGGTTCAGGCTCCCACACATCGAGCCCGGCGCCGCCCAGATGCTGCGCACGCAGGGCAGCGGCCAGCGCCGCCTCGTTATGAATGCCGCCGCGTGCGGTGGAAATGAAAATCGCCCCGCGCTTCATGCGCGCAAACGCCGCCTCGTCCAGCATGCCAAGGGTATCGGGGTCGCGCGGGCAGTGCACCGACACCACATCGGATGCCGCCAGCAACTGCTCGCGCGCTACCGGTTGCGCACCGCGCCTGCTGATGTCATCGTCACTGAGCAAAGGGTCGGTCGCCAGCACCGTCATGGCGAACGCCCGGGCCAGTGCCGCCACCCGGGTGCCGATATGGCCCATGCCGATCAGCCCGATGGTCTTGCCGGCGATTTCATGGCCCATCACCGATTCCCGCGTGAAGCCGCGCTCGCGGCGCAGCAGGCGGTCGGACTCGCTGATGCGCCGCGACACGTCGAGCATCAGGCCGATGGTGAGTTCGGCCACCGACACCGCATTGCCGCCGGCCTGGTTGACCAGCGCAACCCCGGCGGCGGTGCAGGCGGCGGCGTCGATGGTGTCGTAACCGGCACCGGCCGAGGACACCATCAGCAACTGCGGGCAGCGCTTGAGGAATTCGGCATTGACGAACATGTGCTTCGGCAGTTCGTCCTTGGCCGGCGACACGTGGAACACATGGGTTTGCTCGAATACGGCCTGGCTGGCTGCGGCCGGCGCCGCGATCGGGCAGACGGTGAGTTCGATGTCGGGCTCAGTCGCGAGCCGCTGTTCGAAGATGCCGTGCAGCCACAAATCGGTTCGGGCAACTCTTCTTTTGGTGTTGGTCACGGGCAGGTCCGAAAAGGTGGGGTGGGGAGGGGCAGAGCGCGCACGATGCATTCATCTATCAAGCCACATCTCGCGACGAGTGGCGGATTTTAGGGCAGGACGTGCGGCATCCGAAAGTCGATCACGGCTCGCAAGCTGTCTGTCTTGACTTGGCATCGCTGGCGCTGGCGACTGACCTTAGTGACGAACATATCGAAATCGAGGAAGGAACTCCGGGAATCCGATCGGACTACGGAAACGCGCGCCCGGGTGAAAACTCATCGGTTGCAATTCGCATCCAGGCCACTCCGGGCCGTTTCTCAATCACAATGCGTCGCCCTTCAAGTCGGTAAGTCAACTGGCTGTGTTGTCGCGGCGTGGACAACACATCGGGGTTCAGGACCGCATAGTTGTGCCCCGCCGCATAACGCGCGGATGTCGCTATCAGCCCCGGATGACCTTCGCGGTGAAGCCTGGCGCCAACCGATTGGGTAGTGCTGTAGTCGGTCTTGTCGATCAAGGCCGGGTGTTTTGCGGTCAATGGCCGCAGGTCCACCAGTGCGGCGTTGCAGGCCACCGCGTATAGCTTGCGTTCAATAACCACCTTCTCGGCCTCAAACCCGGCGTCGGTCAGGAATCCACTGAACCAGTGATAGGCGGTTTCGTACACCGAGGTCTTGGCCGAGTCGCAGCCGTACCAGACGCCATACGACCCATCGGAAAACCGGCTGGCTTGCCGGTGTTTGAACGGCCAGCCGATCGCGTTGAACCATTCGGCGTCTTCAAACGGCCGGTGAATCACCGGGCTTGCGGACTGGTAGGGCGGCGGCTTGACCTGGTCTTCAACCTGCTGCGCGAGCGCCCAGTCTTTCGGGCTGCTGCTCAGATCATCGAACAGGTCTTGCGATACGCCGATCAAGACAATGTTGCGAATGACATCGCGATGCACATCGGCCAGTGTCAGCCAGGCAAACAAAGCGTCCATCAGGTGCCGCGGGCTCGGTCCAGATAGGCGCGCACCATCAACAAGCCGGCAAACCCCCATTCCTTGACGACCTCCACTGGAGCAAGGTTGTCAAACGCCTTGTTGCGCGTGCTCATCCAGCGGTAGGCCAGATCGCGGTTTTGCGGGAACAGCAGGCGCAGATTCTTGTGGATGCCCAGCAGATGGCCGACTCGCTCGAACTGGTCGCGGCTGGTGCCGATGGCTTCACCCTTGCGGTAACGCGTCAACGCTGCGCGGTTGCTGACGGCGATGCCCAGCAATGCCGCCTGATCCTCGGTGGGCAGCTTCCAGTGGTCGAGCAAGGTCATCACCATCCTGGCCAGGGCGCCGCGGTCTTGCGGGATGGGTGTATCAAGTACTTTCTCTAAGACGGCAGACATGCATGCGCTCCTTGCTGGCAATTGGCGGCAGTTTGCATCGGTGTTCTGAATATATCATATTGTATTAATCATAACAATAATTGTTATAAAAGTTCACATATTGCAATTGCGGTGTGCATTGCCGAATGGTCAGACTTGCAACGCGGTCAACTGAAGGAATGCGATCGGAATGCGGACTCCCGGCTCCAAGGTCGCTGAAACCGGCTAGGATCACACGCAACATATTCCGGGAGACGATGATGTTCCGCAGCTTGACCCTTTTGCTCGCAACGGCGCTGGCTTGCGTGACCATGCCTGGCCAGGCGCAAGCGCAGGACTATCCCGCAAAACCGATCCTCATCATCGCGCCCTTCGCCCCCGGCACCGCGGTGGATTTCGTGGCGCGCCTGGCGGCGCGCAGCATGGCCGAGCAGTTCAAGGTGGCGGTCACGGTGGATAATCGCCTCGGCGCCTCCGGCCAGATCGGCACCGCGGCGGTGGCCAAGGCAGCGCCGGACGGGTACACATTGCTGTTCACCTCGCCGGCGCATTACATCAATCGCAGCCTGTACAAAAACCTGCCGTATGACCCGCTGAAGGACTTCAAGCCGGTGATGCGCATGAGCAACGCGATGCTGGTGCTGGTGGTGTCGAAGTCGGCGCCGGTGAACCGGCAATCCGAACTGGTGGACTACCTGCGCGCGCGGCCCGGCAGACTCAGCTATTCCTCAGCCGGCAGCGGCAGTACCACGCAACTGCCGGCCGCACTGTTCAATTCGATGGCCAACCTCGAAGTCACCCACATCCCCTACAAGAGCGGCGCGCAGGCACTGACGGACGTCATCGGTGGCGAGGTCTTCATGACCTTCACTGCCATCACCACCGCTTTGCCGCATATCAGGTCGGGCGCGCTCAAGGCGATCGGGGTGACCGGTTCGGCGCGCTCGGGCAGCATGCCCGAGGTGCCGACCATCGCCGAGAGCGGCTTGCCGGGCTACGAATTCACCTCGTGGAATGCGTTGTTGGCGCCGGTCGCGACGCCTGCCGACATCATTGCCAGACTCGAAGCGGCGCTCACGCGCACCGCGGCATCCGCGGAATTTCGCGATCGCCTGCCGGGAGCCGGCCTCGAACTCGAACCGCTTGGCGTCAAGGCATTCGCCGAGCGCCTGCAGGCCGAGATTCCAGTGTGGGAAAAGCTGGTCAAGATCAGCGGCGCCAAGCCGGATTGAGGCGCCGATCAACACCAAACTACTGGAGGATTCACCGTGCCAACCCTCAAGCGTGCCGGCAAGCCGGACCTCAACTACGAACTCGACGATTTCACTGATCCCTGGGCAAAGGCGCCGGTCCTGATCCTGCAACACGGCTATTGCCGCAATGCGAATTACTGGTATCAATGGGTACCGCATCTTTGCCGCTACTACCGGGTGGTGCGGCCGGATCTGCGCGGCCTGGGCAAGTCGGGCCGCGACTTCGACCTGGCCACCGAACTGACCGCCGAGGAATACGTGGCCGACGTGCGCGCCATCGTCGCCGACCTGGGCGACGCGCCGGTGCATTACTGCGGTGAATCCTTCGGCGGCACCATCGGCATGGCGTTCGCAGGCCAGTTCCCGGACCTGGTGCGCTCACTCATCGTGATCGCGTCGCCGGCATTCATCGGCGACGGCGCGCGCAGCGGCTATGCCTGCGGCCATCCGTCGTGGCCGCAGGCGATCCGCAGCATGGGCGCGCGCGCCTGGCTGGCCGAAACCAACCGCAGCACACGATTTCCGCCCGACATGCCGGGCGCTTTCGTCGACTGGTACGACGCCGGGGTGGCGTCGGCCGGCGAGGACATGATGGTACGGATGGCGGAGGTCGCGCTGGGAGTCGACATGCGCCCATGGCTGCCGAAAATTGCCGCACCTGTGCTGAACCTGCACCCGACCGGCGGCGTGATCTCCAACGACGAGCAGCGGGCAGCGCTCAAGGCCGGTGTGCGCAACATCCGCTTCGTCGGCCTGCCGACCGCCTGCCACATGATTCACTACATCCACCCCGCGCTATGCGCCCGCCAGGTGCTGCAGTTCGCCGCCGCGACCGATGGCCGGATCTGTGACGAATAACCGTTGCCGGGCGGCGCCGCAGCCATGAAGACTTGCGCGCACCCCAAGGTTCGATCCTGACGCAGCGGGCAATCTGCGTCAGTGGCAGTCGTCTTCAAGTTGGTGGTGCACCGCCAGGATGGTCACCGTCGATACGCCCTCGATCTCGAACCAAACCGGTCGGTCGAAGGGTGTTCATTGCCGACCAGTCGGTGCCGTCGAACGATCAAACGAAGCGAGGAGTGAAAAAAAACAGCCCGGAGGCTTGCGCCGCTACAAGCCTAGCGACCCTCGACAAGAGCCTCGGCAACAGAAACCATCACGCCACGGAAATCTACTCACGCCTTGGCATCGACCCGGTTTGGCGATCCGTGGAGTGCGCGACATTGGCGGTGCCCGAAGCCGGCGGCATCAGGACAGTAGCCACGCTGACGAAGTTCAGCAAGGAGGCTGCATAATTCAGTGGACTTTGTAATTTTTCTCATACACTGTAATTAAACAAGTTACAATTTTGGAAATGATCAAGAGCTTCAAACATCGCGGACTTGAAAAGTTTTTCACCTCGGGAAGCTACAAAGGCATTCCGGGGCCAAGTGCGCCGCGGATCGAGCGCATGCTCGACTTGCTGGATGGTTGTGCGACACCAGCGGACATGGCCCTGCCGGGTTTCAAGTTTCACGCGCTGAAGGGCGACCGCAAGGGAACCTATTCGATCACGGTGACCGGTAACTACCGAATCACGTTCCAGTTCGAGGGCGAGGACGCCACGAACGTTGACCTGGAGGACTACCATTGATGAAGTCGCTACGAGACCCCAAGCGCCGGCCGACACACCCTGGCGCCGTTCTGCGCGAAGACATACTGCCGGCTCTCGGTCTCACCCAAGGCCAGTTCGCCCTGCATATGGGTGTCAGTCGCCTGACCGTTTC
>JANPGJ010000149.1:0-3647 GCA_031423955.1 Burkholderiales bacterium
CCAGCCGGTCATTCAGAATCCCGAAATCCACCCTGTCAAGCTCCTGATCCTGGTTGAAGCAGGAGAATACGTACGTCGTCTCGCCGGTCACCGGGTCGTGGTGCGGTTGCACGCATTGCGCGCAGATCTCTTTCAACATGCATGGCATCGGCTAATTGATCGATCCCACGGCAATGTGCTGCACTTTCCGGTGTGGTTTGAGCACATGGTGGCGCGCGCGCCCGACCGCCGCCATCATGCGGTCCGAGCCGATGGCGATGATGCGGTCGGCGTCTTCCAGCCGGATGCCGATCTCGCCCAAGCGCCCTGAGGCATAGGCATCCATCGCCTGCACGATGTTGCCAACGAAGGTACGGTCCTGCGGGCGGGTCGGCGCGAAGCCGGGTTCCTCGTCACAGCACCACACCACCAGATCGGCGGCGCGCTCGATTTCCTCGACCTTGTAGCGGTCGATCGTCTTCTTGTAGCCGGCGAAATACAGCACTTTCGAGCCGACGGCGCGGAATGCCTGGCCGATCGAGAACAGCACCGCGTTGCCCAGGCCGCCGCCGACCAGGGCCACGGTCTCGTTGGGCACGATGTGGGTTGGCGCGCCGGTGGGACCCATCAGGATCACCGGCTCGCCTTGCTTGAGCGAAGCGCACAGGTTGGACGAACCCCCCATTTCAAGTGCGATGGTCGAGACCAGGCCGGCCTCGCGATCGACCCAGGCACCGGTCATCGCCAGGCCTTCCATTTGCAGGCGCGTGTCCTTGACAAACGGCGCCAATGATTCGAAGTTTTGCAGCCGGTAGAACTGGCCCGGCTCGAACTTGCGCGCCGCCGCCGGCGCCCTGATCACCACTTCGATGATAGTTGGTGTCAGGCGGATGACGTCGTGAACCGTGGCACGCCAGTCGGTGTTCAGGTGCGCAATCAAAGGGTTGGGGTGGGTCAGCCCATGCGCCGCGCCCGGACTGGCTACTGCAGAAAGGGATGGCGGGCGTTGTGCAAGCACGCGCGAGACCACCGGATAACCCTGTTTGGCGGAGCCCAGAGCCTTGACCACGTTGCCGAAATACGAAGGATGGACGTCGCCGAAGTAGGAGACGAAGCGGCCGTCCGGGGTTTTCGAGAGCAGCACCTCGGCGCGGCGCGGCTTGGAGATCGAGGCTTCGGGTTTGACCGGCTTGCCGTCCTCGTCGCAGGCGGCGAAATATTTGCCGTCAACCTTGAACTGCGCGCGTTCAGCCGCGTCGCCTTCGCGTGCCAGCACTGTGTTCGGTTGCGTGCCGGCGGCCACGAACACGGTGTGCGCCGGCAGCCAGGTGTCGCCGTCGGCCTCGAACTTGCCGGCGGCATTGATGCGGCTGCGCGCGAATGCCATGCCCTTGACCGCGCCGTAATTGTCGATGTCGGCGCGTTTCGGGGTCAGGCATTCGGCGAAGCTGATGCCTTCCTGCAAGGCGAGTTCCACTTCCTCGTGGTTGAGGGTGAATGACGGGCTGTCGACCAGGCGGCGGCGATAGGCGAGCGTCACGCCGCCCCAGCTCTTGAGCAACTCGATCACCCGCGGCTGGCGGCCCTGGCGCGCGGCGGTTTCACGCTCGGCACGGATCGCGCGCGCGTGCGCCAGAAACTCCTCTGCGACTTCGCGCTCCTCGTCGCGCCAGGCAGCGCGAACCGCGCTGATCCCCTGTTCCCTGACCAGGATCTCATGGCGCGCGAGGAATTTTTCAACCTGCACCTGGTAGTAGGCCAGCGATTCGGTAGCGGTGTCGATCGCGGTCAAGCCGCCACCGATCACCACCACCGGCAGGCGAAGTTGCATGTTGGCGATCGAGTCGGCCTTGGCGGCACCGGTCAGTTGCAGCGCCATCAGGAAATCGGAGGCGGTGCGCACGCCACGCGCAAAACCGTTCGGGATGTCGAGCAGTGTCGGCCGGCCCGCGCCGATGGCCAGTGCGACATGGTCGAAGCCCAGAGCCCAGGCATCGTCCAGCGTGACGGTGCCGCCAAAACGCACACCGCCGAACAGGGCGAATTCGGCACGGCGCTCCAGCAGCAGGCGGATCACCTTGAGAAAGCTCTTGTCCCAGCGCACCGTGATGCCGTATTCGGCCACGCCGCCAAAGCCGGCCATGGTGCGTTCGTCAAGCTCTTCCTTGATGTCGGCGAAATCGCGGATCGGCTCGAAGGCGGCGCGCGATCCGTCCAGGCGCACGCCGGATAGCGTCTCAGCCAGCGGCTCGATTTTCAGGCCATCGATCCCTACCACTGTGTGGCCGTCATTAAGCAAATTGTGTGAAAGCCCGAACCCTGCCGGGCCCATGCCGGCCACCAGTACCTTGTAGCCGGTGGACGCAGCCGGCAGCGGGCGCCTGAGATTGAGCGGGTTCCAGCGCGTCAACAGCGAATAGATCTCGAAGCCCCAGGGCAACTCCAGCACGTCCTTCAAGGTGCGGGTCTCGGCTTGTGGAATATTCACCGGTTCCTGCTTCTGGTATATGCAGGACTTCATGCAATCGTTGCAGATGCGGTGCCCGGTGGCAGCGGCCAACGGGTTATCCACCGTGATGATGGCCAGCGCGCCGATGACGTTGCCGGCCACCTTGGCCATGTGGAACTCGCTGATTTTCTCCTCCAGCGGACAGCCGGCCTGGCGCACACCGAAAACGGTGCGCTTGAACGCTACGCTGCCGTCGGCCGCCGGCTTTTCCTTGAGCCCGGTGGAGCAGGAATCCTTGCCCTGCTTGTGGCACCAGATGCAGTAGTTGGCCTGGTCAAGCGCACCGGTCAGGTTGGTGCCGGCATCGGTGAGCTTGAAGCCCTGGCGGCGGCGGATGTGTTCCGGCTTGATGCTGAATGTGGTGGTGCCATCCTGCTCTCGGCGGTCGATCGCATGCTCGATCACGGTGAGCGGGTCGATCTTGCGCGGCGCCTTGAACAGCACGCCAGAGGCATGATGATGGTTGCCGGCGTCAGTCAGCAGCGCCCAGGCTGCGTATTTGAGCGCAAGCTCAAGGCTGCCGGCAAACGTGCCTTCGTCGGCCTGCCAGCGCTTCACATGATGTGCAAACGCCAGTTCGAAGCCGGCAATATCGCCTGCCGCTGCGCCGATCAGGCTGCCAAGCTCTGCGCCAAGCGCAACACCGTCAAAGGTCCCGGCAGCGGCGGCGTCATAGGCCTTGGCGGCCTTGCGCTGTACGAATTGCCTCTTGATCTCGAAAACCGGCGCCAGTTCGTGGTGACGTGCGGCCAGACTGCTCACCTCCGCGGAAATTCCGAACAGCGTGCCCAGAAAATCATCCACATAAGGACTCAAGCCCAGCAGCAGTTCGGACTCCGCCTTTTTTTCAAGCCCGGCAGGGTTCCCGCGCGCCTCGACCAGTTTGACCCACAAAGCCATATCGGCCTCAGCCAGGCCGGCAAGGAAGGCCTGGTCCACCCGCGTCAGGCCGGGCAGGTTGTAGAGGTCGTGGAAATTCAGGTTGTAGGCGAGGTTCAGCATCGGTGGGCATCCATAAAATCGGGTAGGAGGCGAGGTTACCCCCGCCGTCCTCCCACACCACCGGACGTGCGGTTCCGCATCCGGCGGTTCATTGAACACACTGGAGTCGGCGCATCGTATCGACGAGCGACACCAGACCTAAACGATCAAAGAACGA
>JANPGJ010000150.1:0-7784 GCA_031423955.1 Burkholderiales bacterium
ACAAAAGCATCACCGGTCAAAGTACCGTCGGCGAGGCAACCGTGGGTGGGGTGTTCCATCACGCCTTCCTCGGCGATGCGACTGGTCCGCCCAGTCTCGAGGGCTTCACCGGATCGATCATCAATATAGACAACATCAACTACGGGCCCGGCATCAATGTCATGACCGGTGATGGTATTCCCGGCCTGCTTGAGGATGTAGTCCAGCCGCTCAAAGACCTCATCAGTGGCAAACCGGTCTCCGAAGGTCTCGCGGGAGCGGTGTACAGGCAGCTATTCGACGGGCGCAATACCTTCGAAGTCGGCGGTCATCTGCTTTCCTTCTCGGTTGCGAACGAAACCCTGGCGAAGGTCAAGGATGTCTTGTTCGACCAGCTGCCGACGTTCGCGCCCGGTATCCACCTGCTGAGCGGCAAATCCGGTGGCGATACCTACAAGTTCGGCGGCGTCTGGGGCTTCGCGGCGATCGCGGAAACCCCGGACCTTTCGATCGGCGGTGTGACTCCCGAGGGCTACGACACCCTTGACTTCAGCGAGGTTTCCACCGACCTCTACTACACGATCCTCAAGATAACCACCGGCAACAAGGACAGGATCAACGCCCTTTACGGCACTGCCCAGGCGCGCGCCTCGGCAGCGCAGTCTCCGGCAGGCATCGAGATCGGCACCAACCTGGTGATCGTGACCGACAAGTTGCTCGTTTCGGCCCACATTGACGATTTCCCCGCGATCGCCCCGACCTCCGGCATCAACTACGTGATCGCCAACGACATCGAGAACATTGTCGGCGGCTCGGGCAAGAACAGCTTCATGTTTGTTGATGGCGCCGACCTGCAGGGCTTCATTTCCGGCGATAACGTTGAACTCGACTATTCGCGGTACCTGAACGCGGGCCAGGTCACCGCAGGGATCAGTGCGAACGCGTCGGCCGGTCCGCAGGTCGTAATCGTCGATGGCGAGAAGTTGCTCGAAGGCGCACCGCTCGCGGTGAAAGCACTATTTTCGCTGCCCACCATCAAATACAGCTTCGGCTCCGCCGATGCGGTCAAGGGCAACCGCCTGGAAGCACTGGGTGACGTGCTTGCCCTGTTGGGCGTCACTTTCCAGCGCAATGCCGCGGTGGCCAATCTGACCAACGTGATTGGCACAGCCTATGACGACGTGGTCACCGGTAACGCCGAGGACAACAAATTCGTTTCAGGCGGCGGTAACGACGTCTTCAACGGCGGAGCCGGCGACGATACCTTCAGCTTTGCCGGAAATACCGAGAATGCATTCATCGACCTTGAGACCCAAAGGGCGTGGACCGGCACGGCGACCCAATCGATCTACCTCGACGCAGGCGCCAGCGGCACCTTCACACTCAAGCTGCTGGGTATCACCACCGGCGCGATCCCGGTCGGTGCCACCGCCGAGGAGGTGCAGGCAAGTCTGCTGGCAGCGCTGGATGACCTGCCGGGAAGGAAAGTTTCCGTTACCGGCGGCGGTACCCTGGTTGACCCGTGGAAGGTCATCTACGACGTCGGTCTTTTGCCGGGCGACATTATTGCCGGCCTGCTGTCGGGTCCTGGTGTGGTCAGCTACTCGATTGGTGGCAGGCCGGGATCTGTCGCTGTCCAGCATGTTGGCAGCGATCCGTTCACCCTGACGTTCAACGGCGAGATCACCGGGAGTCTCGCGGATAGCGCCTCCGCCGCGCAGGTCGAGGCGGCGCTCAACGGCCTGCCTGGCAAACCGGTGTTTCAGGTCAGTGGCGCCGGCACCGACACGGAACCATGGATTCTTACCCTCGTTTCCGCAGGGTCTACGCTCACCAGCGCGGCTGCATCAGTGCATGTCGACGGCGTGATTGACAGCTCCGCCTGGAGCACGTTGACCGAGGTTGAGCAGGCGGCGGGCGGCAGTGGGAATGACGTCCTGATCGGTACCACCGGGGATGACACGTTCAAGTTCGGCGACAACAGCGGCGTGGACGTGATCATCGGCGGCGGCGGAACGGACAAGCTCGATTTCAGCGACCTGGACGTGAACTCCAAAGTCAGCACGACACCGGTGGTCGTGACCTTTGGCGGGATCGAATACCAGAAGTACGAAATCACCGGCAGCAACGGCGCGAACGCAGGGACCATCTACTACACCGGCGGTGTCGCGGAACTCAAGAACACGCCGCAGGAACGCAACGCCAAGCTCGAGCGGTTCGGGCGGTATGGCGGGCTGTTCCTGCCAATGCCGGTGGACATTTCCAAGTTGACCGGCGGGCTCGAGACAGCCGCCGCCGGCACGGTGGCACAGACGCTGGACTTGGCGCAGCTGATGCCAGTGTATGGCGAGGCCGTCGCGCGCTGGAGTGATGCGCCGATCGGTGCCGGTCATTTCGCCGATCTCACCGGCATCAGCATCCAGATCATCGATCTCCCGGGTGGCATGATCGCCGAGGCCACCTCGAACGGCCTGCTCATCGACATCAATGCGGGCGGTGCGGGCTGGTTCATCGATCCAACGCCCTCCGACGACAGCGAGTTCGAAGTCAATGCCGACGGCACGCTCACGGCGCTGGCCGGCGGGGCTGCCGCCGGGCGCATCGACCTCCTGACGACCATCGAGCACGAACTCGGGCACTTCCTCGGCCTTGAGCACAGTTCGGATACCGACGGTGTGCGCCAACTGATGGACGCCGTGCTCGCACCCGGCGTGCGTCTTTCGGTGCCGACGCAGTTGCTGCAACCGACGGTCGCGCTGACCTCGGTCAACGATGCCAGCCACGTTCCCGACACCACCGACCAGGGCAAGCTCGCCAATGGCCTGGAGGCGTTCGGCAGCTGGATCGAGGCGGCGGGCGACAAGCTGGTCGATACGCTCAACCCGACCCTGCCGTTCACCGACAAAACGCTCGCCCAATTGATCGGGCTTGATGTCGCAGGTCTCAAGATCCAGATCAGGAGCAAGGTAGACACCGAATTCAAGGGGCTGGTCGACCAGGCGTTCGCGGCGGGCGGGACGATCCAGAACGTCGACCTGATCGACAACGTCCACATCTTCGGCGTGGCATCGAGCAATCCGAAGATGTGGGGCGGGCGCATCGAGATCGCGCCGTTCGATCAATCGATCAGCCTCGACGTCACCAAGATCCAACTCCCGGGTTCCGACGTGGCGGGCGGGTTCGATCTTTCGGCTTTCGGTCTGACCGCGACGGATCCACCGACGCTGCATATCGCGGGCGGCATTTTTCTCGAGTTCAGTTTCGGCATCGACGACGCGGGCAGGTTTTTCATCGAGGATCCACTGCTGACGGCCAGTGTCACGCTGGGCGACAAGCCGGCCAATGTGCTCGGGATTGACCAGGGCGGGCATAGCATCGAGATCGCAGGCGACCAACGGGCACTGTTCGTCGCCGGTGCGCAGATGGCGGTGACGGATTCCCAGGGTGGCGGCAACGACTTCGCCTATACCGTGGTGGGCGCCACCTATGCCGCGGGCAAAACCACACTCCGGGTGGCCGAAGAGGTTCCGGATGTCAACGTCGCGGGCATGGGCCAGGTGATCGCGGATACCGCCTCGATTGCCGCGATCGACCGGTCGGTCGCCGGCGCTCATGCGTTTGGTGTCGTAGGTGACCATAGCGCGGCCTTCGCGGTCAATGCGCAGCTGACGGTGCGGGACTCGACCGCCAACGACGGCACCTACACGGTGACCGCGGTCAGCTACGACCAGGTGCAAAACCGCACCACCATACGGGTCAGCGGCGCGATCGCGTCGACCGTTCTGGACGGCACCCTGAATCGCGGGTTCGCCATCACCGCGCTGGCCCATCCCGGCGACAAGATCGTGGTGGCAGGCGACGTGCGCGGCAAGATCGCCGCCGCTACCGACGCGACCAATACGCTGCTGCTATCAGGCGCTGCCGACAATGACGGCTTGTATACCGTCACCGCGGTCAGCTTCGACGCCGCAACCAATCGCAGCACCATCACCGTCGCCGAGGATCTGCAAGTTGCCAGCGTGGCCGGCCGGGTGCGTCCGACCTTCGATACCGGCGTCAGCCTGATGGGCCTGTTCGGTGCCGAGCTCGAGAACGCCGTGATCGGCTTCGACGCGCACCTGGCGCTAGGCGCGACCACGCATCTCACGTCGGACCGGTTCGCCACCACCAGTGCCGCGTCGCTGATCGGAAACGCGAAGATCGATACCGGCAGCGACTATGCAGTCTTGCTGCCGATCCGGCTTTCCGGCGTGCTGGCGGGCATGCACGCCGAACCCCTGGTGATCTCCGCAATCGGCAACGGCCTGCCGATCAGCGACCTGGCCAATTTCTTCACCAAGGTGGCAGGCGGCCTGCAGCCGGCCGGCTCGATCACCGATTTCCTGTCGTTCGATGGCGTCACGCTGGACATGATCCTGGGCGCCTTGCAGGGCGTGCTTGACGACATGGTCGGCGTCGACATGGAGACCATCGGCAAGCTCGCCAACGGCACGCTGCAGACTTACGAGACGGTATGGGCCACGGCCGGTGTCCCCTTGACGACTGGCTATACCGCCGTTGACGACCACGGCACCCAGCCGCAGAAATTGGTGGCGGTCGGCGACCAGCACCTTCGGCTGTACGCCTGGACCGTTGGCAGCGGCACGGTGTGGGGGACTGAAAGCACCGGCGCCAATCGATCGTTGCAGGTCTACCAGCCCGGCACGACCTTGCTGGCCGCGGAGTCGTTCGACGCCGCCAAGTTCGGCATCACCAAGCTCGTTGACCTGGCCGACGGCTATGCCACCTTCAGGGTCAACAGCGGATCGCTCAATGCCGACCTGCCGCTGGTCGGCGTGAGCCTGGCCGAAGTGCTTGGCGAAGGGGCCGGCAACTTCGCCGCCGACCTGCGTGACGCCGTCAGGCTGGTGCGCGAAACGGCCCACAACATCGGCGACCTCGAGACCCAGCTCAACGCCGAACTGGTGCGCCTGTTCGGCCTGGCCGCAGGCGCGCAGCCGATCACCCTCAGCTACCAGGACTCGGCCTTCGAGTTCCACCTCGATCTTCAATTCCAGGTCGAAAAGTCCTACGACCTCAAGCTCGATATCGCAGAGCAGATTCGCCAGCAACTTGGCCTGAACCTGGGCGACGTGCTCGATATACAGGGCGGCACGTCGATTCAACTCGCGGCCGCGGCGGCGCTCGACCTGGGCTTCGGCTTCGACCTGAGCGACATCAGCCATCCTGTGCTTTTCGTCACCACCGACACCGGCGTCAGCGCGCATGTTTCGGGTACGGCCAGCGACGCGGGCTTCAAGATCGGCTTCAACGTCGGCGGCGCAACCCTTGGCCTGATCGCCGATGGCGGGTCCGCCGCGGTGAATCTGGGGTTCTTCGCCAACCTGGGGGACGCCACCGCCGACCCCGACGGCGACGGCCACCTGGCCCTGGGCCAGATTGCGAGTGCCTTCCAGGCCGGCGCCAGCGGCAGTGCCATCCTCGATTTGCCGCTTTACTTCCCGATCAAGGCGCTGCCGCTGGGGGGCACCACCCAGGACAACAACGGCGACGGCGTCGCCGACAATGTCCTGCACGCCAGCGGCGCCTTCACGCTCGACAGCAGCTTCGACCTGGAAACCGACTTCAGCTATGCGTTGCCCTCGTTCAGCCTGAATTTCGACGCCGCCACCGCGTTGCTCGCGCTGTTGAACGACCCGGCCACGCTGCTCGAAGGCCTGGAGAACTTCTTCGGCGCCCTCGACAGTACGGCCAATGGCATCGATTCGATCGAACTGCCGCTGGTCGGCGGCGCGGCCTTCGACAGCCTTGCGGCCAGCCTGAAAAGCCTGCGCGTCGAGGTGCTTGGCGCCAAGGCGGGCACGGTCTACAGCAGCGGCCTCGGCAAATGGCTGCAGGAGCAGGCCGCCACGCACACCAGCGTTTCCGATGCGGTGCTCAACCGGATTCGCCAGGCCTTGTTCGACGGACTTAAGCCTCTCAACGGCGCACTGTTTGCGGCCAAGGTACCCGACTACGACGCGTTTGGCGCCCTGCAGTACGACGCCAGCGGCAAGCTCAAGACCCGTACACTCGCCGACCCGCATGCCGACGGCACGCCCGCCAGTGCCGACGACATCGAACTGGTGCTTTCGCCAAACGGCCTGCTTACCTTCAACATCAAGTTCGGCGGCACGCTGGTCGACGGCGACCAGGCGCTCGACCTCGACGCCGGCCTGCCCGGCCTGAACATCGCCATCGTTGCCTCGGTGCACGCGAAAATCGACTACCTGATGGGCATCGGTCTGGGCATCGGCAACATGGCCGCAGCAGGGGCGCGGCCCACCATGGGGGTGTTCCTCGACACCTCGGGCATCAACACGGCGGGCGAGGAAATCGCCCTCGATGTCGATGTCACCCTGGCACCGGGGTCGGAAGCCAGCGGCACGCTGGGTTTCCTGAAAATGCATTTCGACACGGTCGGCCCCAGCGGGCCGCTCGGCGCCACCGCCCTGCACGGACACCTCGGCCTGGACATCAGCGACGGCAACGGCGACAACCGCTGGGTGCTGGGCGAGGCACTCAACCTGACGCTGCATGCCTCGGCCTTTGCAGAAGCCAACCTGTACGCCCAGGTTGACACGGTGGCCGGCGATGTCCTGCCCTCGATCAGCACGATCATCCGTTACAGCCAGGTGCTGGGCGACGTGGTGCTTTCGACCTCCGGCGGCGCGCGCTTCAGCATGGGCGCGCCGTCTGTCACGCTCGAAAACGTCACCCTCGATGTCGGCAGCGTGTTCGACAGTTTCCTGGGCGAAGCGCTGCAGACCATCAGCGACATCGTCACCCCGTTCAAGCCGGTGGTGAAAATTCTCACCGACGAGATCGACTTGGGCGTCGCCAAGTTCAAGCTGATCGATATCGCCCGCCTCAAGCTGCCGGGCAAGACCGTCGACGCCGCCGAAAAAGTGCTGGAGGTGATCAAGAGCACGATCGATTTCCTCGACAAGGTCAAGAGCATGAACGAGGCCGGGGCGATCCGTTTCGGCGACTTCCACCTGAGCCAGGCCTCGCTCGCCACTCCTGGTACGCCCAGCACGGCGGCCGACGTGGCCGGCGCGGTGCGCAACGACAGCGCGCTGACCCAGGCACAGAAAGACGCCCTGGCCGGCCCGGACCAGAAGGGCCTCGAAACGCGCACGGCCGTGATCCCTGCCACCCCGGGCAAGCGCGCATTGCCGAGCACCAAGCGCTTCAGCATCCCGGTCCTCGAAGACCCGGGTTCGCTGCTCGACTTCATCCTCGACCGCGGGCCGGTGGACCTGTTTTATTACGACCTGCCCGACCTCAACCTGTTGTTCGAGTACCAGAAGACCTTCCCGATCTTCCCCGGACTCAACGCCGGCTTTTTCGGCAACATCGGCGCCTCGACCAATTTCGACTTCGGATTCGACACCAGCGGCCTGAGCCAATGGAGGGACGGCGGTTTCAAGCTCGACGAGTCGTGGAAGGTGTTCAACGGCTTCTACCTGGACGACCACGGTCAGGAGAACACGGCAAGCGACAAACCCGAGGTGACGCTCAGCGCAGCGGTCGGCGCGGTGGCCAGCCTTGGCCTCGGCGGCCTGATCGAGGCCGGCGTCAAGGGCGGCATCAACGCCGCCATCACCTTCGACCTGAACGACAAGCTGGATCAATTCGTCGGCGGGGTGCCGGTCGGCGACGGCAAGCTGTACGGCAGCGAACTGCTCGACCGCATCTCGCACGGGCCGGAGTGCCTGTTCGACATGCATGGCGCGATCAGCGTGTTCCTTGACGCCTTCTTC
>JANPGJ010000151.1:0-7215 GCA_031423955.1 Burkholderiales bacterium
GGTGGCGCTGGCGCAGATCGAGATGCCGCTGATGGTGCTGCCCCTGATTACCGCCCTGTCGAACATTTCGCCCAACCTGCGCGAGGCCTCGCTCTCGTTGGGGGCCGGGCGCTGGCACACCTTCTTCAAGGTGATCGTGCCATTGTCGATGCCGGGCCTCCTGGCCGGCTGCCTGCTGGTATTCGCGGCCGCGGCCAGCGCGTTTGTCACCCAGACCCTGGTGGGTGGCGGGCGCCTGATGCTGATGCCGTTCTACATCTACCAGCAGGCGATCCAGTCGAACAATTACCCGTTCGCCGCCACCATCGCAGTGATTCTTCTGGTCTCGGTGCTGGCGATCGTGATGCTGATGAACCTGATCGGCCGCCGCTTCGCCGGCATTGCCCATGCGTAATTACACCAACCGCGCGCTGGCGGTCGAATCGCGAGGCTCGCGTCTGGAGCGCTGGTCGTTCAACGGCTTGATCGGCCTGATCGGCGCCATTGCCACCCTGCTGCTGGTGGCGCCGACGGTGATTGTGCTGTTCACCTCGTTCACCAACGCGTTTTCGCTCAAGTTTCCGCCGCCGGGTTATTCGCTGCGCTGGTACAACGCCTTGATCAACGACTCGCCGGAAATTGTCGCCGCCGCGCTCACCAGCCTGCAGGTGGCGGCGACCGCAACCGCCATCTCGGTGCTGCTGGCGGTGGCCGCGGCCCTGGTGCTGGTGCGCCGGCGCGAATTGTGGGCGCGTCTGGCCGACTCGATCTTCATGTCACCCTTGATGCTGCCGACGCTGGCGCTGGGCCTGGCCCTTTTGGTGCTGTTCAATATCGCCGGCACCGGCTTGTCGCCGGCGACCCTGGTGATCGGCCACATCGCGATCACCACGCCCTACATCCTGCGCACCACCAGCGCCAGCCTGATGCAGCTTGACCCGGCCCTGATGGAATCGGCGCGCAGTCTCGGCGCCGGCCCGCGTTACGTATTGCTGACCATCACCTTGCCGCTGATCGCGCCGGGCATCGCCGCCGGTGCCTTCATCGCCTTCATGGCCTCGTTCGACAACGTGGCGATCTCGCTCCTGCTGTCGGACGCGCGCAGCGAGGTGCTGCCGATTCGCCTGTGGCACATCATCGAGGCCAGTCTGGATGTGCGCGCTGCCGCTGCCTCAGGCCTGCTGATCGGAATTACCGTCATCCTGGCGCTGATCATGGAGCGCGTGGCCGGCATTTCGCGCCATTTGCGTTGATCCCGCGCTGGCAGGGCCTCGCCACCCCGGGCGTGCTGGAACCAGGCGCCGCTGATTCACGCCTTCTTGCGGTTTTGCTCCCACGGACCGCGCAGCGCCAGATATTCGGCTTCGCGCACGCCCTGGGTGAGTTCAAGCGGCCAATCCATCATCTTTGCGAAGGCTTCAACGTTGTAGGATCCGAGGTCGGTACGCTTCAGCGTGGCGTAGCGCAAGGCCAGCACAAGCCGGTTGATGCCGGCGATGCGAATCGCCCAGGCGCACATCGGGCAGGGTTCCATCGGGCCGTACAAGGTGCAGCCGGCGAGGTCGGAACTGCCGAGATTGGCCTGGGCGTCGCGAATGGCGGCAGTCTCCGCATGCCATGTCACATCGGTACAGGTAATCTGCTGGTTCTGGCCGCGGCCGATGATGCGGCCATCCTTCACGATGACGGCAGCCACCGGCCAGTCGCCGCGCCGATGCGCTTCGCGCGAGTCGGCCAGCGCCTGGTCCATGAAGCTTTCGTGTTCGCTTTTCATCAACAGAATTCTACATGGCGGTAGATGTGCGATGAGCCCGATGCCTGAATTGCTCGACCTCCTGATCGACGACGTCACCCTGCTCACGGCCGACGCTGCGCAACCAGCCCTTGGCAACGCCGCGCTCGGCGTGCGTGGCGACCGCATCGCCTGGATCGGCGCTGCGCCCGACGCGCCGCCGGCGCGTGAGGTGATGCACCTCGCCGGCCGGGTGCTGATTCCGGGCCTGATCAATACTCACACGCACAGCGCCTTCACCATGGTGCGCGGGGTGGCCGCCGACCTGGGGTTCGCGCCTTCGTATACCAAGGGCATTCCCAACGCGCTGGATCTGACGCCGGATGATGCGATCGCGCTGGCCAGGCTGGGTGCGCTGGAGGCGATGCTGTTCGGCTCGACCCTGATCGGCGAGCACTTCGTGCACATGGAAGCCTGCCTGCCGGAACTTGCCAAGCTTGGCCTGCGGGTGCACGCCAGCGTGCGTCTGCATGACGTCGACTTTCGCCGCGTGGCCGCTGGCGCATGGGAGTACAGCGATACGCTCGGCGACGCCCTGCTGAGTGCCAATGTCGAGTTGTACGGCGCCTGGCACGGCAAGGAACAGGGGCGCATCGCGGTGCAGTTCGCCGCGCATGCCGCCGACACCTGCTCCGACGCCTACCTGAAGCGCGTCGCGGCGGCTGCGCAGGCACGCGCCGCGATGGTCAACACCCACCTGGCGCAGAGCAAGGTGGAACTCGAACGGGTGCGCGCGCGCAACGGCCGCTCGCCGGTGGAGACCTTTGCCGAGGCCGGGCTGCTGGACACGCGCCTGTTGTGCGGCCATTGCATTTACGTCGATGGCGAAGACATCCGGCGCATGGCCCAGGCACAGGTCCATGTAGTGCACATTCCGAAATGCAACGCTG
Organism: Burkholderiales bacterium; assembly: GCA_031423955.1. Classification (GTDB taxonomy): domain Bacteria; phylum Pseudomonadota; class Gammaproteobacteria; order Burkholderiales; family JAEUOS01; genus JAEUOS01. The sequence continues at coordinate 2,662 of JANPGJ010000151.1, forward strand.
CGTCCGGGCGCCTGGCGCCGACCCCGGCGATGGCCGCCGCCGGCCTCAACCTGACGCTCGCCACCGACACCCAGCATGGCGACATGATCGAATTGATGCGCTGGGCGCTGGCCACTGCGCGCATCCGCAATGGCGGTATCGATGAGACCTGGCAGCCGGAGACCGTGTTCGCGATGGCGACGATGAACGGCGCCCGAGCGCTGGGGCTGGAAGATGCGCTGGGCAGTCTCGCCGTCGGCAAGAAGGCTGATTTCGTGGTGCTCGATTTCCGCCGGCCGCACCTGATGCCGGCACCGGATCCGCTCGGCAACCTGGTGCACACTGCTCTCGGGCGCGATGTCGAGCATGTGTTTGTCGATGGGCGTGCGATCGTGCGTGACGGCCGCGCAACCCTGGTCGATCAGGATGCGGTTCTGCGCGATGCGGCGCGGGTGGCTGAAAAACTCTGGAGCAAGACGGCATGAAGAAAACCATTCTGCGCGGCGCTTCCGCGCTCCTCGGCGAGGGGTTCGCGTTCGATGGTGCGGCGCTCGACATCGCGATCGATGGTGGCATCATCGGCGCCATCGGTCCGGCCGGCAGCTTGAACGGCGGCCAGATCATTGATCTTGGCGGGCGCCTGCTGGCGCCGGGGTTGATCAACGGGCACTTCCATTCGCACGAGCATTTCCAGAAAGGCCGGATCGAAAACCTGCCGCTGGAACTGTGGATGCACTATGTGCGCACACCGGTGCCGGTCACGCTCAATCCGCGTCAGACCTATTTGCGTACCCTGGTCGGTGCGATCGAAGCGCTGCGCACCGGCACCACCACCGTGCTCGACGACATCGCGCTGGGCGCCGCGATCGATCGCGCCAATCTGGATGCGGTATTCCAGGCCTATGACGACATCGGCATTCGCGCGCTGGTCGGGTTTGCGATGATGAACCGGCCGATCGTCGACAACTTCCCGTTCGCCGATGAGTTGTTTCCGGCCGACATGCTGGCGCGCATGCGCGCGCTGAAGCCGGCGCCGGAAGCTGATTTCGCCGCCCTGTGCGGTGAACTGGCGCGCACCCGGCACCCGCATTCGAAGCGTGTGGGGCTGGTGGTCTCGCTCTCTGCCCCGCAGCGTTGCACCGAGGATTTTCTGCTGCGCTGGCGTGGCTTCGCCGACAGCCACGGCCTGCCGTTTGTGATGCATGTGCAGGAAACCCGCATGCAGGTGGTGACCGGCGGCTTGTTCTATGGCCAGCCGATGGTCGAATACCTGGAGCGCATCGGCTTTCTCAAGCCCAATACCAGCCTGATTCATGCGACCTGGCTGAACCCGCGCGAAATCGCGGCGCTGGCGCGCGCCGGCACCACCGCCCAGCACAACCCATGGTCGAACCTGATGCTGGGTTCGGGCGTGCAACCGGTGCGGGCGCTGCTCGAGGCCGGGGTCAATGTGAGCATGGGCACCGACGGTACCTGCTCGACCGTCACCGCCAACATGCTTACCTCGGTCGGGTCGGCGGCGGCCTTGTCGAAAATCCGTGGCGACGACTATTCACGCTGGGTGTCGGCAAAGGAAGCGCTGACCCTGGCCACGCGCGGCGGCGCGCGCGCCTTCGGCTTCGCGGCCGGGCTCGGGCAGATCGCGGTCGGCGCGCGTGCCGACCTGGTCGGCTACCGGCTTGACGCGCCGGCCTTCGTGCCGCTCAATGATCCGGTGCGCCAACTGGTCTATGCCGAGCGTGGCCAGGGCGTCGATTTCGTGATGGTTGATGGCAAGCCGGTGATTGTGGGCAACAGTTTTGCGACCATCGACGAGCGCGCGATCATCGCCGAAATCGGCGCCGAGCATGCCGCCCTCAAGGGCCAGTATGAGGTCGCCGAGGCGTCGGTCGGGCCGATCATGGGCGCGATGGAGGCGGTCTATCGCAAGAGCCTGGCGGTCGCCATTCCGGCGGATACCTACGCGGCGCGCCTGCCATGAAAGGATTCATCGCATGACCCGTGACCTCAAGGGCTATGACCACAATTACCCGGCCGTGCGCTGGCCGGACGGGGCGCGCATCGCGGTCTCGTTCGTGCTCAACGTGGAAGAGGGCGCAGAACTCTCGCTGGCCGCCGGCGACGAGCGCAACGAGGCTGTGCACGAAGCGGTGCAGCAGGTGGTTGGCGCACCCGACCTGTGCATGGAAAGCCATTTCGAATACGGCGCGCGCGTCGGCTATGGCCGCATCGCCAGCGTTATCGATGGGCATGGCATGCCGCTGACCTTGAACGCCTGCGGCCGCGCACTCGAAGCCACGCCGTGGATCGCCGCCGACGCCGCGCGCCGTGGTTACGAAGTGTGCTGCCATGGCTGGCGCTGGGAGGCGCATGCCGGCATGGAAGAAGCCCATGAGCGCGCCCTGATCGCCCGCGCAGTCGCTGCGCTCGCGCGCACGGTGGGCCGCGCGCCGGTCGGCTGGCACACCAAGTCGTCGCCGTCAGTCAATACGCGGCGCCTGCTGGTCGAGCACGGCGGCTTCCTGTATGACAGCGATGCCTACAACGACGACTGCCCATACTACGTCGAGGTTGCCGGCCGGCCCCACCTGGTGCTGCCGTATGCGTTCGACACCAACGACATGCGCTTTTTCGATCGCCACGCGTTCGTCAGCGGCCAGGACTTCGCCGGTTACTGCATCGACGCCTTCGACTGGTTGTGGAACGAGGGCGCGCACAAGCCGGTGATGCTGTCGATCGGCCTGCATACGCGGATCATCGGCCGCGCGGCCCGGATCTCCGGGCTGGCAACGCTGATGCGCCACATGCGGCAAAAAGGCGGCGCGTGGTTCGCCCGGCGCGAAGATATCGCGCGCCATTGGCTGAAGGAAGTGCCGCCGGCGTGAACTGCGACCTGACGCAGCTGCCGGCGCGCGAAATCGCGGCCATGGTCGGTGCGCGGACCATCGCGGCGCGCGCGATGGTGGCCGCGTTTGTCGGGCGGATCGAGCGCTTAAACCCGCGGCTCAATGCGATCATCGGGTTCGACGCCGCCGTCGTGCTGGACGAGGCTGACGGTATCGATGCCCGCCTCGCAGCGGGTGAAACCTTGCCGCTGGCGGGAGTGCCGTTCACCGTCAAGGACAACCTGTGGGTGGGCGGTCGGCGCGCGACCCAGGGTTCGAAAATCTTCGCCGGATTCACCGCGCCGCGCGACGCCTGGGCAGTGGCGCGCCTACGCGCACTGGGCGCGGTGGTGATCGGCGCCACCAATTGCTCCGAGTTCGCCTGCAAGGGCATCACCACCAATCCATTGCATGGCAGCACGCGCAATCCGTGGGATTTGAACCTGACACCGGGCGGCTCCTCCGGTGGCGCGGCGGCGGCGACTTCCGCCCGGTTCGCGCCGCTGGCGCTGGCGACCGATGCCGGTGGCTCGGTGCGCCGGCCGGCCGCACACACCGGCCTGGTCGGTCTCAAGCCTTCGCAAGGCTTGATCCCGCAACCCTGGGGCTTTGCCGAACCTAACCTCGGCATTTCGGTCACCGGAGTGCTGGCGCGCGATGTTGCCGATGCGCAGCTGGCGTTCGAGCATCTGCTGGGCCATCACCCGGGCGACGCGTTCTCGGTGCCGGCAACGCTCGACCGCGATCTGTCGTCGGCGCGGCTGGCCTGGAGCCCGTGCCTGGGCTGCGGCTTCGCGATCGACGCCGATGTGTTGCAGGCGTTTGAAGGGGTGATCGCGACCCTGCGCGCCGCCGGTCATCAATTCGCGCTTGCCGACCCGCAGTGGCCGCAAGGCACGCGTGAATACCCGCTGGTCGCGATCCAGCAGGCAGGGCTGGCGGCTTTGTTCGCGGACACCCTGGACATGCGGCGCGCTGACTTCGACCCCGATATCGCGGCACAGATCGACGCCGGCCGCCGTCATTCGGGCAGCGAGATCGCGCGCCTGATGCTGCAACGTGAGGCGATCGCCGCTTCGCTGGCGGCATTCTTTGAAACGTCTGATCTGCTGCTTTGCCCGACTGCGCCGGTGACCGCGTGGCCGCTCGATCAGCTCGGGCCGGCGCAGATCGGTGGCGCGCCGGCCGGGCCGCGCGGCCATGCCGGCTTTACGCCGCTGTTCAACTATTGCGGCGTGCCGGCGATTTCGGTGCCGGTGGCGCTGGTGCGCGGCCTGCCGGTCGGGTTGCAGATTGTCGGCCCGCGCTTCGCCGATCTTCGCGTGCTGGCGTTCGCCGGCGAGGTCGAGCGGCTGGTCGGACGCTTCAGCCCGCCATGATCGGCGATCGGTCGCGGCCTCACGGCCGGACAGTTCGAGGCGCGCGGCGCAATGAAACCCGCAAGCCGGCGCGGCGCGAGCCAATAAAATCCGGCTTGCCCCCTTTCTGACTCAAGCCATTCGGCCAGGACTTCCATGACGCTGCGCATCGCCATTCCCGACATGATCTCGCCCTCATACTTTCCGGCGATTGCCGCGGTGGAGCTGGGGTTTTTCCGCAACGAAGGGCTGGACGCGAGCATCGAGTTGCTGGGCCCGGTCACCGCGACTTATGAAGCCTTGCGCGATGGCCAGCTCGACTACGCCGGTGG
>JANPGJ010000152.1:0-3232 GCA_031423955.1 Burkholderiales bacterium
GATCGGCAGGTAACCGAGTTCGTCAATGCACAGGACCTCTGGTTTGACATAGTGATGCAGCGCCCGCTTGATGCTGCCGGTAGCGTGAGCGGCGGTCAACGAATTGATGATCTCGATCGCACCGGTGAACAACACCGAATGACCACGCAGGCAGGCGGCGTGGCCGAGCGCGGTCATCAAATGACTCTTGCCCAGCCCTGTGCCGGAGATGAACACGACATTCGCATGCGCCTTGACGAAGTCCAGGTGGAACAGATTCTGGATCAGCAAACGATTGATCTTGGTCGGCCAATTCCAGTCGAACTGATCGAGCGTCTTGAGGACCGGGAAGCGAGCCAGAGCGATGCAGCGCTGGACGCGACGATCGTCGCGTGCGGAGGTCTCACCGCCGATCAGCTCGGTGAGGTAGTTCAAGTGCGACCACTGCTTCTCGGCGGCGGTCTGCGCGAATGCCTGATGGTTATCCAGCATGAACGGCAGGTTCAACGCACCCAGGTTCGCGCGCAGCGCGTCGGCATCGGGGTGTCCCTTGTCAAGGCGGGTTCGCATCAAAGGTCTCCGGGTTCACGGTCATAGATCGAGAGATCGGGTTCGGGCAACTCCAGCTCAAGCAGATCGGCGCGCCGGGTGAGTTGCAAGGCGGCCGGTGGCTCGTCGATGCGCCGACGCGCCGCCAGGATATGGGCGATGTACTCGGCGCTGAACGCCTGCAGTTCCAGGCCATCGTCGAGCGCGCGGGCCACCGCCTCGGCGCCATGCAGTTCGGCCAGCGCGACGATCTTGCGCAAATGCACGCGCGCATTCACACGCTTGTTCTCAAGCCCCTCGCGGTACGCCTGGGCGCGCGGCGACAGCGCCAGGAACTGCACCAGCAGACGTTGCTCGCGCGCGCTCTTGCGTTGCGTCAGGAGTTGCCGCGCATGCTCGGGTTCCTCGATATCCTTGTGGCGATCCATGCTGCGCGGATGGTGCGCCACCAGATGCTCGCCGTCATAGATGCAGACCCGCTCGGCATACGCCTTGAGGATCAAGCGGGTACCCGCGTAGCGCGCCGGCACCGAGTAGTGATTGGCGTCAAGCGGCACCCGAAACTGCTTGGTGGCACGCACCGCGCACACCCGCGCCAGATCGAAACCGGCCGGATTGAGTTGGCGCAGATGCGCGCGTTCGTCTTCGAAGCGATCGATCGGGCGTTGCTGGGTCACCGCGTGGATACGCACATCGGCCACCGTATCGACCCACAGCGCCGCCGCCGGCTGCAGTGCGGCGAAGTCGGCCAGCTCCAGCCCGGCCAGGAAATTCTTCTTGACGTAACCGACGCCATTCTCGACCCGCCCCTTCTCGTTGCCGCTGCGCACGTTGCAAGGGCTGATCTCGAAACCCCAATGGCGCGAGAAGTCGAGATACTTCGGATTGAGCACCGGCGCGACGCCGACCAAGCGCCGCAACACCGCCGACTTCAGGTTGTCGACCATGATCCGCGCCGGGACACCGCCAAAGGCGGCAAACGCGTTCTCGTGACAGGCCAGGAAGAACTCCATCTTCTGTGACACCGTGAACTCCAGATACATGCGGCGGCTGTGACACAGCACCATCAGGAAGAAACTCAAGCGCCGCTTCGTGGACCCCACCGCGATGCTGCCGAACTCGCCCCAGTCGACCTGGGCGGCCTCGCCGACGGCGAAGTCGAGCTTGAGGAACGCCTGTGCGGGGCGCGGCCGGATGCGCTGCACGTAGGCCCGGACGATGGTCGGACCACCGGCGTAACCTGCCTCGCGCAGGCGCTGGAAGATTTGCTGTGCACTGTACGGGTGGGTATCGAGCCAGCGCACGATCTGCCCCTTGAAGGGATCGAGCTTGCTGGTGCGCGCCACCCCGGTACGCGGGCGGAACTTCTCGACACCGGCCCACTTGGCGACTGTGCGCGGATCCAGGGCCAAGGCACGTGCGGTCTGCACCACGGTCAGTTGCTGGCGCACCAGGTGGTCGCGGACCTGACAGAAGGTCTCGTAGTCAAGCATGACGCTGCTTCATTCTCTCCAGCAGGTGCGCGATGCTCACCGGACCGCTCGTGTCGCGCGCCGGTGCCGGTGTCGCCATGCGCAGTGGCTCGCTTGGCGGCGCGTGTGGCAGCGCGTGTGGCAGCGCGCTAGGCGCCATTGGCGGTGCGGCTCGCGGAAGGGCGAGTACCTGGTACAGCGGCGGCTGATAGGCGATGAGTTCGAGTTCAATGAGCTGTGCACGTGCCGCGCCCAGCTCCTCGGTACTTAAACGCAGGCGTGGCGCCAGTGTGGCCGCGCCGTAATAGCTCATGCCCTGGGCGTCGCAGACGGTGACCAGGAACAGGTACAGCGCCGCTGCGCGCGCGTCGCAGCGGTCGATCAAGCCGCGCTGCACCAGGCCCTGGTCAACCCAACTGAATTGCCTGGGCACCTGGCGCAGCCGCTCGGGCCTGAGCACGCGTTTGACTGTCTTCATGGGCGGGGACTCCGGTTGATTGCGTCGTGCCCGAGTTGTACGAGGCGCCGGGTGGTCGCGGCAATGTCCTCTTGTAACGTCAACTCGAACAAATGCACGATCAGGCCCGCCAGCAGCGGCGATGCGGTGTCCCAGGACTCTTGTAACGCAGGGGCCTCAGCGATCTCAGTACGAATGGACGATTCTTCAATCAAATCCGTGACTTGCGGGATCAAGGCCTCTTGTAACGCAGGCTGGGTGCGGGCTTTGCGCGGCTTGCTGCGGCTATAACCAGGGTGCTCGACGCGCCAGGCTTGGACCCTTTCCACATGCAGCGGGTCGCGGAAGTAGTCCTTGTTCTGTGGCTTGGCCAGCCAGGCGGCTTGGCTGGCGCTCTGGCTGGCGCGCCGGCAGTCGGTGGCGGCGCAGTAGCGCTGTCGTTCGCGATTGCGATGGTCCGGATCAAAAAAATCACCGCAACACAAGCACTTACGCTGTCCCGCCTGCGCCATGGCCGCTCCCGGTTCAGGGCGGGAACAACGGCTCCAGCGACCGCATGCACGCCCTCCGGCGCAGTTTGAAGAACTCAGAATCCAATGCGAAGAAGATGCGTCAAAGACGCTGATCAGAACAAAACGGCAACCGAAGAAGATGCACGTTCACTCCGCTGGAATTACGACACTTTCGGCTTGGCGCCCACAACCAAACTGCTTAAGTCTCGATCCCTTTGAATTCAGGGCTGCCTTCGAACGAAAACAATCATGCGCATCACCGA